>JASHPZ010000076.1 GCA_030037815.1 Thermoplasmata archaeon | reverse complement strand
CGGCCGACGACCGATCGCGTTCACGCGCCCTCCACCGCGCCGGGGACGGCCGCGGTGCCCGCGGGCGCGAGGCCCGTCGGCGCCGAACGGACCCGCGGGGCGGCGAGTTGCTGCGAGATCGGACAGGGAGAGTCGGCGAGCCCGACCGCGCGTCGCGCCGGTCCGGGCGTGCGCCCCGTCAACCAACCGTGGAACCGGTCGGTGACCTCAGGGAAGTCCTCGAACGGGTAGAACTGGACGCCCGAGCGCTCGCAGTACGTCTTGAGGCGGTGGCGCGCAAAGACGACGTCGGCCACCTCGGCGCCGTACCGGTCCGTGCTGCCGTCGCCGAGGAAGACCGTCAGTTCGCGCTCCGGTTCCTTCGACCGGACGACCTGCGCCTTACAGATCCCGCACAGTCGGCAGGTCGCGTGGCCGAACGGGTGGAGCACGCGGACCGCGCCGTCCGGCGTACGCTCCAGCGTGTCCGAGAGGAACGGGAGGTTGAACCCCTCGCGGTCGAGGACCGCCCGGATGTAGAAGTCGAGACCGCCCGAGACGACGGCCGTCGGGACCCCGTGCTCGCGCAGGAGCGTCAAGAACTCCCGCGCCCCGGCGCGGAGCGGGATCGTCTCCGCCGCCCAGCGGGTCATCTCCGCGATCCGGTCCGCGGGCAGGAGCGCCGCCTGGCGCTCCCAAGCTTGGCGCAGCGTGATCTGACCCGAGTGGAGGAGCTGGTCGACCTCGTGCGCGACGGCCTCCCCGTTCGGGCAGAACTTCTCGACCAGGAGGATCGCGACGTTCGGCCCGACCAGCGTCCCGTCGAAATCTACGAATACGCGGTACCGCGGATGCATGCGCATTCCCTCAGTCGGTCGGCGCCATGAGTGGGGGGCCTATTTAGAGCGAACGGAACTCGCCCGGTCAGAGGGCGACATCGGCCGCGCTCTCGGGGCGCCGACGCTCGAGCGCGGCGAGGTTCGCGAGGGCCGCAACGTTCGGGTGCGTGAGGACCGGGCCCGACCCGCCGGACCCCGGCGGGAAGCAGAAGAGATTCTTCATCGGCGGGTGCTGCGTCCAGTTGTCGTTCGAGTTGAGCTGGCCCAGGCCGAGCAGCCACTCCGTGGTCGTCAGCATGTTGTAGTCGTTGTACGGCGTGTTGACCTTCGTGCCCATGCACGCGTACGGGCTCACGAGCGCCGTGTAGATCAGGCCGCCGCCGACCGTCCCGTTGATCCCGCGGGTGTCGTTCACCGCGCTCTCGTCGTAGGTGATGAAGAACGCCGTGCTCTGGAAGAACGTGTCGTTGATCAGCGGGGCGAGCCAGCTCTTCAGCCACGGGTCGCAGCTCTTCTCCCCCGAGAGCCAGCAGTCGTCGGTGGAGTTGGGCGAGAACCAGGCGTAGGTCGGCAGCGCGGACCAGTTCTTCGCCTTCACGAGACTGTTGAACAGGTTGAACCCGACGTCGTGCGCGCGGCAGAGCGTCTTGTTGTCGTGGATGCTCGAGTACCAGACGAACGCGTTGTGCGCGGTTTTGTATTCGTGGGTCGAGACGTTGTCGCACGGACCCGGCATCGACTGCATGTAGGCCATCCAGGAGAGGGACGGCGCGTGGGCGTTGAGGAGGTCGACGACCGTTCCGGTGTACGGAGGCCGCGTGGGGATGATGTGCACCTGGTTGGTCGCGCGGCCGGACGTGTCGGCGAGGTAGTTCGGGAACGAGTAGTGCATCAGCGAGTAGTACTGGTTCGCGAACGCGTAGGTGTTCGCGAGGTACTCCTGGTAGGGGGCATGCCCGAGGACGTAGCCGCGGCCCTGGTTCTCGTCCATCAGGATGTAGACGTGGCAGATCGGCGTCGGCAGGTTGAGCGTCGGGCACTGGCTGGATGTTTGTGCGGTCTGGGTCGTCGAAGGGCCGTAGCCGACGACGCCGGCGGGCGAGACGAAGAGCGCGGCCACGACCACGGCGAGCCCCGCGGTGACGCCGAGCGCGACCGACCGTGTGGGCCGGTTCCGCGCACCGCGCGGACCTTCCGATGCTTCCATACCGGTCCTCCTACCCTGAGCCGCGAGAGTCGGCAGGCGTCTCCCCTTCAAGACGCCGCGGGGCGGAGACGATCACCTGGACGGTGGCGTTGGCCACGGCCCCGGTGCGGTCGGTCACGGTCAAGGTGACGTTGTAGACCCCGGGCGTCGCGAACGTGTGGGTCACCTTCGCCGCCGTCGAGGTCCCCCTGTCGCCGAACGCCCAGGCGTAGCGGTAGGCGGGGAAGCCGCCCGACACGCTGCCGCTGAAGGTGACCTTCTGCGCGTTGACCCCGACGCTGGCCGAAAGGACGACGTTCATCGGAAGCCCGTAGGCGTACTCGTTGCCGTTCACGGCCCCCACCAGCACTTCGCCGTGCGAGACGACCGGTGCGGACATCAGGTTCCCGAGCGCGGTCAGGCTGACGACCGTCCGTCCCGTCGCGGCGTTCGCGACGTCGAGGTGGTGACCGGAGTCGATGAACACGAGGCCGTTCGAGTACGACGGCGCGGTCATCACGTTCTGCCACTCGGACCGGCTCCACTCGACCGCGCCGGTGAGGGGGTTGACGGCCCGCACGCCTCCGTTGACGACTTTTCCGGCCAGGACCGTCTGGGAGGCGCCGACGAAGAGCCGGCCGCCCCCCCACGAGGCGGGCGCGATCGAGTCGGCCACGGACGCGTTCGCGACCACGTCCTCCCAGATCGGGCCCTTCGAGACGTTGGTGGCGTTCCACGCATACTCGACGCCGTTCTTGTTCTCCGCGACCACGATCGGCCGCCCGGCGACCGGGAGGAAGACGGTCGGGGTGGCCCCGAAGTCGCCGTCCACGATGATCTGGCTCGCGGGCAACTGCCAGCTCCCCTCGAGGGCGAGGGTCGTCGCGTTGAACTGCAGGATGGAGTCGCCGTACGGCACCGAGCCGGCCTGGACGCTCGGGTTGCCGGTGGTCGCGAAGATCTCGTTGTTCCACGGGTCGTACGACGGCGACGACCAGATGCTCGCCCCCCGCGTGCGGTTGAACGTCGTGTTGAACTGGTGGACGATCTGGTGCGACACCGTGTTGATCTCGAGGAGCGCGGCCGGGACGAGCGGGTGGTCGCACTGGCTCGAGATCCCGACGTACATGTCGGACCCCAGGAGCAGCGGGCTCGACCACGCGTAGAACCCGTTCGCGGTGGCGCCGTACGTCGTGTTCCAAAGGACCGAGCCGTTGAGCGCGGAGAGCGCATACCAGTGGGCGTCGCCGCCCCCGACGTACAGCGTCCCATTCGCGACCGTCGCGGACGAGGTTACCCCCAGCGCCCCCGCGCCGCACTCGTTCGCCGCCGTGCCGAGGAACGTCTTCCAGACGAGTTGGCCGGTCTCGAGCTGCACCGCGTACTCGTACCCGTCCCACGATCCGAAGTATGCGACCCCGTTCACGACGGCCGGCGACGAGAAGACCGGGCCCCCGGTGTCGTACGACCAGAGGAGCGTGAGGTTCGCGGCCGTCGCGGCCGACAGGACGGTCTCGCCGCCCGCGGTCGCACTCCGGGTGGTCGTGTGCAGGTAGGTGGGGGAGTCCCACCCCGGTAGTTCGGGATAGCTCCCCGGCGTGAGCAGGGCCGGAACTCCGCGGGCCGCCGCGGGGGAGGTTTGGGGAAGGCTGCTCGCGGAGAGCACCAGCACGACCGCCAACGCCCCGAGGGCCCCGCCGATCGCGAAGCGGGACGTCGCGCGGCGCCGTCCGCCCCGCTCCGGACCCGGCGAGATCGCCGGACCGACCGCTCGTTCGTCGAGAGTGACCACGCCAGAGGTACTCGAGTGCGACTGCTCCATTGCTCGGCGACCCGGACGCCAGCTTGAGTGCGCACTCACACGTATTCGGATATATAACACCCCAAGTTTTCGCGCCGGTCGCCTTGTCCCGCGCGGGTCGTCCCCGAGGGGGCCCCTCGGGCGGAGGGGTTTTGAGCGGCGCCGCCCACCGCTCGCCGAGTCCGCGCCGCGCGCGGGGGTAAGGCCGAACGGTGACGAACGCTTCGAGCGCCCGACGGCCCCGCCGGCGCTGGACCGTGTGGATCTCGCTGTTGGCCGTGCTCGTGGTCGCCGGCTCGGCCGGGGGCGGGTACTACTGGTACACCAGCCACGCGAAGCCGAACTCGACCCCGTCGTCGACGCCGACGACCCCGGGCGTCGACAAGATCCAACACATCTTCATCATCGACCAGGAGAATCGCGCGTTCGACAGCTACTTCGGCACCTACTGCAACGCGACCGGACCGGTCTGCTCGAACACGTCGATCGGCACGCCCTCGGGCGTCTGCCTGCCGTACAACCTCAACAATACCTCCGCCGGCTGCGTGCAGCCGTACCCGTACCCGCCCGGCATGACGATGACGGACGACATCGGGCATGCATGGGTGAACGCCCACGAGGCGTGGGACAACGGGAAGATGGACGGGTTCGTCTCGGCGATCGGGGGCAACCCGCTCGCGATGGGGTACTACACCGGCACCACCCTCGGCGGGTACTGGGACCTCGCCGAGGAGTACGCGCTGGGCGACGACTTCTTCTCGGGCGGACTCAGCTACAGCCTCCCGAATCACTGGCTCATCGTGTCGGGCATGGCCCCGAACGCCTCCTACTTCACCTCCAACTTCACCTACGCGAACGGAACGCTGAACCCCGCGGGCGTCGCCTACCTCCATGAGGCGAATCAGACCCCGACGTTGATGGACCAGCTCGAGAACTCGTCGGAGAGCTGGAAGTACTACGACTTCACCATCCCGCCGGGCACCTACCAGCAGGCGATCGGCAACGGAACGACCTGGAAGTACTGGAACGTCCTGGTCGCGAAGGCGTCCTCCTACAACGAGCCGTTCGCGTCACATTTCGTGCCGAACACCCAGATCTTCGGGGACCTCGCGAACGGCACGGCGCCGAACGTCTCGTGGATCATCCCGATCGCGACCGACAGTGAGCACCCGCCGTACGACGTCCTCACGGGGCAGAATTGGACGCTCTCGGTGATCGACGCGATCGAGAACAGCTCGATCTGGAACTCGAGCGCGATCTTCGTCACGTGGGACGAGTACGGCGGCTTCTACGACTCCGTCCCTCCGCCGCAGGTGGACGGCTACGGGCTCGGCTTCCGGGTCCCGCTCCTCGTCGTGAGCCCGTACGCGCGCTACAACTTCGTCGACCCGGACAACGGGTCGTTCGGGTCGATCCTCAAGTTCGTGGAGGAGCGCTACGGGCTCAACCCGGTCGGGCCGCGGGACGCGGACGCTCCGAACCTCTTGAGCTACTTCGACTTCAACGAGACTCCACGGGCTCCGTTCTACGTTGCCCCCACCGGGGCCGTCTATCCCGACCCGTCGGGCGTCCAGCCGATGGGGCGGGTCGCGACGCCCGTCATCGACGGGACGTCGATCTCCGGGGGCACCCTCCGGGTGGAGTGGTCGGACGGGGTCGGCGCGGCACCCCTAGGGTACGCCGTGCGCGTCGCGACCCCTCAGGGCGTCGTGCTTTACAACGCGTCCCTGGGTCAGGAGCGCCACACGCTCGAACTGACCGGAGTCGGCGCGTCGGAGCTGGTCGTCCACGTCGTCGCCCTCGGACAGGGGCTCGTCCCCGTCGCGAGCGCCCTCGGCGTCGTCGGGGCGCCCGACCCTCTCCCGTCGGTCGGGGCGCGATCCGCTGGCCTCGTCGGCGCGACCGAGCTCGTGAACCAGCTACCCGTGTGGCTGCGCGACCTCGCGTAGGCGCGGGCGGACCGGCCGCTACGCGCGGCGGACGTGCCGAGTCGCCCGGGCCGAAAGCGCGAGCGCGGGGATTGGCACCAGGAGCGCCGTGACGTTCCGATTCGGAGCGGCGCCCGCGAGGGCCGTCGTTCGGTCGGTCGCGTTGGAGAGGTTACCGTACGACCAAACGTCCCCGTAGATGCGGGAGAGGTTCCACCCGCCGAAGACGAGGAGGCTCCCCGTCGCCGGGTCGAACGTCGACGCGGCCCACGTCCGCTGGGGCGGGGCGCCCGGAGCGGAGAGCGGGACCCACTTTCCGTTGAACTCCCACGAGTCGTTCAGGAACCCGTACTGGCTGAGCCCGCCGAACAGGAAGAGTCCGCCGAGCGCGGGGTCCCAGGCGAACACCGCGCCGCCGCGCGCCGACGGGAACACGGTGCGGACGAGTTTGACCCAGGTGCCGTTCGCCGCGAGCTCCCACGTGTCGTGGCCGAACCCCGTGGTCAGGAGGCCGCCGAACAGGACGACCGTCGCGAGCGACGGGTCGTAGCCGATGGCGGCGTTGATCCGCGGCGCCGGGCTCGCGTTCGTCGGGTCGATCGTCCAGTACGCGCCGTCGAACGTCCATGTGTCGTTAAGGTACGTCTTGAGCTTGTAGTAGCCGCCGCCGCCGAACAGTACGGCGTCGTGGGTCGCGTTGTCGTAGGTGAGGGCGGCGCCGAACCGGCCGGCGGGGACGGCGTGGCCCGCCCCTCCCGCGAGGATCTTCTTCCAATGCCCCCCCGCGAATCCCCAGGTGTCCTGGAGGAAGCCGGTCGGGTTGAGGCCGCCGAACATCAGCACGTACGTCGTCGACGGCGCGTCGTCGAAATAGGTCATGGCCGCGTCCGACCGCCCCGGGGGCGTCGGTCCGGTCGTCCCGGTCACGTTCGTCCACACGCCGTTCGCGAACGTCCAGGTGTCGTTCATCGCGCAGACGCGACCGCATCCGCCGAACAGGACGACGTACCCGTCGGCCGCGTCGTAGGCCATGGTCGAGAGCTCGCGCGCCGGGGGCGCGGGCCCCGAGACGGTCGACCAGCCCGTCGAACCGTTGGCGGACGGGCCGCAGGTCGCGGCGCCGCCGGACCCGACCGAGCAGGCCTCGGCCGTTCCGGCCGCGGGCCCGGACCCTTCCGAGAGGGTGGACGCCGCGGCGGCCAACATCTGCGCACCGACGCGAGCCGAGTCGGCGAGCGCCGCGACCAGGTGCGGCGCGAGCGGCGTCGCGAAGGCCGTCCCCACGACGAGCAGGACGATCGCAACGGTACCGGCGCGCCGGTCGACCCGATTGGGACGGCGTCCCCGGAACCCGGAGGGGAGCATCTCGACCGCGCGCTAGCGCCACTCGGCTTAAGGGGTTGCGCGGAACCGGGCCCGTCGGGCAGGCTTATGCGGGGCTCCCCCTCGGCCCCGCCGTGCCGGATCGGCTCGGGGCGCTCGCCCTGGCGTTGTTCGTGGCGGCGGTCGCGGTCGCCGCCGCGACGGTCACGCTCATCGTCCTGAATCCGCCGCACGCGAACGGGACGGGACCGTCGGGGACCGTCCACGTCGCGAACTTCCCGACCTCCTATTCGGGTAACTTCGCGCTCACGACCCGGCCCCCCGAGACCCCGTACGGGTCGGAGCTCGAGGTCGGGGCCGACGCCGTGATCGCGTCCCAGTACGAGTTCGAAGTGGGGAACTACACCGCCGCCGACGCCGGCATGACCGTCCGCGTCCCGGGGGTCGCCGTCACGTTCCCGGTCGCAGGCGGGAACGTCACGATCTCGAACAAGACCGCGCTCTACACCGTGAACGGTCCCTCGTGGCAGGGGCCGTTCAGCCTCCCGACCACCCCGCTCAACCACTCGGCGATCTTCCTGAACGGCGCCGGGGACCACGTCGCCTTTTCGTCGCAGACGCTCGCGGTGATGACGAGCCGGCCGTGGAACACGACCGTGCTCGCGTTCCGATGGAACTGGACGCTCTTCACCGGGACGCCGAACGACCCGGTCGTCTCCTCCGGGCCGCTCGACTCCGCGAGCAACCAGACGGTCGTGCCGGACGAGCTCGTCGCGAAGGAGGCGTCGAACCTCCTCAACCTGCACGCGGGGCAGTCGTACAGCTTCTGCTTCAACGGCAACGACATCGTCGGCCGGACGTTCTCCCTCCACGCGACCGTGGCGAAGGGGACGTACGACTTCTTCCAGGTGAACGAGACCGTCCCGGCGAGCGCGAGCCTGCCGGTCTGCATGACGCTCCCCGCGGTCGGGAACCTCTCGGAGGTCGGTCAGTCGGTCGGCCTGCGGTTCTGGGACTACCAGTCCCCCGACCAGCCGGGGTTCACCCCGCTGCTCCTGTTCTCCTACAACGTCAACGTCACGGCGCCGCTCGCCGGCAACGGGGCCAGCCAGGTGTTCGGCCTTCCGTTCGCGACGTTCGCGGGCTACGTCAGCGCGGCGGCGGTGGCGGGGATCCTCCTGTTGGCGGCGCTGGTCGTGGCCCGCCGCCGGCGGCGGGGCGGGGCCCCGACGGCGGCGGACCGGCCCACCCCGTGACCGCCGCGGGCGACTTCGGCCGCTGCCGCCAGTACGCGACGGCCGCCGCCACGCCGACTGCGCCGACGCCGCCTCCGACCAGGATCGCGTCCACCCAGGCCGAGCGGTTGGGCGACGACCCCGAGGCGGGCGCCGCCGAGACGAACAGCGTCTCCGCGTTCGAGTCGGTCGCCGCGCCGGTATCGTCCGTCACGTGGGCCGAGACGTTGTAGACGCCGGGCGTTGTCAGGACGCACTGGAACGTTCCGGGCCGCGACGCGGCGCAGCCGGGGGGTAGGTTCGCCATGGCGAACGTGTACGGGGCGGTTCCGCCCGTGACTTCGACCGCGATCGTCAGGGTCGCACCGACGGTCGGAACGGTGGTGGGGGGGGTGAACGTCAGCTCCGCGGAGACCGCCGGGTTCACGAACAGCTCGAGCGGCGAGGACGTGACGGAGCTCCCGTTCGAGTCGTTCACGGTGACGCGCACGAGGAGGGCGCGGCCGAGGTCGGCCGGCGGGACGACCGGCGTGCAGTTGGTCGACGCGGCGTCGACGCTCGGACAGATGGCGGCGTCGAACGCCCAGGCGTAACTGTAGGGCGGAGTCCCGCCGTAGGCGAACGCGGAGAAGGCGAGGCTCTGCCCGACGTCGATGGTCGTCCTCGGGGCCACCGGGCCGGCCACTCCGAGCGGCGGCGGCGCGCCGTAGACCCAGGTGTCGTTGCCGTTGTAGAGCGCGTTGAACGCCCCGCCGAACAGGACCATCGACCAGGTGCCGTCCGGGTCGAGCCCCCCGGCGCCGGCCCCCGACCGCGCGGCGAGCGAGAGGTTCTCGGAGGGGGAGACCTCCGTCCAGGTGGAGTTCGAGAGCGCCCAGAGGTCTCCGAGCCGGGCGCCCTGCGGGTTGATCCCGCCGTAGAGCAGCAGGCCGCCCAAGGTCGGGGCGAAGACGGCCACCGGGGAGAGGCGCGCCGACGGCCCGAGGGCGGTCGCGAGTCGCGTCCAGCCGCCCGCGCCGAACGCCCACGTGTCGGCCAGCGCCCCCGTTCCACCCGTGGAGGGGTCGTCGTACCCCCCGAACACGATCAGGGCGCCCGCGTCCGGATCGTACGCCGCGCCGGCGCCGTAGCGCGGGGACGGCGCCGTCGGGAGGGTCGGGGTGAGGTTGGTCCAGGAGTCGTTCGCGAACTCCCACGTGTCGTTGAACGGGAGGAGCGCGTTCCCCCCGAACAGGATCGGGGCGTTCCACGGGGCGGTCGGCACGTCGGCGAGGCTCGCGTACGACCGGGCGGCGGGGGCCGGTCCGGTGGGCACCTCCGTCCACGTCCCATCCTTCCAGAGCCACGTGTCGTTCAGCCAGGCCCCGGCGTTCCGTCCGCCGAACAGGAGGTACGCGCCGTCGGCCGGGTCGAACGTCATCGCCGCTCCCCAGCGGGGGGAGGGCGAATCGGTGGGACCGATCGAGAGGGGAGTCTCGGGGACCCAGGTCGAGTTCTCGTAGAGCCAGGTGTCGCCGTAGACCGTGCTCCCGTTGTGCCCGCCGAACAGGAGCGCGGTCCCGGCGCTCGGGTCGGAGGCGAACGCCGGGTCGCTGCGGGCGGCGGGCGCCGGCCGGAGGTAGGCGGTGAGGTTCGTCCACGTCGCGCCGGTCGCCGACGGGAGCTCGGTGGCGGCCGGCGACGGGCTTCGCGAAGCCGCGGCGTCCGAAACGCCCGACCCGATTGCGAAGGGACCCGATCCGAGATGCGCGGGTGCGCCGCCGCTCCCCCCGACCACCGCGAGCACCGCGACCGCCGCGCAGACCGCGCGCCATCGTGCCGAACGGAGCCGTCGCGCCACCGAAGGACCCCGGCGCGCAGACCGGCCGCGGTATTTGAACTCGGACGGTCGTCAGCGGCGGCGCGGCGGTCGACGCGACGGCCGGCGCCCCTGCTTCCACTGGCGTGCCGCCGAGCCCCACGCGGCGGCGAGGCCGCCGAGCGCGCAGACGACGAACACGACGACCACGCCGAGGAGCCAGGTCGGGACCCAGAGGCCGAACAGGTGGGCCCTTGCCCCATCGGAGATCGTCGGGGCGACGCCCGTGGCGGTCGAATTGGAGGTTCCGTTCGACGAGCCCGTCGAGTTCCGGGTCGAGTTGGGCCCGACCCCGCCGTCCCCGCTCGTCCCGTTCCCGGTGCTATTGCCGGTCCCGCCGCCGGAGCCGGTGGAGTTGCCGGTGGAATTACCGGTGGAATTGCCCGTCGAGTTGCCGGTCGTATTCCCCGTGGAACCGCCCGTGCTGTTCCCGGTGGAGCCGCCCGTCGAGTTGCCGGTGGAGTTCCCGGTCGAGTTGCCCGTCGAGTTCCCCGTGCTGTTGCCGGTCGAGCCCCCGGTGCTGTTCCCCGTCGAGTTGCCGGTGGAATTCCCCGTCGAGTTCCCGGTCGAGTTCCCCGTGCCGGTGGAGTTGCCCGTCGAATTGCCCGTCGAGTTGCCGGTCGAGTTGCCGGTGCCTCCGCCGCCCGTCGAGTTTCCGGTCGAATTGCCCGTGGAGTTGCCGGTCTCGTTCGTCCCCGTGCCGGCCGGGGTGAACGTGGCGAGCGCGACCCCGTACCCGTCGATCGAGATCGCGGAGGAGGTGGCGGGATGGGTCACCGTCGTGCCCGACTTGAGCAGGACCGTCGTGTCGTTCGCGGCGTAGTACTGCTCGTCGTAGCTGTTCTGGTCGAGCACGTCCAAGGAGGCGATCGTGTAGCTCGCGTGCGCGATCTTGAGGTTGACCGAGATCGGGAGGTTGATCCGGTTGATCACGATGACCGAGAGGTTCCGCCCGTTCATCGCCGCGTAGGCGTAGAGCACGCCGCTCGCGGAGACGTTCGTGCGGAGCCCCGCCGCCCCCGCGGGGAACGCCTTCCCCCACATCTGGAGCGCCCAGTAGGGCGCGTACTTCGTGTTGACGTGGGTCGGGCTGGTCGCGGTGAGGCCGAACCCCCACCCGCCGTACGGTCCGGTGATGGTCGCGGCCGCATTGACGGCGGAGGAGAGCGTGAAGTAGACGACGCCCGAGATGTTCTGGGCGGCCGAATCGACCAAGAGGGAATCGAGCCAGCTCGCGCCGTAGAGCGTCTGGATCCGCGGGTCGGTCCCGACCGCGGTCGTCCCGACCGACCCGCCGACCGCGTTCAGGTTCGTCTCGGTCACGAGCACCGGAAGCCAGTGGCCGGTGATGTTGTGCCACATCGACTGCGCGACGTTCGGGGCGTTGATCCGCCCGAGGAACGAGTACGCCGCGTGGTCGAACATCACCTCGTCCGTCGACCCGTTCGGCGGTCCGGCGGGCGGGCAGTAGGTGTTGCCGACGACGCAGATACCGATCGCCGGGTAGTAGTGGAAGGAGAGGAAGCCGACCTTGTGGGCATTGTGGGCGAAGTAGCTCTCGAACGAGTTGTTCATCATCACGTCCGAGCCGACCAGCGCGTTCGGGAGCTTCGCGAGGATCGCCTTGGACGCCGCGTTGAAGACGTCCGTGAACGCGGCGACCTCGGTCTGGCTGTACGTCGGCACCTCGTTGCCGACGTTCCAGTACGTGATCGTCTCGTGGTCGGCGACCGTGTGGTTGACGATCCCGTCGACGTACGCCGTGTAGGCGCCCAGCGTCGGGAAGTAGCCGGCGCCCCCCGGTCCCTGGACGACCAGGCTCGTGTTGATCGGCATCCCCGTCGGGAGGAGGTTGCCGTCGCCCCAGGAGCCGGCGGGGAGCGAGAGGACGATCTTCGCCCCCAGCTTGTTCGAGAAGTTGACGAGGTTGTCGAAGTAGGTGAAGTTGAACTTCGGCTGGTTCGTCAGGATGTTCCAGACGTAGCTCACCTGGGCGATGTCGGTCCCGAACCGGACCAGCCCCGGGTCGACGCCCGCCGCGAGCGTGGCGTAGCCGGGGTCGTTGGCCGGCAGGCCGCCGGCCACGCCCTGGTAGTTCGTCACAAACCCGGTGGTCGGGACGAACGTGCCGGTGAGCTCGCTCGGATAGACGTTGATCGTCAGGTCGGGGTTGGCGAACCCCTCGACCACCCAGCTGTTGTTCGTCCACGTCGTCGTCCGGTTGAACTCCCCGCTCCAGCTCACCGCACGCCAGTTCGAGGTGTCGTTCGCCCCCGCGTGGAGGATCTTCCAGGTCCAGCCGGAGAGGGGGGGCAGGCTGTCCTCCCCACCGGGGAGCTGCTGGGGGTACCCCCACTGCGTCAGGGGGTACGTCTCGAGGTTGACGTGGATGGACGGCTCAGCGACCGTGACGTGGAGCGCGATCGTGTAGGTCCGGTTGTCCCCGCTGACCGCCCCCGCCGTGACCGTGTCGGTCAGCTTCGAGTTCGGCTCGGTCAGGGTCATCGACTGCCCGTCCGAGATGTTGTACGTCGGGGCGGGCGAACTCGCGAGCAGCAGTCGGGCCTCGAGGGGAGTCAACGGCTGTAGCGGCTGGAGCGACAGTCCGAGGGTCGCCACGAGGACGACCACGATGGCGACCGCCGCGACAACTCGAATCCCGCGGCTCCGCCGGGATAGACCGTCCAGTACCTGACCGACCATGCGAGTGGATACCCCCGGCCCCCTCGGAACCGGGTCGCGCTTGCAGGTGAATACCGGCTTGTCGTATATCTACATGCCGAAAATCGATGTCGACGGCCGGATTGGCCTTGGGTTACTGGAAATTCGCCGGGAGCTCGAGGTCGGTCCACTCGACGTTCGCGTAGATCGATACGGCGCCGAACTCCGTGATCAGGTACTGGACCTCCCCCGGGAAGGCGACGCTCGGCGCGGCGGCGAACGCGGGGTTCCGCATCAGGATGAACCGGATGTCGAGGCTCGACCAGACCTGGGGGGTGTTCACCACCGGGGGAAGCACGTTGAACAGGGTCGACGCGGCCGGGGTGGTCATCGTGAGCGTCCCGTTGAGGCTCAACGACCCGCCCGGGACGCCGCTCGGGTAGGAGAGGAGCACCGCCGGGGTCGCGCTGGCCGGGTAGAGCGGCGTGACCCCTCGCAACGCGCCGACCGGCGTCACGTTCCCGAACGTGAGCGGCCCGATGTACCGGGTCTGGGTGTCCCAGAAGAACTCGCCCGGGACGACCCCCGGGGCGACCAGGGCCGTCGTGTAGCCGGACGGGATCAAGGTCACGTTCAGCGACACCGCGAGGTTCCCTCCCTCGGCCTGCAGGAGGTAGCTGAACGACGACGACGGCGACGCGCCGGCGATCGACACGTCGATCGAGAGGTCGAACAGGCCCGGCTCCGAGTACTGGATGGTGATCAGCGGGGGGGACTGGTTGTAGACCTGGACCTGGGGAAGCACCGAGACGGGCACGCTGAACTGGGTGTGGTTCGCCTCCCCGACGAGCTGGACCGTCATGAAATTCGGCGGGGCCGCGAGGACCGGGCGGAACGCCCCGACGACGTAGACCCCGTAGCTCGGGGTCCCGTTCAGGTTGGGCGCCGTGATCCCCTTGATCGAGTCGGCCACGATCCCGTTCGTGATCGCGTAGCGGCTCGTCAGGGCGTAGTACGAGAGGTCAGAGTCGAGCACCTGGCTCGCGTAGAACAGGTAGGCGGCCTGGGTGTACGGCGCGTAGACGTTCCGGTCGGTGATCGCCCGGGCCCACTTGTCGGCGCCCGGCACCGTGAGGATGCTCCCCGAGATCCCGGTCGACTGGATGTGGTCGAGCGCCTCGAGGAAGTTCTGGTTGTGCCCGACCTGCGTGAACGCCGCCTCCTCGCGCCACATCGCCGGTTGGGTGATCCCGCCCGCGACGATCAGCCCGACCACGAACGCGCTCATCCCGAGGGCGACCGAACGGCGCGGGTGGGTCGATTCGCGCAGCCAGCGTTGGGTCGACGTCTCCCGGGTGGTCGGGGGCGGCCGGTAGGACCGGGCGCGGTACCGCGCCGACAGCCAGCCGCGGTCGATCAGGTAGGCGACCGCGAGCCCCGTCGGGATCAGGAGGAAGTAGCCGAACCGGGTGTAGTCGGTGACGATCCGCAGGATCCACCCGACCACGGGCGTCAGGAGCACCGTGACCCCGATCGCGAGGAGGACGAAGACGGGGGTCGTCAACCAATTCGGCTTGTAGAGCACCGCGACGGCGTACCAGAGGAGGAGCGCCATCACGAACAGGGCGAGCATGTAGACCGCGTAGAGCGAGACCAGGTTGACTCCCGGGAAGATCGCGTGGAAGACGCCGCCGAGCCCGATGACCCGGAACGCGAGCGCGTTCGACACGAAGTAGTTCGGGTGGGGCACCTTCGCGAGGCCGGTGAGCGCGTAGTACGCGCCGACGACCGTGCCGAAGATCACCAGGCCCGAGCGCCCGCCGCGGGAGAAGAAGATCCCGCGACGGATGACGGACGGCACGTCGATCTCGCCCGTGCGGTACTGGGCCAGGATCTCCCCCCGCGTCGGGCGCGGGACGGCCCACGACATCAGGAGCAGGAACACCACCGTGCCCGCGAGCACGATCGCGGCGAGCGAGTGGGTGAGGATCGTCAGCGCCCCGAAGATCCAAAACATCAGGGCCCCGCGGGCGACCGCGCCGCGGCCCATCTGGACGAGCCCCGCGAGGGCGAAATTCATGAAGACGAACGCGAGGAGGTTCGGGTACGCGCCCCAGAAGACCATCTGGAGCAGTTGCGGGTCGATCAGCAGGAACGTCATCACGACGACCGCGAGCAGGCGGCTCCGCAGCATCGTGGTCGCGAGGTAGAAGATCGAGAGCCCGAGCGTGAAGTAGAGGATCGGGACGAACACCTGGCCCGCGGTGATCGGGCTCCCCGTGAGCAGGACGAGGCCGCCCAGCATCGGGAACAGCACGGGCGGGTACGCGAGCGGGATCACCTGCGACGGGTGGCTGCCTCCGAGGTAGGCGATCCCCGTCGAGATCCACGTGCCCGGGTCGCCGCCGGGCGGGATCGGGGCGCTGTTGACGACGTAGGAGAGGCCCCACGCGATCAACGCGGAGATCACGGTCGCGGCGATCCAGGCGGCGCCGGTGCGGCTCGCGACCGCGCCGCCGAGTCGCGCGACCCACCCGACGGCCCGCCGCGGGGGAGGCGAGGGACCCGGGAGCGGCGCGGGGCGCCCCTTCGCGCCGCGGGCCCATTCGGCCGCCTCCATCGCGCGCGCCCGCAAGTCCTCCGTCGGGGGCGGACCGGTGACGGAGGGTTCACTCGCCATCTCGGTCGTCCTCGATTTCCGGAACGCAGCGCCGGCCCCATCGGACCGGGCGGCGAGCCGCGCCGATGCGGGGTGCTTTGTATAAGGATTTACCAAAGCGGGCAGGAAAAATACTTGCGTCCCACCCGCGGACCGGGCTCCGGAGTTCGGCCAGCATAGGTGCGCATCCGTGTGGATTCGTTCCGATACGGAGAATCCGGGCTCCGGCGCCCCCGCACCAAGGTTTATATCGCCAAGGGGATGATGCTTGTCCACTCCGCCGGGAGGGGACGTATAACCGCTCAAGGTCGGGCCACCGCACTCTCCCCCGTCGTGATTCTGCTCCCGACGCTCAACGAAAAGGAGGGCGTCCGCGCGACGATCCACGACATCCCGACGCAGGCGCTCTGGGAAGCCGGTTTCGACCCCGAGGTCGTCGTCATCGACGGCCGGTCGACGGACGGCACCCCCGAGATCGCGGCGTCGCTCGGCGCGACCGTCCTGCACCAGCAGAGCAAGGGGAAGGGCGCGGCCGTCCGCGAAGGCATGGAGTGGGCCCGGTCCCGCGGCGTCCCGTACGTCATCGTGATGGACGCCGACTTCACCTACCCCGGGGACGCGCTCCCCACGATCTCCACGCTCCTCGCCGCGGGCTCGGAGCTCGCGATCGGGGTCCGCCGCCCGGACCGCCACGCGATGAGCGAATTGCGCGGGCTCGTCCACCGCCTCGGGAACGGGGTGCTCAACTTCCTCGCCGGGTATCTCTCCCGCGGGACGATCCTCGACGTCTGCAGCGGCCTCTGGGGGGTGCGAACCTCCGCCCTGCCGCAACTCGCCCTGGTCTCCGAGGGGTTCGACATCGAGGCCGAGGCGTTCGTCAAGGCGTTCCGGCTGGGCCTCTCCGTCTCCCAGATTCCCGTCATCTACCGCGAACGGGTCGGGATCGCGAAGCTGCACGCTTTCCAGGACGGGGCCCGGATCCTCCTCTCGATCCTCCGGTACTCGCGCGCGCCGCAGGCGCCGGGCGGCGTCGTCGGCGACCCCGAACCTGCGGGCGTCGGGCCGCTCCCGCCCCAGACCGTCCGGGACCTCCAGTCGGTCCTGTTCGCGCTGAACAACCAGCGCGTGTTCATCTCCGCCGCCCACCCGCGGTCGACGCCGGTCGATGCGCTGGTCGACCAGTTGCGCGGCTCCGCGCCCGACCTTTCGGTCGAGGTCGTCCCGACAGGCATCGCGCCGTCGTCCGAGCCGCGGGCGCGGCCGACGCCGGACGCCGCGGTCTCGGGCGCCTGGTCGCTCGTCATCACCCTGCCCGAGGGGCCGTTGCGCCGGTACGGCCAGTCGTGCCGCATCCACATCCCCGAGGGCGAGCGGAAGGTGTACCTCGACCTGGCGCCGCCCGCCGCCGCGGACGCGCTCTCCCCCGACCCGAACGGGCTCGCCCGCTCGCGGGCGTTCCGGCTCGAGCGGTCGTCCGACCGCGGGTTCAGCTCCCTCCGATTCCTCAGCTCCTCGCTCGCGCAGTTCCCCGTGCAGCGGGACCTCGCGATGATCGAGGCGAACGTGGCGCACTCGCCGTACACGGTCTACCGCGAGCGACCGGGCCTCCCGGCCGAACCGTTCGAGGTCCCGGCGACGCCCCACGCGCCGGTCCTCGCGGACGGCGCGACCACGCCCCAGCCTGAGGAATAGTCTATAATAGTCCCCGCCCGAGATATCCGTCTCGGCCTCGGCCGGGTACTCCGATGGCACCTTCGGGCGCGCCGCGTTTGTTCGGCACGGACGGCATTCGAATGGTCGTCGGGCGCGAGCTCACGCCGCCGCTCCTGGTCGACGTCGCCGGGGCCGTCGCGGAGTTCTTGGGAGGGGAGGGGACCGTCCTGCTCGCGCACGACTTCCGGACGACCAGCCCGGGCATCGCTCGGATCCTGGGCGGGACGCTCGCCGTCCACGGGCTCGACGTCGTCGAGATGGGCGCGATGCCGACGCCCTGCCTCCAGTTCAACGTCCGGGCCCTGGACGCGCGGCTCGGCCTGACCGTCACCGCGTCCCACAACCCGACCGAGTTCAACGGGGTGAAATTCACCGGGCCCGACGGCACCGAACTGACGCGGGAGGAGGAAGAGCGCATCGAAGCCGCGGTCGCCGCGCGCCACGCTCCCGCGATCGACTGGCGCCGCGCGCGGACCCCGGTCTCGGACACGCAAGGGATCCGGCGGTACGTTCGCTCGATCCGAAGCCACGTCGACCCCGCCGGGATCGCGGCCCGCGGCCTCCGGGTGGTGCTCGACCCGGGGAACGGGACGAGCGCGGTCACCAGTCCGGCGCTGCTCCGCGAACTCGGCGCGAACGTCTCGACCCTGCACGCCCAGCCCGACGGGTTCTTTCCAGGCCGTCCGTCGGAGCCGAACGACGCGAACCTCGGCGACCTGAAGAAGGCCGTCCTCCAATTCGGAGCGGACGTCGGCGTCGCGCACGACGGCGACTCCGACCGGGCCGCGTTCGTCGACGAGCGGGGGCGATTCGTCCCCGGCGAGGTCGCGCTCGCGCTGTTCGCGCAGTACGTCCTCGCGCGTCATCCCGGCGGGACGGTCGTCACCAGCGTCACCTCCTCGAGCTGCGTCCGGGACGTCGTCGACCGGGCCAAGGGCCGGCTCGTCATCACCCGCTCGGGGTCGCTGCCGGTCGCCCGCGCCGCGATCGACCAGCACGCGGTGTTCGCCGGCGAGGAGAACGGCGGCTACTACTGGCCGGAGCACCAGGTGGCCCGCGACGGCCCGATGAGCTCCGCGCGGATGCTCGAACTCCTCGCGCGGGCGAAGCGGCCCCTCTCGGAACTCCTCGCGGAGCTGCCGCGGTACACCGTCGTGAAGTCGAACGTCCCGCTCGCGCGGGAGCTGCGCGCGCCCGTGGTCTCCGCGGTCACGCGCGCGCTCGGCGACCAGGGCGCGGAGCTGTCGACCCTCGACGGGGTGAAGGCGTTCTTCCAGGACGGGTGGGTCCTCGTCCGACCGTCCGGAACCGAGCCCCTCTGCCGGATCTTCGCCGAGAGCCGGGACGAACACCGCGCGCGCGAACTGCTTGACCTCGGACGGAACCTGGTCGCGGACGCTCGCTCCGCGGCCGAAGCGACGTCCCACTGACCGAGGGGAGGCGGACCGGTAGATGTCGGGCGCGGCGAACGGCGCCCGGAGCCCTGACGCCCCGATCGGGGTGATCGTGCCGCTACCCCCGTCCTACCGGGGCGGCACCGAAGAGTACGCCTACCGTCTGGCGCGAGGGTTCGCCCGGTCCGAGCCGACCCGGGCCCTCACGACCACCGTCCGGTGGGACCCCGCGGCCCCTTCGTTAGACGTCGGCGGAGCCTCGGTCGAGCGGCTTCCCGCCCGCGAGGCGTTCGAGCGGCCGCTGCTACTTCGTCCCGCGGCCCGTTCGCGGCTCCTCGGCGCCGTGCGGTCGAGCAAGGTGGTGAACCTCCACATGCCGTTCCCGCTGGTCGAGGCGCCGGTCGCGCGGGCGGCCGAGCGCGCGTCCGTTCCGCTCGTCCTGACGTATCACATGGACGCGGACCTGGGTGCAGCCGGCTCCGGCTCCGGAGCGTCGTGGATCACCGGGATGTACCGACGCTGGTCGGCGCACCCGGCGCTCGCGAAGGCGAGCGCGATCGTGTCGAACAGCCGCGGGTACGCCGAGCGTTCCCCGGTGCTCTCGCAGCACCTCCCGAAGGTCGTGGTGATCCCCAAGGGCGTGGACGTGGACCGCCTGGGCATACCGGGCGCCGACGGCCGCCGCCTCCGACCCGAGTGCGTCGCCGCCGACGCCGTCCCGGACGGCGGGGCGCGCGTCGCGTTCGTCGGTCGATTGGTCCCGTACAAGGGAGTCTCCGTGCTGCTCGAGGCCTCCGCCGAGCTCGTCCGGCGCGGGCGGAACCCGACCGTCCTCCTGGCCGGGAAGGGACCCCTCCGGGAAGCGCTCGAGGCGCGCGCCCATGCGCTCGGTCTGGACGGGCGGATCCGATTCTTGGGGTTCGTTCCGGATCGTCAGCTCGGAGATCTTTATCGGTACGCCGACGTGACCGTCGTCCCGTCCCTGGGGTCGCTCGAGTCGTCGGCGACCACGCTCGAAGAAGCGGCGGCGTGCGGATGCCCGGTCGTCGGCTCGGCCCTGCCCGGCGCCGCGGAGAGCATCCCGAGCGACGGGGTGCGCGGCCGGCTCGTGCCTCCCGGCGACGTGGCGGCGCTCGCCGACGCGATCGACCGGATGCTGAGTCAGCCCCGTCCGGCCGCGCCGGAGCAGATCCGCACTTGGGACGATGTCGTGCGGGACTACTTCGACCTATTCCGCCGGCTGGGCGTGCCGCTTCACCCCGGGGCCGCATGACGGCGGTGGCCGGCGCTCCCGCAAACTGTATATCGGTCCCCCCGGGCTCGGCCCGCCCCGGTCCGCCGGGGATTCGAGGAGGCATCGGGTACGGTGGGCGTCGCCGGGACTAGCACGACTGCTCCGCCCGCCCCGAACGCGGCCCCGCCGCCGGCCGCCGGACTTCCGAAAGAGTCGCGGTGGTACCTCCTCCCCTCGATCGTCCTCCTCGGGGTGACGTTCGTGATCGTCTACTGGGGGTTCTCGCAGAACGCGCTGCCCCCGGGGACGGACCCGGCCCACTGGATGTCGACGGCGAAGAGCTTCGTCGGTCTCCCCTATCCGGGCGGCGACTTCACGCTGCAGCCGTTCGTGTATCCGCCGCTCGTCTTCCCGATCCTCGGCGTCTTCCTCCTCGCGACCGGAAGCCCGGTGACCACGGGGTTCGTGTTCGGGGGGTTCCTCCTCCTCCTCTACGGCCTCTCCGTCCTCCACCTCTCCCGCCGCTACCTCCTCTCCGGTCCCTTCCAGTTCCTCTTCGTCGGCCTCGCCCTCCTCAACGGCACCACCCTCCAGATCCTCTTCTGGGGCGGCTACCCCAACTTCCTCGCCCTCGTCTTCTTCAACGAGGCCCTCGT
>JASHPZ010000075.1 GCA_030037815.1 Thermoplasmata archaeon | reverse complement strand
CGGTCTCGCCGCCCCGAAGGGCCGGCGCCGACCCGACCCCCTCGAGGCCATATAGGATGGCCGACCGTGGCGGCGCGCCGATGGCCGAAACCGCGGCGCCGTCCGTCGATCCGTGGCCGGTCCGACGGACGTTCTACGTCCCGTACCACGACGTGGACGTGCTGAACCACCTGAACCACGCGGCCTACTTTCCGATGATGGAAACGCTGCGGTGCGACTACTACCTCGCGCGCTCCGGGCTGGGCGACCCCGCCCGCCTCGACATCATCATCGCCGAGGCGACGTGCCGGTACCTCGCCCCCGTCCCGTACGGCGCGGAGCTGGTCGGCGAGGTCGCCCCCGCCCGTCCGCTCGGCCGGACGAGCTTCTCCCTCCTCTACCGGTTCCGTCGAGCGCCCGACGGACCGACCACCGCCCGCGGACGGACCGTGATCGTGACATACGACTACGCGGCGAACGCGAAGAAGGCGATCCGTCCGGACGTGCGGGCGGCGATGGACGCGGACTTGGTCGACCCGGCGTCCGAGGGCTGGTAGGGTCCCCGAACCGGTTCCACTGGAAACGGGGGGGTGGGGGACCCCTAGAACCCGGGGTGGGTCGCCGGGCCGCGGACGAGCGGGGGCGGCCACGGAACCGGGGCGATGAACGCGGGCTCCTCGGGGACGGTCTCGACCCGATAGTTGACGCCGGTGTCGCGCAGCGCGGTGTGCACCTTCGTCATCAGGTCGTGGAACTCGTCCACGGTCGACCACTCGAAGACGAGGTCGTGGGGGCCGAGGACGAACGAGAGGCCGGACGCCGAGCGGATCCGCTCCGCGACCTCGAGCGGCGACAGCCCCTCGGGCGTGAAGTAGAGGTCGATGTAGCTGTGCATGGCCGATACCGGCAGAAACTGCCGAGTTCGCCTACTTAATACGAGCGGCGGCGGCCCTGCGGGACCGCCCAGGCCCGGCGCGTGCTAGGCCGACAGGATTGCCGCCCGGACGGACCCCGCGGTGACCCCGTGCGCTCCTCGGCCCCGTTGCCCCGCCAGCGTCGACGGGTCACGGTAAGGCTGCTCCCGTCAGGACCTGACCCGATGCCCGTGATGGATACCCGCTAGGGCGCTCCTCCGAGCGCCCGTCGCGGGGCCCGCGGCCCAGCGGAACAGAGCGTCTACGAAACGACACGAGACGCGTGACCCTTCCGAACGTCGCTCCTGCCTGTCACCCCCGCTAAGGACGGTTTCGGTGTGTAAGGGGACGCCCAACCCCCCGGTCTAGCCTAGCGGGGGATGGAGGCGGGTGCGCCTACTTACGGTTTGGTCCGTCGGGCGCGGCACCCCCGGCCGCTAAGTAGGGGCACGACGACCCGGTCCCGCCGTGGGCGCGTGGGACAACTTCTTCGTCGCGGAGGCGGGCGCGGCGGCCGCGCTCGCGGGGCTCCTGTTCGTCGGCGTCTCGCTCAACATGGCGAAGATCGTCGCGGCGCCCGCGCTCCCCGGCCGCGCGCTCCAGGCGCTGATCCTCCTCCTCGCGATCCTGATCGTCGCGTCGCTCCTCCTCGTGCCGGGGCTCTCGGCCGCCGTCACCGGCCTCACCCTCCTCGCGGTCGGGGCCGTCGTCCTCGCGAGCGCGGTCCGCACGAGCGCGGGGAGCCTCCGCCACGTCGAGGCGGCGTACCGGCGGAGCCACGCGGCCGAGACCGGGGCGGTCGTCCTCGCCACCGCGCTCTACCCGGCCACCGGGGCGGCCCTCCTCCTCGGCTGGCCGCCGGCGCTCCACCTGCTCGTGCCGGCGTTCCTGGGCTCGTTCGTGATCGCGATGGCCGACGCCTGGGTGCTCCTGGTCGAAGTGAACCGGTGAGGGCCGGGGCCCTCGGGCCGCCTACCGGATGTGCTCGAGCGAGAACGAGCCCAGGTTGAACGAGCGCTTCGTGAACGTGTAGCCGACCCACGTCCGCGCCTGCGCCTCGCCGATCCCGCGCACCGAGAGGAACGTCTTCATCTGCTCGACCTTGAGGTTGATCGACCCGTCCACCATGTGCTCGAGCGTTTCCAGGTCCGACTCCGAGTGCATCCCGCTGTCGAGCACGTAGTAGGCGACCGCCTGGTCGATCTTGCGGCGGCCGACGAACGGCTGCAGGAACCGGAACGTCGAGCTCGAGTCGAGGTAGGCGGAGAGGGTCGAGACCGACTCGAAGATGAGGCGGTAGGAGGAGAACGCCTCCTTGAGCTCCTCCGCGAACCCGTTCACCGTCTGGGCGAGCTGGTCGAGGACGGCCTTGTCGCTCGAGTTCAGGAGGCGGACGCCCGGCGCGGTCGCGGTCGCGCCGACGGACCGCGAGTAGAGGTCGACGAAACGGAGCATCCCCTTCTTCTCCGCCTCGGGGAGCGCCGGGTAGAGGCCCAAGAGGTCCTCGCGGACCTGGCCGAACGTCTTGTCGGTGACGATCCAGATCGACGGGATCCCGACGCGCAGCCCCTCCGACGAGAAGAGCCGGGCGAGGACGTCCTTCCCCGTGTGCGCCGCGCCGTTGATCAGCACCTGCGTCCCCAGCGGGAACCCGCCGTAGAGCAGGTCGTCCAGGCGGCGGACGCCGCTCTTCACCTTCGTCTCCTGGGCGGCCGCGACCGAGTCGGCGTGCATCCGGTCCGCCTCGACCTCGGCGGCCTTCGCGCCCATCTTCTCGAGCTCCTGGATCCGCTCGCGGAGCTGCCCTTCGCGCGCGCGCAGCTCGGTCTCCTTGCGGGAGAGCTCGTGCTTCAGGTCCTCGATCCGCTGCGCCTCGCTGGAACCCTGGATGCCGCTCGCGCCGACCTCGCGGCGGATCTCCTCGAGCCGCCGGGCCTCGAGGTCGAGCGCCTGGCGGCGGGTCGTCAACTGCTGGTCGAACGCGGCGAGCTCGCGCTCCTTGAACTCGAGCGGCGCGCGGCGCCGCTCGGTCTCCTCCGCGTTGAGCCGGATCTCCTCGAACTTCGTGCGGAGCTCGTTCTCGCGGGCGACCAGGTCCTTCTCGCGCTGGGCGACCTCCTCGAGCCGCCGCGCGACCTCCTCGCCGACCGGACCGGCGCCCTGGCCGAGCAGGTTGGCGCGGTCGTGCGCCCGCTCGGCCTCGCCGACCAGGTTGCGGACCTCGCCCTCGAGTTGCACGATCCGGCGCCGGAGCTCGGTCTCCCGCTCGATGTAGTCGTGCTCGCGCCCCGAGAACTCCTCGCGGAGGCGTCCGTCCAATTCGCGGACCGCCTTCTCGACGGCGTCCGCGGTCGCGAGCGGGGAGAGGGGCGCGGCGCCCGGCGTCGCGGGGTCGACGCTCGCGCGGCCGGCGACGCCCTCGAGCGCGAGCAGGCGGAGCTTCATCTCGGCGAGCTCGTCCTCCTTCGTGCGGAGGGCGATCTCGCGCTCCTTCGCCTCGCGCGCCCGGACGTACTTGATGACGGCGATCGAGCCGCGCTTCACGTGCTCGACCTCGTCCTCGAGCTGCTTGCGCTTCGACCGCTCGTCGTAGAGCTGCCGCTGGAGGTCCTGGACCTCCTGGATCATCGTGGACGGGTCGAACTGGTCGGTCTTCACGCGGTCGAGGAGGCCCGTCAGCCACCGGACGACCGTCTCCTCCCGCTCGAGGACCGGCGCCGTCGGGGGCGCCTCGACCGGCCGCGGGGCGGCGGGGGCGGTGGCGGCCGGAGTCGCTGCCGGCGCAGGGTCGCCGTTCCCCTCGACGGCCGCGAGCCGCTGCTTCAGCCGCTCGATCTCCTCCTCGTGGGCGTGGAGGGCGGTCTCCCGGTCCTTCGCCTCGCGCGACCGGACATACTTGATCACGGCGATCGAGCCGCGCTTGACGTGCTCGACCTGGTCCTCGAGCTGCTTGCGCTTCGACCGCTCGTCGAACAGCTGCCGCTGCAGCTCCTGGACCTCCTGGATCATCGACGCCGGGTCGAACTGCTCGCTCTTGACCCGGTCGAGGAGCCCGGTGAGCCACCGGACGACCGTCTCTTCCCGCTCGAGGACGACG
>JASHPZ010000010.1 GCA_030037815.1 Thermoplasmata archaeon | reverse complement strand
GTCGGCCTCGCCCTCCTCAACGGCACCACCCTCCAGATCCTCTTCTGGGGCGGCTACCCCAACTTCCTCGCCCTCGTCTTCTTCAACGAGGCCCTCGTCTTCCTCCTCGCCTTCCTCCGCTCCCGCTCCACCACCGACGCCCTCCTCCTCTACGGGTTCGTCGCCCTCACCTTCCTCACCCACGACCTCACCTTCGCGGTCCTCATCCTCGCCCTCGCGACCACCGCCCTGTTCCTGCTCCTGCGGGACCGCGGTTGGTTCTCCCTCATCTTCTCCCCCGGGAACGTCGCGGGCCTCGCGATCCTCGCCGCGACCGTCGTCGGGTACGACGAGATCACGAAGTGGCTGAGCATCCCTCACCCGGGGTACTTCTCCGTCAACCCCGCGGCCTACTACATCGACAACCTGGGCGAGTACTTCCGGCCGCTCGCCTCGGCGCCGATGTTCCTACCCGGCGGCTCCGCGGCGAACCTGAGCCCCCGCGAGGTCGAGGCGTTCCTCGTCGGGGTAGCCCTCGCGCTCACGGTCGGCCTGTGGCTCCTGGCCCGAGCCCGTCCGACCTGGGTCGACCACCGCCACTTCGTCGCGGTCGGCGTCACGGTGTCGACCCTCCTCGTGCCGGTCGTCGGCTGGGTCCTGCACGTCGATACCGACTACACGCGGTTCGTCTACTTCCTGCCGCTCCCCGTATCGCTCCTGATCGCGCTGACCGCGGAAGGGGTCGTCCGACGCCGTCTCGCGCGCCCGCGCGACGCCGCGGCGCCCGAAGCGACCGCGTCGCGGCCCCCGGTGCGCTGGAGCCGTCCGACCCCACGGGAGACGTACGCCACGGTCGGCGTCGCGTTCCTGCTCGTCCTCCTGTTCGCGAACGTCACGGCGCCGATGGCGCTCTCGAACGAGCAGTCGAACGGCGGCTCGGGCCACGATGCGATGTTCCTCCAGGCGACGAACTGGCTCTCCGGGAGCCCGACGTCCGGTTCGGTGATGACGACCCAGGGCGCCGTGCGGTGGGTCGAGGCCCTCACCGACCGCGGGGCGTTCGACATCGGGCCGACGTGGCTCCTCTTCGAGCCGTGGCAGATCGTCAACGCGGAGGAGGCGTACTGGGCGTTCAACGCCGAGTACGCGGTGACGAACAACGTGCAGGTGCTCTCGTTCAGCGGCCCCACCACGACGTCGCTCCTGCAGATGCCGATGTACTCCGCGTACGTCCAGGGGGTCCAGTTCCCCGTGTTCCGGCTCCCGCCGTCGGACCTGGTCGTCAACGTCACCACTCCGGGCGGCACGAACCTCGTGCCGGCGAACGCGCTCTCGAGCCCGGCGCTGACGTTCCCCACGGGAAGCGCGCCCTCGGGCCGGCTGGCCTACACGACCTCGGACTACACCCTCAACGAGACCGGGACCGTCGGTCCGGGCGGGGTGACGTGGGTCAACCTCACGGTCGACCCCGACCCCGGCGACTCGGTCGGCGGACTCTCGCTCGTCCTCGCGAACCCGCCGGCCGGCGTCTCGCTCCTCCACCTCGCCCCGGTGTCGAGCGTCGGCTACGCCGCCGGGACGGTCTACTGGAACGATACGGGAACGCTCGGGCAGCTGCCGGGCAAGTACACGGTCGCCTCGACCGTCACCGCCACTCCCGTTCCGATAGCGAACTCTATTAGCCCCCTCGGAGCCCAGAATCAGGTGACGATGACGTTCGAGAACCCCGACCCCGCGGCGCCGTTCACCGTCTCGCTCGCGGCCACGACCGTGGACGAGAGCAACCCGGCGATCGTCCTCCCGACGTTCCTGAACGCGACCGCGTTCTTCGCGGAGAACGGGGTGCGGTTCCTCCTCCTCCCGCCGGGCGGCGGGTTCACCCCGACCGAGTCGTACTTCACCCAGGCGTACGGATTCGACCCGGTCTTCGGCAACTCCGAGTGGACGATCAGCGAAGCGGCATGAACTCCTCGTCAAACGTGGCGGAACCGCGCGCCTCCGGCGGGCGGCCCCCGAACATCGTCGCGGTCATCCTCGACTGCGCCCGGGCGAAGAACTTCGCGCACAGCGGCGGGGACCGTCGGGTCGCCCGCACCCCCCACCTGGACGACCTCGCGGCGCACGGGACGTCGTTCCCCCGCGCGGTCGCGCCGGCGAACTGGACGATGCCGTCGCACTTCTCGTTCTTCACCGGGACGTACCCGAACGTCCACGGGATCCGCACGTTCCAGAAGGGGACGGAGCTCCCCGAGACGACCGCGACCCACCTGCGCCGCGCCGGCTACGAGACGGCGATGTTCACCGAGATGGTCCACCTGGTCGGCGGCTACGGGATGGAGGAGGGGTTCGAGACCCGCCGCT
Organism: Thermoplasmata archaeon; assembly: GCA_030037815.1. Taxonomy (GTDB): domain Archaea; phylum Thermoplasmatota; class Thermoplasmata; order Lutacidiplasmatales; family UBA184; genus Lutacidiplasma. Next base: position 46,306 of record JASHPZ010000010.1, on the reverse strand, counting down.
CCCGTCGGATCGGCATCTCCGACGAGGAACGGACGGTCGCGAACTCGCTCCTCGGGCACGCCGAGTTCCTCTACTCGCCGCGCCTCCTCAAGATGGTCGAGGAGCTGCCGCCGATGATCACGCCGCTGACGATGATGAACCACCCGCAGGAGGTCGCCTACAAGCGGGACGTCTGCGGCGAGTACACGCTCGGCTACTTCGAAGAGTGGCTCCGCGGGCGGTCGACCGAGCGGCCGTTCTACGCGTTCTTCAACTTCGTCGACACGCACGAGCCGTACGATCTCGTCCCGAACGGCCACCCGCTCGGGTTCCTCGACCGCATCTACCTCAACACGCCGCGGTACTACCTGCTCGCCGTGCCGGGCCTCCAGTCCCACCTCCGGTGGGACGCGATGCTGGAAGGGTACGTCCGCTCGATCGAGGAGGCGGACCGCAAGGTCGGCGTGCTGGTCGACCACCTCGCGCGCGCCGGCGAGCTCGACCGGACGCTGATCGTCGTCACCGCCGACCACGGCCAATCGTTCGGCGAGAGCGGGAACGTCTTCCACGGCTGCGGGGCGACCGACTCGATCCTGAGGGTCCCGATGGTCGTGCGCGCCCCGACCGGGATGGCGGTGCCGGCCCGGATCGAGCGGTGGACGAGCCTCTGCGAGGTCGACTCCTGGTTCAAAGCGACCGCCGCCGGGGCGGCCGCGTACGACGAGGAGGGCCACGCCCCGTTCCCCTACTCGGTGACCGCGCCCGACACGGCCGTCGTCTACAGCGAGGGGGGCCCGGCCTCCGACCCGAACAAGTCGCTCCGCACCATCCGCCGGGACCAGCTCTGGAACCACCGGTTGCTGGCGGCGTACCGCGGCGACGAAAAGTTCGTCCTCGACCTCGAGACCGCCACGGTTTACCGGTGGCAGGGGCTCGCGGCCGACCCGGACGGCCGCGCTCCCGAGACGCTCACGGGCGCCGCCGCCGTGGCGCTCCGAACCGAAGTGTTCGGTCCGTACGAGTCCCAGGACGCGGTCCGGCGCGCGGCGGCGGCGAAGGCGCCGCCTCCGGTCGAAGTGGCGCTGGACGCCCGCCTCCGTTCCTGGGGTTACGACTGAACGGCGGGCGCGCCGGCTCCGGTCGGGAGCCGGATCGGGCGCCCCTGCATCGCGTCCGGGATCGGAACGCCGAGATAGGCGAGGACCGTCGGCGCGACGTCCCGGATCGACTGCTCCGGAAGGTCGACGCCCGGTCCGCTCCCCGCCGGGGGCGACCAGAGGAAGACGCCGTCGAACGAGTGGACCGCGTCGTCGGGGCCGGTGTCGTTCTCGCGGAGGAACAGGGACGGATGGCCGAGCGAGCCGGCGGAGCGCCACTTGAGGTCACCGAAGTAGAGCATCAGGTCGGGGGCGTCCCCCCGGACCTCGTGGTAGATCGTCTTCGGGTCGAGGACGCGCACGGCGAGCGGGTTCCCCGCCGGGTCGCGGACGGTGGCGAGGTCGGCCTCCAGGCGCTTCCGCAGCGCCGGGATCTGGCCAGGGGCGACGAGCCCCTGGGGCTCGCGCCCGCGCACGTTGAAGAAGATGCGGGCGTAGTAGCCGCCGGAGCCCCACACCACCGTACGGTCCCACGCGACCGGAGCCTTCTCGAGAGGGGTGCCCGCGGGCACGGGCGCCTGCAGCGCGAGGTACCCCTTTTCGACCAGCCACTGGTTGACGCAGAAGCAGCCGTCCATCGCCATGCTCCCGTGGTCCGACACGACCAGCACCGTCGTGTCGGGCGGCGCCGCTCGGACGAGCCGCGCGATCCCTTCGTCCACGACCCGGTAGTAGCGGCGCGCGGACCCCGCGAACGGGTTGCCCGGGACGAAGTCCCGATGGGCTTCGTCGAAGTACTTCCAGTAGGCGTGGTGGAACCGGTCCGTCCCGATCTCGTGGACGGCGAAGAGGTCCCACGGTTCGCGGGCCAGGAGGTCCGCGGCGATCTGGAACCGGGTCTCGGTCATCCGGACGATCTTGTCGAACAGTTCGACGCGCTCGTCCGAGCGGAACACCACGTCGAACGGGTACGGCCCGTACCGCGCCTCGAGCTCCGCGGCCAGCTCGGGCGGGTAGGTGAAGTCGTGGCTCCCGGGCGGGGTGAGGAAGTCGGAGAGGAAGATCCCGTTGACCGGTCGCGGCGGGTAGCCGAGCGGGACCCCGATCGCGCACACCCGCCGGCCCGCCCGCGAGGCGAGCTCCCACACGGTCGGCGCCGGGGTCTGGTCCGCCCGCGGCACGTACGTCTCGGTGTACGAACTCCCCGAGCGGTGCCGGAAGCCGTAGAACCCGAGCGTCCCGGGGTCGACGCCGGTGAACATCACCGGCCAGGCCGGCACGGAGATGGGCGGGTCGGTCGTCCGGAGGCTCGCCCGGGCGCCGCGCCGGACGAGCGCGGAGGTGAACGGCATCTCGGCGGCGTACCGGCGGAACAGGAAGTCGGGGGGGACCCCGTCGAGCCCGACGATCAGGAGCCGGCGCCGGCCCGCGGGGGTTCCCATCCGACTCCTAGGAGCGACCGAAAGGTATTACTGCCTCGCGTTCGAACGTTCATCGACTCGAACGGGGGCATGCGTTCCCGGTTCGGGCGTCCATCGAAGGGAGTGACACCGCGTGACGTCGGGGAAGCAGCGCGTGCTCGTGATCGGGCTCGACTCCGTCCCGCCCGAGCTACTGTTCGAACGGTACCTGCCGCTGATGCCGAACATCCAGAAGCTGCTGAAGCGTTCCGTCCACGGGACGCTTCGGAGCGTCGACCCGCCGATCACGGTCCCCGCCTGGGCCGTGATGTTCTCGGGCATGGACCCGGGAAGTCTCGGCGTCTACGGGTTCCGCCACCGTCGCCCGGGCACGTACTGGGACACGTACATCCCGACGTCCCGCACGATCCTCCAGCCGATGGTGTGGGACCGTCTCGGCCGCGCCGGGAAGCGGGTCTGCATCATCGGGATGCCGCCCGGTTACCCGCCTCCCGCCGTCAACGGCGTCTACATCTCCGACTTCCTCACCCCGCCGTCCGCGAAGGACTACGTGCACCCGGCGTCCCTCAAGGAGGAGGTCGACCGCGTCAGCGGCGGGTACGAGTTCGACGTGACGTTCCGCGCGGACGACCGCGACCGGATCGGCGACCAACTGTTCGAGATGACGCGCAAGCACTTCGCGGTCGCGCGGCACCTGTGGGCGAAGGAGCCGTGGGACTTCTTCGCGCTCCACGAGATCGGCCCGGATCGGATCCACCATACGTTCTGGAAGTTCTTCGACGAGCAGCACCCCCGCTACGAACCCCAGCCGAAGTTCCGGAAGCTGGTCGAGGACTACTATCGGTTGATGGACGAGGAGATCGGGAAATTCCTCGCCCTCGTCCCGGACGACGTGCGGATCTTCATCGTCTCCGACCACGGCAGCCAGGCGATGAAGGGGTGTTTCTGCATCAACGACTGGCTCATCCAGAAGGGGTACCTGACGCTGAAGGGCCCGCGCCCGAAGGCCGGCACGCCGCTCGAGAAGGCGGCGATCGACTGGTCGAAGACGAAGGCGTGGGGCTCGGGCGGGTACTACGCGCGGATCTTCTACAATCTGCGCGGGCGGGAGCCGGAGGGGATCATCGCCCCCGCCGACCTGCCCGCGTTCGAAGCGCAGCTGACGCGCGACCTCCAGGCGGTCCGGTCCCCGGACGGCGTCTCGCTGGACGCCGACGTCCGCGTCCCCGCCCAGGTGTATCGGGAGGTCCGCGGCGACTCGCCCGACCTGATGGTCTACTTCGGGAACGTCGCCTGGCGGTCGGCCGGCACCCTCGGCTACGACACCCTCTTCCTCGCGGAGAACGACACCGGTCCGGACGACTCCGTGCACTCGTTCGACGGCGTGTATCTCGTGACCGACCCCGCGGAAGGAGCCGGCACGAAGGGGCCGACCGAGAAGTTGATCGACATCGGCCCGACGATCCTCGGCCTGATGGGCCAGCCGGTACCCGCGGACCTCCAGGGCCGGCCGATCGCGCGGTTCCGGTAACGAGCCGCGAGCGACGCGGGACGGGCGGCGGAGCCGGGTTCGCGGAGCGCTCTTATACCGCCCTCCACCAACCTCGGACGGAGAACTGACGACGTGGAGGCACCGCCGCGCTCCGGGCCCTCCGCGATCGACTCCCTCGGCAAGGGCACGGTCATCCTGGTCATCGGGACGTTCCTCCTGCTCCTCCTGAACTTCATCAGCCGCGTCGCCGTCGCGCGGCACCTCTCGCTGGTCGAGTACGGGGACTTCAACCTCGGGCTCTCGCTCGCCGGTCTCCTCTCGCTGGTCGCGCTCCTCGGACTCCACCAGGCGGTCGCCCGTTCGATCGCGGAGAACCCGGACCCCGCGGTCCGGCTGAAGCTGATCCGATGGACCGCGGTCGTCACCGTCGTCGCGTCGATCGCCTCGTCGGTCGCGGTCTACCTCTCGGCGGGCCTGATCGCGAGCCTGTTCAACCGGGCGGCGCCGGGCGAGCTCACGGTCGTCTTCCAGATGTTCTCGGTGACGATCGGCCTCACGCTCCTCTGCACGTTCCTCGCCTCGATCTTCCAGGGGTTCGAGGACACGTTCCCGTACGGCGTCCTCAACCAGGGCGTTCAGCCGGCGGCGTTCCTCGTCTTCGTGTTCGTCCTCTTCTACTTCCACCTCGAGCTCCAGGGCGCGCTGATCGCCTGGGTCATCTCGAACGTCGTGACGTTCGGGACCCTCCTCGTCTACACGGTCCTCCGGCTCCCGAAGCACCTGCCCGCGAAGGTCGCGCCGTCCGCGCACCTTCCGGCCGGTCTCTGGGTGCTCTCGCTCTCCCTGTGGGGCGTGACGACCCTGATGTTCGTGACGGGGTTCGCCGACACCCTCATCCTCGGGGTCTTCCGCCCGGAGCAGGACGTCGGGATCTACTCGGCGATCATGACCCTCGCGCGGCTGATCATGATCGCGGCCGGGGCGGTGACGTACATCTTCCTGCCCGTGACCGCCCGCCTCGCCGGCGAGAAGAACTTCGAGATGATCCGGACGACCTACGTCACCGCCGGGCGGTGGGTGCTGATCGTCACGGTCCCGATGTTCCTCGTCTTCGGGCTGCTCCCCACCGACTCGATCACCGCGGTGTTCGGTTCGTCGTTCGCATCGGGGGCCACCGCGCTCGTCATCGTGACCACGGCGGCGCTCGTCTCGGTGTCGTTCGGACCGGTGAACGCCGCGCTCGCCGGGCTCGCGATGACCCGCCCGCTCCTCTTCGCGACGGCGGTCTCCGCGGTCTCGAACGTCGTCCTCAGCTTCCTCCTCATCCCCCCGTACGGTCTCCTCGGGGCGGCGATCGCCTGGTCGGTGGCGCGGGTCGCGTACCCGGCCGCGGGGATGCTCGCGCTCCACGCGACCCACGGCGTCACGCCGCTCCGGCGCAACTTCGTCCTGCCGCTCGGGGTCTCGCTCGCCATCGGGATCCCGCTCTTCCTCGCGGTCGGGTTCGTCCACCACCCCCACTGGGTCGTCTACCCGCTCTACTTCGTCGGCGTCCTGATCTTCGTCGGCGCGATCCTCGTCACGCGGAGCGTGGAGGAGGGCGACCTCTTCATCGTCCGGATGGCCGAGCAGCTGCTCCGCCGACCCCTCCCGAAGCTGCGGAACTTCCTGGAGCGATTCCTCCCGCCCGACACCCCCCGAACGCTGGCGTAGGTGAGGGGCCGCCGCCGCGCACCGGCCTCGGGCCCCGGCGGGGGCGCGCCGGGGTCGAGCCAAAGCTGATTTAGGGGGGTATCGGGCCTTTTCGACAGCGATGAGCGGCGAGCAGGGGCCGGGGGCCGCTCTGATGGGCCGGGTCCGGAACGCCGCGCACGCCCTCGAGTCGGTCCCGTCCGAGTCGACGCGCGTCGCCGGCGCGGCCCTCCTCGAACAGATCCAGAGCGCGATCCGCGCGGCCGACTACTACTCCGCGACGCGGCTGGTCGGACATCTCGAGGCGCTGGTCGCCGAGTCGGGCATGCCCGCGGCCCCCCCGCCGACGGCGACCGCGCCGACGCCCACTCCCGCGCCGGTGCCCGCGGCCGCCCCCGCTTCGCCCTCGGTCTCCGCTCCCGAGTTTGAGCCCGGGGACCTCGGGCTGCCGCCGCCGCGGACGAGGAAGTCGCGCGCTGCCCGCCCGGCCCCCGCCCGGGCCCCTTCGTCGGCTCCGGAGCCCGTGCCCGCGGCCCGCCCCCCTTCGACCGCTTCTGAGTCTGTGGCCACGGCCCCTCCCGCCGCGGAGCCCGCCACCGAGCCGGTCGCGCCGTTACCCATCCCTCTCGTCGGCGCGTGGCTGGGTCGGGCGTGGGCGCACGTCCGACCATCCCATCTGACCCGGGTCCGCCTCGCGATCAGCGTGTTGCTCGGAATCGGGTTCGTGCTGACCGTGGGACTGGCTGCCCACTGGCGCCTGCTTTACGGAATCGACACGCCCGGGATCTACAGCCCACAGGACTTCCTCTACCGCCCGTCGGTCGACGTGGCCCTGCCGTCGTTGCTGGCCGGGCTCACCGGGTCGAACCCGTACGCGACCCTGTACCTGACCCTCGCGATCGAGGCGGGCGCGATCTCGTACTCGGTCCAGATGCTCGCCGGGGCCCTCGCCCGGGGGACGTTCCGCGGGAACGCGATCGTCGCGGCCGAAGCCCTGGCTGCGATGCTCTACCTCGCGAACCCGTACATCCTCAGCTTCGGGAACACCTCACTCTATTCGAACGTCCTGATCAGCAACGCCGCGTTCATCGCGTTCCTCGCGATCCTCGTGACGACGCTCTGGGACGTCCGACAGGGCCGCCCGATCACCCGGGAGAAGGCGATCCTGATGGGCCTCGCGATCGGACTCTCGAACCCGTACGCCTTCCCGAATTTCCTCCGGATCCAGGCGATGATCGCGCTCGCCCTAGCCCTCGGGTTTGCGTACCTGCTCCTGGTGGCCCGGCGGGCCCCGCGCCCCGCGGGGTCGGCGCCGCACCCGCTGCGCCAGACCCTCGTCCGGTTCCTTCTCTACACGATCCCGCCCGCCGCCCTACTGGTCGCCTATCCCCTATACTCGACCGCGGAGACCTACCTCGGACCGGCGGGCCCGCTCAAGTCGATCATCTCGAGCCAGCCGTTCCTCCAGGTGACCGAGCACAACACCTTCCCGATGGTCGTCCGGCTGCTGGGCAAAGGAACGCTCCACACGTTCCAGTACGCGGCGCAGCTGAACGGCACGTCCGCGGTGGCGATCGCCTCGTGGGCCTGGCCGGTCGTCGCCCTCGGCCTGCCGCTCGCGATCATGCTGCTCGGGAATCGCCCCAAGTTCCTGTCGTGGCGGGTCGTCCTCACGCTGGAGGCGTTCTGCTGGATCAGCCTCGCGTGGGCGGCGGGGTCGAACCCTCCGTTCGGCGCGGTCGTCCAGCCGATCACCCGGGCGTACCCGGCGCTGCTCGCCGCGTTCCCGATCTACTACCCCGAGTACCAGATCCTCGCGGTGCTGTATCCGATCCTCGCGGCGTGTTCGATCGTGTGGGTCGGGTCCGCCGTGTCGAACGAGGTCGAGTCGGCGCTGGTGGAACTCGAGCGCGACGCGCCGCCGCGGAAGGCGCCCGAGCCCGGGGCGAGCGACCTGCCGCGGCCGACCCCGCGCGGGATCGGCTCGTGGTCCGGTCGGATCGTCGTCGTGCTCCTCGCGGCCCTCCTCCTCCTGGTCGCGTTGCCCGTGTCGACCGGACAGTCGCTCGCTCCGTCCGGACGGGTCGGTCCCGGCGGATTCGTGATCCCGTCGGACTACGCTACCCTGCGGACAGAGCTCCAGCGCATCGGCGGCTCGTCCCTGCTGCTGCCGGGCGTTCAGTCCCACATCCAGACGTCGTGGGGGTACGATGGAGCGTCGAGCTGGTACACGCTCTACAACTATCCGGTCCAGGTCATCCAACCCGCGACCTACGGCCCGTTCGAAATCCTCCAGCCGCCGGTCGCCCGGATGTATCAGAATCTCACCGCGCCGCTCGGCTACGCCGGCGCCGAGACGTCGTTCTTTTCAAGTCTCGGGCCGACCGTGACGTTCGGGGGACCCCCCAACACGCTGACGCTCGGATGGGTGATCAAGAACGCCTCGGCGGTCGATTGGCCCGCGGTTCAGTGGGTCGGGATGTGGCTGATGCCGTCCGACCGAGCGTTGATGACCCAACTCCTCCTCGCCGGAGACATCGAGACGGGGATCGCCTACCTGTCGAGCGGACAGCACCACGTGGGTTGGTTTCCGCTCGGTCTGAACCCGAACTCGAACATGGCCAACGAAACGGGTGGCGTGCTCAACGTCACGATGATGGCGCCGTTTCCGAGCCTCGGCGGCATCGACCTCTCGAACGTCACCGGTCTCGAGGTGCGCATGACCGGGGTCACCTCGAGCGCGCAGCTTTCGTTCCAGCTCAAATCGGCGCTCAGCTGGTCCGCCTCGAACTACTCATCGACCTGGATCCCCGCGCTGCGATCGAGCGGAGCGTCCACGGTCCTGATCGACGCGAACCTCGTCAACGGAACCAATGCGCCGGTGGCCTACGGCCAGATGAGCATCCACTTCCTGGTCGCACAGGGGTACGCGACGCTGATCTGGAGTTCCGCGGACCTCTACCTCTACCGGCTGGCGCTCCCGGCGCAGACGACCGACTGAGGCTCAGTCGTAGCCCCAGGATTTGAGCCGCTCGTCGATCTCGACGTCAACCGCCGCGGGACCGCCGGCCGCTCGGGCCACGCGGGCCGCTTCGGCGGCCTCGTAGGGCGCGAACACCGCGCGGCGGGCCTCCGCCGCCGCTTCCGGACCGAGGCGCGTCGGAGCCACGGCGTCCAGGTCTCCTTCGCCCTGCCACTCCCACATCTCCGACGTCTCCAGGTCGACCACGAGCTTCCGTCGTCCGTCGTAGGCCGCGAGCAACCGGTGGTTCCACGCCTGGTCGGAGCGGACCCCCTTGAGCGACCGGACCTGATCGGAAACCGGTCCCCCCTCGCACAGGACCGGGCCGGAATTCCGGGCCGGAGCCCGCGGACCGGCCGATGGCGCTTCGTCCGCGGCGAACGGGTCGCGGCCCGCGACCGCCGACCGGATCCACCCGTCGACTTCGGTCAGACTCACCCATCGGTCGACCCGCGGTGGGAGGGAGACCCCGCGCGGAGGGGCCACGTAGAGCGGGACCCGCAGGACGGAGTCGGTCGCCCCGCAGCCGTGATTGAAGTTCCCCAGCTCGCCGAACTGCTGTCCGTGGTCGGACGTGACGATGATCCAGGTTCGGTCGCGCTCGCCCCGGGCCTCCAGCGACCGGACCAGCTGCCCGACCTTCCGGTCCGCCTCCTCGATCGTTCGTACGTAGGCGTTGACGAGACCCTCCCAGCGCAGGTGGTCCTGGAAGCCCGGGACCGAGAGGACGTAGTAGCCCGGGGTGTTCAGGTAGGCGCGGTCGAGGAACCCGAGGCGCCCGCTCGGCAGAGACGGCGTGTACGGGTCGTGCGTGTCGACGAAGTTGAGGAACGCATAGAACGGCCGGTCCCCCGCGCGGCTCTGGAGCCACTCGTCGAACCAATCGACGGTGAACGGACCGCAGACGTCGTTCTTGTAGGCGATTTCCTGCGAGTGGAAGAACGTCGAGAGCGGGGCGACCAACGGCGGCAGCCGCGCGAGAAGGTGCCGCATGCGGGCCGAGTAGAGGAACCGCGCGTACCGGGTCAGCCGGTTGATGACCGTCCGCTCCTCGCGCGAGACGTTGATCCGACGCGACCGGAGCAGCTCGAATCCTTCCTCGAGCCCATACCCGCCTGCGAGGTGGAGGTTCTCCGTGAACATCGCGGTCTCGTACCCGCGGCCCTTCAGGTACGTCGCCGTCGTCTCGGGCACTCCCGGCACCTTCTGGAACGTCCGAACCCCGTGAACGTTGGGCGGACGACCGGTGAAGATCGAGAAGTGGGAGGGAACGGTCCAGTTCGCCGGCGCGAGCGCGTGGGAGAAGCTCGTGCCGCGGGCCGCCAGCGCGTCCAGCGCCGGGGTCCGAGCGATCGTACCCCCGCCGCTCGCGGCGAAGTTCTTCGCCCGGGCGCAGTCCAAGACGACCGTGACGACGTTCGGGGGGCGCGCGGGAGGCCCCGTCGGTTCGGAGGTCGACACGCGTACCCGGCTCTCCAACAGCCGAGAGTAGAGGCCACCACCGAGAGGAAAAAGGTTCCTCCGGCTCCGCGCGGCGTCTGCGCGGGCCGTCCCCACGACTGCCGATTTTCGCGCGGGACTCGAGAGCGACAGTCTCTCGCGCGACTCCCGGGCGAAGTTGCGGGTCTCGGCTCACGGGTCCCTCCATTGGGTGAACTTGGCTCCGTGGCCGCCCGGCGTTCGCTGGGCTCAGCGCCCGGGTACTTCCGGACCTCCGTCGCACGAGGCCGGGAAAGGGTGGGGGGTCGGCCGGAGTTACCCGCGGTGATCCGAGAAACCCGAACCACCGGGTCGGGGTCCCCTCGGACTCGGGTTTTGCCCCGGTGGAGGTGGGGAAAGGCAGGCGCACGCGATCGCCCCCCGGAGTGGTTCCGTTTCGGGCGCAACCTCATCCCGGCGCTCGGGCGACGAGCCACCGGCGGGCTCACCGCGTTCCGAGTCCGTCCTGCCGGGCCGCGTCGCGGAGCCGTCGGGGCGCCACCGCCGACCGCGCGGTCGGTCATCTTCACCGGCCGCGTCGTCGGCCAGGGGGAGGAGCTCCACGTCAGCTCCGGTTCTTCGCGGCCCACTCCTTCGCGGCATCGGCATTCCACTCTTGGGCGACCTGGTGGGTGGTGACGTTCAGGCGATTGTAGAGGTTCATGGTCGAGATCCCGAGCACGAGGAGGGCCAGGTCGCGCTCGGGAAAGTGGTGGGCGACTTCGTCCCACACCGCGTCGGGCACGGGGTCGGCTCGGTCACTCAGCCGCGTCATGGACTCGGCCAGCGACAGCGCCGCCCGCTCCGGTGCCGTGAAGAGGGCCGATTCCCGCCACACCGAGATGGCGAACAGGCGTTCATCGGTCTCTCCCGCTTGCTTCGCGCCCTGCCAGTTGAGGCACATCGCACACCCGATCAGTTGGCTGGTGCGAAGCATGGCGAGCGAGAGGGCGCGCGCCGCGTCGCCCTTCGCCTGACCGAGGAGTTGGCCCAGCGCCTGCAGGGGGGCCATCGCCTCCGGGATCACGACGCCGGGGTTCTTCATTCGATTCCTTGGGCTCACCGGGGTAGTGGACATCGTTCCAAGCTCCTGTGCGCGTTTCACTGCGCTCCCAATTCATAACCACACAGGTATATGATGTACTCCCGAGTATCCTCAGGCAAGGCGTTGCATCTCCTATCGGCGGACGCGCCCGGGCACCGACTCTGGTCCAGGCGACGGCGCGTTAATTATACTCAACCGGTTATGGGGGACTCCACGAACATGGAACGCGACGTGTTCTCCGCGTTGGCCGACCCGACGAGGCGTCAGATGCTCGACCTCCTCGTCCGGCACGAGCAGGCGGCGGGCGAGCTCGGGCGGGCGTTTCCGAGCATCAGCCAGCCCGGCATCTCCCGCCACCTGCGCGTCCTGCGGGAAGCCGGACTCGTGCGGGTCCGTCAGGTGCGGAGAAACCGGTACTACTCGCTCCGTTCGGAGCGATTGGCGGAGGTCGACGCGTGGATCACCAAGTACCGCGGATTCTGGGGGGTCGAACTCGACTCGCTGGAAGCCTACCTCGACGCGAAGAAACGGACGCGCGCGGAGGACCGGTCGTGACCGAAAGACCGCCCGCCCTCGGCCGCCCGGGAGACGTGGACGGCCCCGGATTGCTCCACGTGGAAGGGTCGAAGGCGAGCGTCACGTTTCGGCGGTGGCTGGCCCACCCGATCGAGGAGGTTTGGGCGGCGGTCACGGAGCCGGAGCAACTGGAGAAGTGGTTCATGGTCAAAGTGCGCAGGGACAGCGTCCCCGGAGGGTTGCTCGATATGGACCACCCGAACGGGGTGCACGCCACCGGCCGAGTGCTCGAGTGGAGCCCCCCGCACGTGTACGAGTACGAGTGGAACCTGGCGCCCGGTGCGTACTATCCGGCGGGGGAGGCCTCGGTGGTGCGTTGGGAACTGAGTCCCTCGGACGGAGGCACGCTCCTCGTCGTCACGCACCGGAAGCTCTCTCGCGCGACGGCCGAGACGTTCTCCCGCGGGTTCCGGGAGTTGATCAACCGCCTCGTCGCGCTCCTCGACGGGACGCCCCTTCGCGTACCCTCCTGGGCCCGGTCAACCGGTGGGCCGGATGCGGCGCGTCGGCTGTCCACTGGCTGAGCGACATCGGGAACGTCCCGCCGAATCCCGGCATCGACGTGTCCTCGTCGCCGACCCCCAGGAGGGGCACGTTCAGAGCAGTTCCCCCCGACCCGCGTCGTGGGACGAAGGGTCATGGAAGCTTCGGGGCCGAGGGCCGTCGGCGGCCCGCTCCCCCGCCTCCACGTCCCGCGTGTGATTCGGCCTCAGTCCGGCGTCGAGCCCCGGTTCAAAACCGTGGTCGAGGGGGCCGAGCGGCGTTCGCGCATCTTCCAAATACTCGCCCATTTCATTGATGGCCGTTCATGGGCGGCCCGGACGATACGCCCGGCGCCCGCCGGCCCAACCTGGTGGTCGTGCTGCTCGACTGCGTGCGGGCCGCTTCGTTCCCGGGTACCGGCGGCTCCGCGGGCCGACTCCCGACCCTGGAACGATTGGCCTCCGAGTCGACCGTCTATCGGCACGCCTCCACGGTCGCGCCGTGGACGCTCCCGTCGCACGCCAGCCTGTTCACGGGGGTGTACCCGTGGGAGCACGGGGTGATGGGCGACGGCCGGATGCAGTTCGACGACTCGATCCCGAACGTCGCGGGGCTCCTCCGCGGGGCGGGCTACGCCACCCTCGCCTTCAGCGCCAACGGGATCATTTCGCCCCTGCTGTCGGCGCGGGGGAGCTTCGAGAGCTACCGCTGCGCCGAGTGGTGGGAGAAGACGTTCCGCTGGATCGAACCGGAGGCGCTCGGCGGTTCGGCGGACGACCGGCCCCGTAGCGCGCGCACCGGCGTCTCCATCCTCGCCAAAGGACTCGTTCCCGGCCGGGCGCGCGTCCCGCACCGAACGCTCCTCCGCGCGGGGGACACCTCCGCATCGCTCGAGACGGCCGTACGCAACGCTCGGCCGGAAGAAGCGCCGCTCAGTCGACGCGCCGACACGGCGCTGTGGAGCGCCATCGACGGGGCGAACCGCATCGCCCGCACCCTGCGGGCCCCCACGACCCCGCAACCGCTGCCGATCGCGTCCTGGATCGAGGCGTCCTTCGGAAGCTGGTTGGGCGAACAGCGACCCGACCAACCGATCTTCACCTTCGTCAACCTGCTCGATGCCCACGAGAAGTACCTCAGCGACGGCGGACTCGTGCGGGGAATCGGCGAGTGGCGGCGGTTCGTGGGAATTCCGCAGAACTCGCGAATGTGGTTGGAAGGAGAGTGGCGACCGACCGCGGCGGAGCTCGAGCTCCTCCGCCTCCACTACGAATCGACCGTCTTGGGACTCGAGCCGCGGATCGCGGCGATCATCGCGGCCCTCCAACGCGCCGGCCGGTGGGACGACACGCTCTTCGTCTTGACGAGCGACCACGGCCAGGCGTTCGGCGAACACGGCGAACTGTTCCACGAGCGCAGCCCGTACGAGACCCTCCTGCACGTCCCGCTCTGGGTGCGCTGGCCGGGTCCCGACCCCCGCCGCGGCCCTCGGGACGAGCACGTTGGCCTCATCGACGTCGCGCCGACGTTGCTCCGCGCCGCCGGGATCGAACCGCCGCCCGGTATGTCCGGCATGCCACTCCAGGAGGTCGGGGACCGGCCCCGCTCGTCGCCGGTGCTCGCGATGGCCGACGGGTTTCCGACGATCGAACGCCACCGACTCGCCGGTCCCGGACCGCTCCGCGAGCGGCTCGAACGCTCGTTCGCCGTCGCGTACTCCGGCGCGTACAAGGCGATCGTCGGGGTGCGCGACGGGAGCGTACAGGCGTTCGACGTCCTCCGGGACCCCACCGAGACCGCGGCCCTCGCCGACGGCGCCTCCCCGGAGGTCCGGGAGGCCGTGCGGGTCGCGCAGGAGGCGGCGGATCGGATCCGCAACGTGGCGAAAGGCGCGGTCGACCCCGACGTACACGATCGTCTCGTCTCATGGGGATACCTCTGAGACTCCGGGGCGCTTCGCCCGAGACGATCCGGCGGCAGAGGTCTAATAAAGTCGGACCCGCCGTGAAGTCGCAGTGCGGGGCCGAACGAAGTTAGGCCGCGCCGACGCGGGGGCTGTGGCCGGGACGCTGTCGCGCCGCCTCTCCCAAACATCCAGGCGGGGGCCGCCGTGAGCGTGCCCCGGCCGCTTCGGGTCCTCTTCGCCGGCGCGACCATGATCCCCGGTTGGGGCGGCGGCGAGCCGGTCGTCGCCGACTTGCTCCGGAAGGGCCTCCAGGAGCGCGGCGTCGAGGTCGTCTACGAGGCGTCGTCCCGCCGCACCGTGCCCGAGCTCGCCGCCCTGGCGATCACCCCGTTCGACGCCGAAGCGACCCGGGTCCAGGAGTACCGACGCCGACTCCGGACGATCCGGCCGGATGTCGTGCTCGCGTGGTACGATTTCGACTGCTCGTGGGTGGTCGCCGCCAAGAAGGAGCGACTCCCCGTTGTGGCGTGCGTCCAGATCTGGTGGCCGACCTGCCCGGTCGGCACGCACTACATCGAGGGGCAGGGCCTCTGCGATGGGCCGTCGCTCGGCAAGTGCGTCCGGCACATGGCCGGCGCCCCGATCTCGCCGAACCTCGAACTGCCCGTGCCCAATCTCTCGCCCCCCCTCGCCCTCGCGCTGTACTCGAAGCAGTGGTTCCGGCCCCCGGCGCTCGGCCAGGCGGACGCGATCGTGGTGCCGAGCGAGTTCATGGCGTCGTTCTTCCGAAAGGTCGGATACCGCCGGGCCCGCGGCATCTACGATGCCGTCAACGCCGAACTGTTCCGGCCGACGCCGATGCCGGACGGGTCGAAGCTGATCCTGTACCCCGTCGCGCGGTCCCTGCAGGAACGCAAGGGATACCCCCACTTCCGCGCGATGGCCGAGGCGGTCCGTCGCGAGATGCCGGAAGTACGTTTCCGCGTACTGAGCCACGCCGGTGACGAGCTCCTCGAAGGGACGCCGTACCTCACTCACGAACAGTTGGCCGAGATGTTCCGTTCGGTCTACGCCGCCGTGGTGCCGGGGCTCTGGCCCGAGCCGTTCGGGCTCGTGAGCGTCGAAGCGATGGCCTCCGGGAGACCCGTGGTCGCGTACTCGACGGGCGGAGTTCCCGAGGTGATCGAGGACGGGGTCTCGGGGGTCCTCGTCGAGCGCGGGAACGTCGAGGCGCTCACCCGTTCGGTGCTCGACCTCCTCCGGGACCCGGCCCGGGCCGCCCGGATCGGCGCCGGCGGTCGGCGGCGAGTGGAAGAGAAGTTCCGGTACCAGACGATGACGGATGCGTACCTTCGGCTGCTGCGGGAGGTCGTCCCGGCGCGCGTGGACGTCCCGGTCGGCCGGGCGACCTAGGAGTCGGCGGGCGGCGGGTCCGCGGCCGCGAGCTCCCGCAGGAGCGGGCGGAGGCGGCGGGCCAGGTCGGGCTCGCGCATCGCGAACTCGAGGTTCGTGCGCACCCACAGGTACCGGTCGCCGATGTCGTACCGGGTGCCGCGGAACGTCGCCGCGTACACCGCCGTCGAGGTCGCCAGGAGCTGAAGGGCGTCCGTGATCTGGAGCTCGCCGCGAAAGCCGGGCTTCGTGCGGTCGATCGCCCCGTAGATCTCGGGCGTCAGCACGTAAGCGCCCGTGATGCCCAGGCGACTGGGCGTGACGCCCGGACCCGGCTTCTCGATGAGCCGGCGGCAACGAACGACCCCGGGCTCGACTTCGTCCCCCTCCACGATCCCGTAATCCTGGACCTTCTCCTCCGGCACGGGCTCGACTGCGAGGACGGTGCCCCCGAGTCGCTCGTGGTGCCGCCACATCTGGCGCAGGAGCGGCGGGTCACAGACGTTGATCGTGTCGCCGAGCAGGACGCCGAACGGTTCGGACCCGGTGTGGTGGCGCGCGAGGCCGATCGCGTCCGCCAGCCCCTTCGGTTCCCGCTGGCGGACGAAGTGGATCTTCGCCTTCCGGGACAGCGCGTCGAGCGCCTGCATCTCGGGCCGGTCGGCGAGGGCCTCCAGTTCGGGGTTGGAGTCGAAGTGGTCTTCGAGCGCGCGTTTCCCCCGACCGGTGACGATCAGGATGTCGTCCGCGCCGGCGGCGACCGCCTCCTCGACCACGTACTGGATGATCGGACGGTCGACGACCGGGAGCATCTCCTTCGGCTGGCTCTTCGTCGCCGGCAGGAATCGCGTCCCGAGACCGGCCGCCGGAATGACGACTTTCATCCCGCGACCTCGGGCATCGGCCGGCCCCCGGGGGCCCCGACGCCGAGGGCGAGGACACGCAGTCCGGCGCTCCGGGCGACCGCGGGGCGCACGGCCCGCCGAAGGTCGACGAGCACCGGCGCGTTCATGCGTCGGCTCCAGCCCGCCGGCCACCGGGCGTACTCGGGCCAGTCGGCCTGGAGGATCGCGAGGTCCGCGCCGGCCAGCGCGTCGGGCGCCGAATCGACGAACCGTAGGCGCGCCCCGGTGGCCCCCGGGTGCCGCCGGGCCCACTCCCGCTGAAATCGGGGCACGGCGACCGGGTCGTGGGCCCGGACCTGCGCCCCTTCCGCGAGAAGCCGTTCGAGGATCGGCAACGCCCGGCTCTCCCGCACGTCGTCCGTCCCGGCTTTGAAGGCGAGTCCCAGGAGCGCGACGCGCCGACCGGCGAGGCGGGGTTCGACGGCGTGGACCAGGTCGAAGACATGGCCGACCCGGTCGTCGTTCGCGCGGAGGGTCGCCCGGGCGAGCCGGCGGGGCACGCCGAGGTCCCCCATGAACGTCGCGAGCGCGCGAACGTCCTTGTCGAAGCAACTGCCGCCAAACCCCGGTCCGGCGACCAGGAAGCGCCGGCCGATCCGCGAATCCGCGCCGACGGCGGCCATCACGTCGTCGACGTTCACGTCGAGCCGCTCCGCGACGCGGGCGATCTCGTTCGCGAACGAGACCTTCATCGCGAGGAATGTGTTCGAACTGTACTTCACGAGCTCCGCGCCCGAAGGGGTCAGCACGACGACCTGCGTCCGGAACGGACGGTAGAGCCGGCGGAGGAGCGCCTGGGCCCACGCCTCGCGGGCCCCCACGACGACGCGCTCCGGCCGAAGGGCGTCCCGCACCATCGTCCCCTCGGCGAGGAACTCCGGGTTGGACGCGACCGCGAGCCGGTCCGGTCCGCGGCCGGTCGCACGCCGCACGATCGGCTCGACCACTCGCTCGGTCGTCCCCGGGACCACGGTGCTCTTCACCACCACGAGCCGCCGCGCCGTCACTGACCCGAGGGCACGACCGAGCGAGCGACTTCCGCTGCGCACGGCGCGCAGGTCGATGCGACCGGTGGCCGAGCTGGGCGTCGGTAGGCAGAGGAAGATCGCGTCCGCCCGCGCCGCGAGGTCGTCCATCGACGCGACCACCTCGAACCGGCCCGCCCCGACCTCGGAGCGGAGCAGCTCCGGCAGCCCCACCTCGGAGTACGGGCTCTCGCCCCGGGCGACCGCCGCACGGATCTCGGTGCTGATGTCGTAGCCGACCGCCTTCCAGCCGCGGTTCGCGAACGCGAGACCGGTAGCCAGGCCCATGTAGCCGAGGCCCGCGATGCCGACGACCGGACGGGGGTCGGTCACGCCACTCCCCGTCGTCCGACTTGCAGGGTGTCCCGGAAGTAGGCGATCGTCGAGGTCAGCCCCTCCTCGAGCGGCACGGTCGGGCTCCAACCGAGCTCGGCCCGGGCGCGTCGGATGTCGGGGCACCGTTGCTTCGGGTCATCGGCCGGGAGCGGGTCGTGCGCGACCCGGAACGGCACCCCGAGCGCGCGGGCGACCAACCGGGCGACCCGTTCGACCGTGAACTCCCGGGGGTTCCCGAGATTCATCGGGGTCACGACCGACTTCTTCGCGTCGCCGAGCGCGGCCAGGCCCCGGACGAGGTCCGAGACGTAGCAGAACGACCGCGTTTGGCGGCCGGAGCCGTAGACGGTCAGCGGGCGGCCCCGGAGGCCCTGCACGATGAAGTTGGAGACGACCCGACCGTCCTCGGGATCCATCCGCGGTCCGTAGGTGTTGAAGATCCGCGCGATCCGCACGTCCAGACCGTACTGGCGGCGGTACGCCATGCAGAGCGCCTCCCCGAACCGCTTCCCCTCGTCGTAGCAGCTCCGAAGACCGATCGGGTTGACGTGACCCCAGTACGACTCCGGTTGCGGATGGACCAAGGGATCGCCGTAGACCTCGCTGGTCGAGCTGATCACGACCCGGGCGTCGTGGCGCCGGGCCGCTTCGAGGACCCGGAGCGTGCCGACCCCGTTCACGCGCAGGGTCCCGACCGGGTCGCGCTGGTAGGCAGGAGGGGACGCGGGGGACGCCAGGTGGTAGTAGCGGTCAGCGGCCGGGAGACGCGCGCTGCGGGTGAGGTCGGCGCGTACGAATCGGAACCGCGCCGACCCGGCCGCCGCCCGCAGATTCTGGCGCCGCCCCGTGGAGAGGTTGTCGAGCCCGACGACGTCGTGCGCGTCGGCGAGGAGGGTGTCGACCAGGTGCGAGCCCAGAAAGCCGGCGGCGCCGGTCACGACCGCGCGTGCCATCGGGACGAACTTCACCTCAGGGGCGGGTCGCCGACGGACCGGCCCCCGTCACGAGAACGGGTGCCGGTCGGCCTCTTAATCATTCCCGCGCCGCGGGGTCTCGGTCGAACGGCCGGCGTCCCCCGAGCGAACGGCCCGGGGCTCACCCGGAGCGTCGAAATCCGGTGACCGGGTCGGGAAACTGGTGGGCAGGGGCGCGTTTCATGAAGTTGCGGGCGAACCACCACGTCCACTTCGGCGGCAGGTTGCGCACGAAGCGGAAGCTCAAGAGCCGGATGAAGAAGACCGACATCAGCATCACCGGCACCTGCTCCCCCAACGGGAGCTTGCTGCCCGGGTCGTGATTCCAGGCGACCGGGAACTCCTGGATCGTCCCGCCGCCCTTGCGGAGGTTGAAGAGAATCGCGGCGTCGAACGCCCATCCGTGCAGGCGCACGTCCGGCAGGATTCGGTCCAGCGACGACTTCCGGAAGAACTTCGCGCCGCACTGGGTGTCGCTCAGGGGGAGCCCGAGGACCGACCGTGTGAGCGAGTTGAACCCGACGCGGAATACCCTCCGCGAGAGCGGACGGTGACCGGTCCCGACGCTGTCCGGCAGCCGCCGGGAGCCGATCGCCGCATCCCATCGGTCGGTCGCGCGGATCAGCTTGCGGATGTCGTCGCTCGAAATCGGGGAGTCGGCATCGAGGTAGCCCACCTTCGAGTACTGCGCCTGGGCGAGACCGCGCAAGACCGCGCCCCCCTTGTAGAGCCGTTGCGGGAACTCGAGCAGCCGGACGCCGTCGGCGGCCATGCCGCGCACGATGTCGGCGGTCCGGTCTTTCTGCACGCCGTCGATGACGACGAGGATCTCGTACGGCCCACCGATCGACCGGAGGACCTCGATGTACCGCGTCAGGGCCGCCCGGATCCGAGATTCCTCGTTCCAGGCAGGGACGATGACACTGACACCGTCCGGCATGGGAGGGGGGGTTATACGACCCCCTTCATAAACCATCCGACCTGCGACATTTTTTCCCCGGGCCCTGGACCGTCTTTCTCTATCGGAGAACCGCGGCGCGCGAACGGAAATCGGGCTCCGGGGTGCGCAGAGGTTAATTTCGGCAGCATCGCTGACCCCCCGTCATGTCTGGACCGAGCCCCGACCGACCCCCGGCGACGCCCGGCGGTTCCGCCGGCGGGGTCGTGTTCACCGGATCGAACGGTGCGTCCGACGACGGCGTGGGACTCCTCGGAGCCCTTCGGCAGGCTCGTCGGGCACGGGTCCCCGTCGTCGTCCGGGGCAACCTGGTGGTACGCTCCCCGGTCCGACTGCTCTCCGGCGACGAACTTCAGTTCGACGGCGCAACCGTGTCGTTGGGCTACGCCGGAAACATGTTCGTGGAGGTGGCGCAGTCCGGCGTGACGATGCGCGGGACCCTCGAGGTCCGCGGCGGGAAGTCGCAAGGGTTCGCCGGGAACGGATGGCTGCTCGTCGGCGGCTCCGGAATCCGATTCGACTGGCACTGCCGGTGCTCCGATTTCTCGTTCGACCCGAACAAGTACCTCATTCTCGGCCGAGCCAATGAAACCACCGGTGGCAACGGCCTCGTCCTGACGGGGGAGACCGTCACCGCCGATTCGACCGTCCTCAACGCGGGCGACTGGTCGAACGTGGACGTGTCGGGCGTCAAGACGATCCCCGGGGGGATGTCGAGCCCGTGCCCCGTGGCGGTGATCAACATCAAGAGCGACGGCGCCGCCGGCCCGGTCGAGCACGTGAGCGTGCACGACTGCCAGCTGGACGGGGGAGGCAACCAGCGGACCTCGGGCCTGGTCACGGTGCGCGGGGAGCTGGGCGCCAACAACGTCCGGCACGTCTCGCTGAAGAACCTCTCGCTCCGGAACATGTGCCCGGTGCCCGGACCGAGCCTCCAGGACGCGTGCGACATCATCGCCGTCACCGACGTGACGGTCGACAACGTCACGGGCGACACCGCGTTTCACGGGGTCGGGTGCATCGCGAGCCAGGCGCGGATCTCGAACGTGGTCTTCCGCAACCTCAACGGTCGCGCGGTCGCGGTCGGCGACGCACACGCCCAGCACGAGAACATCTCCGACATCGTGGTCTCCAACTGCGAGGGCACCGACTGCGGCCAGAGCACCGCCGGACCGAACGGCTCGGGCTTCCTGGTCGCGGCGACCGAAGGATGCACCACGAGCAACGTGACGTTCGAGAACTGCCGCACCCGGGACACGACCGGCCGGTCGCAGCCGTACGGATTCCGCGTGACCGCCAACGGCACCGTGTCCGGGGTCCGATTGGTCGGGGGGACGTACCAGGGCTACAAGGCGTCGGTGTTCAACCCGAGCAACGTCCCGATCGCGAACCAAGGGGCGCAGGTCTGAATCCCCGTCGAATCGGATTCTTCCCCTATCGGAGGGCAAATCCGGCGTCCAATACGTTAGTTTCCGCGCCGGTACCTTCGCGTTTCACCATGTTCTTTTAGTATAACTCAGTCGGGAGGGCGGGGCTCCAGGCCCCGGAGAACGGTATGAGAACCGAGGGAATCGAATCCGCCTCGAGAGCGCGAACCTTTTCCAGAACGAAGGGAGGGACGAGCATCTTCGGCGCGATCCTGGTCGCCGGACTGATGCTCGCCACGCTCGGCGTCGGCGCGGTCAGCTGGGTCGCGAGCCATGCGCCGGCCGCCACGTCGCTGTCGGCGATGAGCGGGCCGAGCGGGATGGCGGGCGCCCCGAACGTCCAGTTCGGACCGATCACCCACACGTACAGCTACAACTGGGCTGGCTACGCGGACTCGTCCAGCAACGGCGCGGTGTTGGAGGTCAGCGCGAACTGGTTCATCCCGACCACGACCTGCGGTGAGCCGAACGCGAACGGCGCGGCCCTGAACGACATGTGGGTCGGCATCGACGGGTTCGCGAACGGGAACGTCTCCCAGCTCGGAACGGCCGGCTGGTGCCCGAGCCACGGCGCGACCCCGACCTACTACCTCTGGTGGGAGTTCTACCCGTACAACTCGGCGCAGTTCGTCTACACGGCGAGCGCGGGCGACGCGATCCAGGCGTACGTGCTCTACAACCCGAGCTGGTGCATCTACGGCCACTGCGGACTGTACACGCTGTACCTGGACGACATCAGTTCCGGCCAGACGATCACCGTCACGGGAAACGGGTACTACTGCTCGGGCTCGGGTTGCGAGGGTGGTCCTGCCGCGTCGGCCGAGTGCATCTCGGAGGAGACGAACTACCAGCTCGCGAAGTACACGGGCGCGCAGTTCTACTCGTGCGAGGCGACCATCGGCGGCTACCACCGCGGGATTGGCGGCTTCCCGGCCGCGACGACGTCCACCTACGCGATCACGCAGTACGGCCCGGTGAGCGGATTGAAGGCGCAGACCGTGACGCCCCTGTTGAGCGCCGTCTACGCCCACGACACGTTCGACGTGAACTGGCACCACTTCGAGTAGACGGGTCGAAGGGAACCCTTTCCGGCGCCGGGCCCTGGGGGCCCGGCGCGCTTGTTTTCGAGGTCCGGGCTCGGGATGACTTGGAGACTACGTCGCCGATTGAGGAGGCAGCTTTACTTCGACCGGCGCCGCCCGCGGGGGCTGGCGCCCCCGCCACCACAGGAATCCGGCCAGTGCCGCGCCGAGGAGGACGATCGCGAGGAGCCCGACCAACAAGTACCCTGCAGCACCGGGGAGGCCAAGGAGCCCCTTCTCGCTCGTGAATTTCACGGTCACGAGGGAAGCGGACGCGTTGACGACCACGGTCCCGGTTTCGGGGGAGACCGAGTACTCGTCGACCAGACCGACGCCGTAGACATAGCTCCCGTTCGGGACGAGGAACTCGATCGACGAGGCCGTCGAGAAGACCACGGACCCGTTGAGACTGACCCACCAGGCGGTCCCGGCCGCGAGCCCACTCTCGACGAACGTCACGAGGTAGGTGGGCGGCGACGTAGGGGTGAACTGGAACGTAGCTGACTTGCTCCCGTTCACGAGGTTTAAAGAAACCGACGTCGGACTCGCCTCAAAGCCAGGAACGCCGGGAACCGCGAAGCGGTAGGTACCGGGAGGGAGGGCGTACGTGATCGCCTGCGGGGCGGTGGTGAAATTCTGGAACCCATTGAAGTCGACATACCAAACGGTGCCCGCGGGGAGACCCTTTTCGTGAATCGTGATGTTGAACGTCGCGACGGCAGCGCGCGCACCCAACTCGGGGTGAGTCGCATCGCTTCCAGTGAACGGGGCGCGCGCGGACGCTGCACTGGCAAGTACCGCCAAGAGCAGCAGGCAGAGGACGACTCCCGCCGCGAGCAGACGGCCGGTGAGGCGTCTCGGGGCCCGCCGCGCATTGGATGTGGAGCTCGGCACGGTCGGAGGGGCTACCACGGGAGTACAAATCGGTGCGTCTCCGGGTCCGGGGCCCTCCATCCACGTCGGCGCCCCCCTCACGGACGTCGGATTCGGAACTGGTGACGGCCCGGAAACTCGGCCGCGAGCCCCCGTGCCTCCACAAAGCGGTTCACTCCGACGGTCACACCATCGGCGAACCAGGAGTGGCGTCGGCCAAAGTCGTCGCCCATGAGGAGGCCGCCTGGCCGGAGCTTCGGCCAGTACACTTCGAGATCTGCGAGGACCGAAGGGGCTCGATGGTCACCGTCCAGATACACCCAGTCGAGCGACGCGTCCGAGATCCCCGAGGCAAACTCGATGGAGGTGCAGCGTTCCACGCGGATTTCGCCCCGGTTCGAATAGCGTTGCCGAACCGAGTCGCACCATCGGTCCAATCGGACCTGGTCCGACGTCGAGCCCCAGATATGCGAGCCGGCCTCGGGAGTTCGCTTCCAGGGGTCGACCAGATAGAGCCGGCGGGGTCGCGTCACGCGCAATAACCGAGCCGAGAAGTCACCCCGGTACACACCAATCTCCGCCCCGGTACCTCCCTTCGGGACCTCGCGGAGCAGGAAATCGCGGTACCACGCGGGTCTCCAGAGCCACGGGCGACGCACTCGTCCCCCAAGACCGCGGACGGGATTAACCCCAGAGTCGGCCGGACCCCCCATCGCAAGTAGGGGTCTAGGGGCGACTCCGGTCCGCGCCCCTTCCGACCGGCCGCGCCGGGGCTTTCAGCGGGTGGCCGCGGGAGTCCGCCGAGACCCTCGGGGCACCGGAGTGCGTCCGAAACGGGCGGCTTGACGCGAACGCGCCGGGCGCAACATAGAATAACCACATATGCACATTCATATGTATGTCTTCTCGAAACATCGCCGTGCAGAAGGAGATCTACGAGGCGTTGGACAAGGAAAAACGGGGGCCGGAGAGCTTCACGTCCGTGATCCGACGGCTCCTCGAACAGAAGGAGGGGGTCGAGGAGCTCTTCGGAGCATGGGGCGGGCCCCGGCCGAAGGGGCAGCCGGTCCCTCGGAGGGGCCGGGCATGAAGGGGGTCGACGCCGGGGTGCTGCGGATGATCCTCGAGGGAGATCCTGCCGCGAAGGACCTGTTGAAGCGCTGGCGGGGAAGCGAGGTCGCTACGACGGAGGTCGCCATGTTGGAACTCGCCGCGGCGGCCGTCGAAGGGCCGGCTCGAACGCATGCCGGCCGGCGTGCGGCCCTGGATCGCCTCCGCCGGAAAGTGACAGTTCTTCCCGTGGACCGCCGAGCGGTGCGCGAAGCGGCCCTACGCATGGTTCATCCGATCCGCGGGACGGAACTCCTGCGGTTCGCCGAGTGGGGGACCCTGGAGGGAGCCGGGTGCGAAGAGATGTTCACGAGGGGAGGCCCTCCCCACGGAAAGTGGCGACTCCGATGCGTCAAAATCAGACCGGGCCATCACAAGACACGGAAATAGCGTGTCTCGCATTCTCCAGACGACGTATCATGGAGAATGACCGAGATCTCCCACACCCCTGCACCAAAACCCCACCCTTTCCGTGCGTGCCAGCCAAATCCGCGACATGGGCTCATTGGACACGATAGTAACGGTAATTTAGTCACTAATACAGGCACTAACGTCACACCCTCCCAGTCGCCCCGGCTCCCCTCAGAGCCTCGCCCCCTCGGAGCGGCGTATAACACGAGTTATACGGCACCGGGAGCCCGCCGCCTGGGTTCGCCGCCACGGGACCTCTTGGCGTTCGCCGAGGGGCCACACCCTGGCGCGCCGGGCTCGGGGGTGCCCTCCCGGGCCGTCGTCGCCTTACCGAGCTGCCCGAGACCGCCCGGTGGCGCCCATCCGGGGCCGCCCGATCGCCCGGAGTCACCCAGATCCACCTCATTCCGGCGTATGGCTGACACAGACACGTTAGTAAAGTAACAACCATTCCAAATGCCCCATACCACAGAGTCTTCCCACTTTTACTCTTCTCAGACCCCCCTCAGTCTCCAAGATGTCCCCTCTCTTGGGGTCAAGATCGCCCTGGACCGCGGTACACGACGCGAACAGTCACGGCTCGCGGGCTGAGACCGGGCTGCGACGCTCGAATGGAGATCGCCCTGCTAAGTCGACTTATCCCGCTTAGGAGGGACTCACCACATGCTCATATGCATATGTATATTCATATCGAGGGGGGCCGGGCGTCGCCCGGCGCACGGAGTCGCCAGACCCACCCCCTCCAGACGGGCTCGCTCTGGACATTCGCCCGGCGGAGGAAATAGTTCGGACCTCGAGCGTCGACCGAAGGACCCAACCGACCGCCAAACGCGCGAATCCGCGATGCTAGGGCTTTTACCGACACCCCCCATTGGATACCCACTACCCACCGAGTTCCTCGGCGGGCCACGACCATGATGACAGAGGGGAAGCAAGTCTGGATGGACGGTCGGCTCGTGGAGTTCGCCAACGCCCGCGTTCACGTCCTCAATCACACCCTGCACTACGGGGTGGGAGTCTTCGAGGGGATCCGGGCCTACCCGACGCCCCGGGGGGGCGCCATCTTCCGCCTCAAGGAGCACGTGGCCCGCCTGATCGCTTCGGCCCGGGTCTACCACATGCCCATCCCCTACTCCGCGGCGGAGATCGAGCGCGCGATTCTCGACACCCAGGCGGCGAACGAGATCCTCCCGTCGTACATCCGGCCGTTGGTCTACCGGGGCGAGCCCGGCCTCGGCGTGAAGAACACCACCGGAAAGGTGTCGCTCGCGGTCGCCGCCATCCCCGCCAAGAAGTACCTGGGCGATGGGTCCGACGCCGGGGTCCGGGCGAAGATCTCCCCGTTCCGGAAGCCGCCCTCCTACGCGCTCCCGTCGTACGCGAAGGCGGTCGGGAACTACGTGAACAGCTACCTCGCCGGCGTCGACGCGCAACAGGAGGGGTACGAGGAGGCGATCCTCCTCGACTCGAACGGATACGTGGCCGAGGGGAGCGGCGAGAACATCTTCCTCGTGCGCAATGGCACCGTCTACACGCCGGGCCTCGAGTCGGACATCCTGCTGGGGGTCACGCGGGACTCGGTGCTCCGGATGGCCAGGGACCTGGGGTACCCGGTGGTCGAGAAGCTCCTCTCGACGAACGAGCTGCTCACGGCCGACGAGGCGTTCTTCAGCGGGACGTACGCCGAGCTCGCGCCGATTACCGACGTCGGGCACTACAAGATCGGGACCGAGACGCCGGGGCCGGTGACGCGCGACATCATGGCGCTGTTCCACCGGGTGATCCGCGGCGAGGAGTCGAAGTACGCTTCGTGGCTGACCCCGGTGCCGACCCTCGCGGCGGCCGCTCGCCGGCCCGCTCGGCGCTGATTACTCGTCGTCCTCGGTCGGCGCCGGGGGCGGCGGGGGCCGGGGGCTCACGCAGTGGTGGGCGTGGGGGTCGGGCCGCCACACGAGCTCGATCTTGAGGCCCTCGGGGCCGCGCAGGAAGAGACTGCGGGAATTCGACCGCTCCTTTTCGCCGGTGATCGTGACGCGGGCCCGTCCGACGCGGCTCTTGAGACCGGTCCACTCCTCGACCCGCAGCGCGATGTGGTCGACCCCGGAGGGGCCGCCGCCGTCCTTCGCGTCGTGGAGGCCGAGCACCTGGTCGGCGAAGAGCAGGAAGGTGTGGTCGACGCCCTCGCCGATGACGTCCATTCCGAGCTGTTCCACGAAGAACCGGGTCGCCTTGGCCCGGTCCTTCACCTTGAGGTCGACGTGGTCGAACCCGATGATGCCGAAGTCCCGCTGGGCCGTCTTGCCTGGCACGGGGCGCGCACATTCGCCCCGGCCTATAGCGTGTCCCACCGTTCCGCCGGCCGCCGCACCGAAAACGCCTCCCGATAGGGTATAAGTCCGGGGCGGGGTGGGAGGCGCGCATGGCCGACCTGCGCGACTACGAGCCGAATCTCGACCGGATCCTCACCCGACTGGAGCGGCGCTCGGCGTTTGCGGAGATCCTCGCGGAACGGGCGAGCGGCGAGGGCGTGCAAGTGGAACGGCGGTCCACCACCCCGAACGTGCAGCCGCGGATGCACGGAGCGATCGTGCGGGCGTGGGCGGGCGCCCGGTGGGTCGAAGCGGCCTCGACCGACCTCGAGATGCCGGCGCTCGAGTCGGTGGCGGATGCGATCGAGCGCGACCTGGATGGGAGCGCGACCGCGGGTTCGGCCCCCGGAGAGTCCGCCACGACGGACGAAGAGTGGCGCACCGACCCCCCGCACCCGGTCTCCGAACTCGGGATGGAGGGGATGGTGTCGATCGGGAAGGACGTGTTCGGGTGGGCGACGGCGGTCCCCGGCATCAAGGAGTGTCAGGTCTCGATGGGATGGGCCGACGACGAGCGGCTCTACCTCAACACCGCGGGGGCCCGGTGCTTCCAGACCCTCTCCCGCGTCCGGTACGGAGTCGCCCCGGTCGCGATGGAGAACGGACGCGTCGAATTCGACTTCCTGTCGGGCGGGGGGCTCGGCGGCCGCGAGATCCTGGAGGAGATGACCGAGTCCTCCGTGCGGGAGCTCGCGCGCGGCACGCTCGACCTCCTGCACGCGAAGGCCCCTCCGACCGGCCAGATGCCGGTCCTGCTCGACCCGAGCGTCGCAGGCCTCTTCGCCCACGAGTCGTTCGGGCACGGCACCGAGGCGGACCAGTTCGTACGGGACCGGTCGTACCTGAAGCCGATCCTGGGCCAGATGGTCGGGCCGACGCAGCTGACGATCGCCGACGACGGCGCGTTTCCGGGAGGCTGGGGGACGATCTTCTGCGACGACGAGGGCCACCCGGGGCAGAAGACCCTCCTGGTCGATCACGGCCGCTTCGTCGGCGCGCTCCACGACCGCGAGTCGGCCGCGGTGCTCGGCGCGAAGGCGACGGGCAACACGCGACGCTCGGACTGCCTGAGCCGCGCGTTCGTGCGGATGACGAACACCTACGTCGAGCCGGGCTCGTGGTCGCTCGACGAGCTCCTCGCCGAGGCGAAGAACGGGATCCTGTTGGAACGCGGCACCAGCGGCATCGAGGACCCGCTCGGCGGCCAGATGCAGTTGAAGGTCAAGAAGGGCCACCGGATCGAGAACGGCCGGGTCGGGGAGCTCGTCACGTCCATGGCCCTTTCGGGACGGGTCCTCGACTTCCTGAGGGACATCCGCGGCGTCGGGCGCGAGGGGGACACCAAGATGGAGACCGGGTACTGCGGGAAAGGGCACTCCGACCTCCTGCCCGTCGGGACGGGCGGGGCGCATCTCTTGTCGACCGCGGTCGTGGGGCCGGCATGAGCGCCCTCCAGCCCGTCGATTCGACGGCGGCTCGGGTCGCCGACCAGCTCCGGGCCGACGGCCCGTGGGAGGTGTTCGCGCAGCGCACCCGTCGCTACGAGCTCCACCTGAACGGGACGACGATCGAGCTCGCGCGTGGCCCGATCACCGTGGAGGGGTACGGCCTGCGCCTCCTCAGGCCGCGCGGCGAACAGACCGGCCGCGGTTTCCAGGCGTCCACCGACCTCACCGCGGACGGAATCCGCGCGACCGTCGCCACGGCCGAGGCGGTCGCTCGGCTCTCGTCGTTCCCGGCCAAGGGAGTCGAACTTCCGAAGCCCGGCGGTGCCCCCGCGAGCCCCCTCATCCGCGACGACGACCTCTGGTCCGACCCCATGGGAACGCTCGAGCGGTTCGTCCATGCGCTCACCGCGCCGTTCGACGGCCGATCGAACGAGGTCCTGAGCTTCGGCTCCGTCCGCGCCTCGCTGAACGAGAACTCGCTCGCCAATTCGAACGGGCTTCGGTTCGCCTACCCCTCGACGGAGGTCGAGTACGAGGCGGCCGTGAAGGCGAGCGGCGGGCCGGAAGGGCCGCCTCCGGGAGAGTACTGGGTCAACGGTTCCTCTCGACGCGCGACCACCGACCACCTGGCCGACGAGGTCTCCGCCTGGTGCCGGTACGCCCAGGACGTCCGCCGGGCGGTCCAACCTCCCACCGGGGACCTGCCGGTCATCCTCCCGCCCGGGGTCCTCACGACGATCCTGCCGAACGTCCTGTCGGTGCGATTCACCGGCACGGCACGACTGCGGGAGATCGCCCCCGCGCTCGGGACGTCGATCGCGGCGTCGTCGTTGACGGTCGAAGACGACGGAACGTACCCCTGGGCGACCGGTTCGGGACCCGTCGACGACGAGGGGACCCCGCGTCGCAAGCAACCGCTGATCTCGGGCGGCTCCGTGGCGGGGCTCCTCTACGATTCGCTCCACGGCGCCGCCTTCGGCGTGCCGTCGACCGGCAGCGCGGCCCGCGCGGCCGGTTTCGGCATGCGGGACCCCCGACGGTTCGCCCACGCCCCGGGCCTCTCGTCCACCACCCTCTCGATCCCCGCCGGAACCGGCGGGAGCGACGCCGAGCTGGTGGAAGCGGCTGGCGACGGCATCTGGGTCCAACAGCTCGGCTGGGCGTTCCCGGACCCGTTCTCGGGCGCCTTCGGTGGCGAGATCCGGATCGGGTATCGGATCCGCGGGGGGAAGCTCGCGGAACCGGTCCGGGGCGGCACCGTGGGCGGGGTGGTGATGGCGCCGCCGGGCGCGCCGTCCCTGCTGGCCAACGTGGTCGCGATCGGGTCGACCCCGGAGCTCACGGATCAGATGGCGACGCCGCCGCTCCTGGTGCGGCCGCTGGTGGTCGCGGGCGCGTAGCGGCCCGAGCGGCTCACTTCGCGGCGGGGAGCCGGAGAAGGATCGTCCGGCAGTGGGGGCAACGATCGCCCCCCAGGTTCGCCGAGTACGTCCCCTGAAAGCGCGTCCCGACCAGGACCTCGAGCCCCTTGGGCCGGAACCGGGTCTCGGCCGCTTCGTGGGCCCAGAACAGCCCCGAGCCGTTGGTGGTGGTCACGAACCCCGCCTCGAGCGGGCCTCCGCACACGGTGCACTTCGCGTCGGTCATCGACTGGGACCGAGCGCGGCCACGAAGCCCGGGTATCTTTGGTTTGCGGCCCGAAAGTAGTACGCGCCCGGCTGGCTCGATCGGCCCTAAAAAAAGGGCGGCCCCCGCGGGGCCGGGTACCCCGCGGGGGTCAAAGCATCGGGAGTTCAGGAGACGGTCGGGGAGGGGCTCATTCGCGGCCCTCCTCGGAGAAGTTCCGCACGATGGCCCGGTGGCCACCCGAGCGGAACTGCGGGACCAGCCAGTTCGGCCAGCCCGACAGGAAGAAGGACGGGGCCCGCGGGGGCGGGGCTACGGCGAGGAGCACCTCGCGGGCCGCCGAAACATCGGAAGTTCGAGCCTGCAGATCGAGCGGAAGGCGGGGGCGCTCGGCGCGCAGCATCAGAGCACCACCCCGACGGTCGGGAGCACGTGCCGCGCGGTTCCGAGGAGGAGCGACCAGCCGCCCTCGAAGTCGCGGCGCGACACGGGGGCCGGGACGCGTCCCTCGCCCGAGGTCGCCGGGCGGATCGGCGTCTCGTACTGGCGGATCAGCTGGGCAGCGGGTGCGACCATCAGATCACCTCGCCCAGGTCGGGCGGCGGGAGCCACGGCATCGCGAGGCCCCGCGAGCGGGACCCCTCGTAGTCGCGGCGGGAAACGGGAACGGAGCCCAGCGCGACCGCGGGGGCGAGCGGGGGGCTGGGCAGCTCGTATTCGATGATCCGCTGGGAGGCGGGCGCCTGGACCATCCCATCCACGGGGGGAGCGGTGACGACCGGGAAGTGGCCCACCACGACCTGCGGGCAGGTGCGGGGTTCCCCGTGGGCGATCGAGAACTGGGTCTCGGCGTGGTTTGAGCCGCAGGTGGGGCAGACGTCCGCCACCTCGAGCATCGCTCCGATGCCTCCGAGGTAGGCGCCGCTCTCCTGGGTTCGGCTCATGGTGAAGAGCAATGTGGCGGATTTGCTACTTAAAGCTCGGGAGCAATTTTGTACAAAATAATTCTAAGTATGACGAAGTATGTCATGTACCACGAATGGGCGGCCAGACGTACCTCCCCATCGAGATTCTCGACTACGTCGAGACCCACGCGCCCCCTCCGGAGGCGGTGTACGGGATCAGCCAGCGGGAGCTCGCGAAGGCGCTCGGTTACCACCCCTGTTCGATGTCGCGCCCTCTCGCGGATTTGGTCCGAGACGGCCTGTTGGCAGCTAATCGAGGGCTGGTTCGGGATGGGGTCCGGAAGCAACTAACCTATCGGTTGACCGCCGTCGGTCTCGAGAAGCTCAAGAAGGAGACCCGAGAAGTTCCGTTGCTCACGGGAGAGGTACCCCCACCCCCCCATCCGTTCCTGGGGCGCAAGGACGAACTTGACCGGCTGGGCGAGATTGCCCGCGAGGAGCGGAGCATCGCGCTCGTAGACGGCCCGCCCGGGATGGGAAAGACCGCCCTGATCAGCCGACATCTTCGCCTGACCCGACGCGACAGAATTCCGTTCTGGTTCACGGTGCGAATCGCGAGCTCGCCACGGAATTTCGTCACTGGGCTATCGCACGCAATCTCTTCGCTCGGGAGCCCGCAGTTGGCCTACTACTCTCAGCTTCCCCGAAATCCGGTGGCTCGGGAGGTAGCCGACCTCGCCGCTCGGGCACTCGGCTCCCGGTCGCTGGTAGTCGTTGTCGACGACATCCAAACCGCGAGTCCCGACATGAAGCGGTTCGTCACAGACTTCGTGACCGCCCTTGCGAAAACAGGCGACCACCGGTTCTACCTGGTCGGTCAAGAGGTTCCCCAACTGGAAGTTCCGGAGGTCACCACCCACCGACTGTCCGTCGGAGGGCTGGATCGCGCCTCCGCGCACGAGCTGACGGACCGCCAAGGTGGCCTCGCGGACCGATTCGAGACGGTGTACCAGTCGACTCTGGGCTCCCCGCTAATGCTTCGACTTGCGGTCCAAAATCCGGAGATTCAGGCGGATGCCGCGACGTTGCCGCTTGCGGTCGTGCGACGACTGACGGTCGAAGAACTTCGGGCAGTTTTGCCCGCCGCTCTCGCCACCGAGCCCCTGCCGTCCGCCTTCATGACCGAGGAGACGGGTCTTTCGAGCGGCCGATTCGCAGAGCTCTGCCGGATGGGCATCCTCCACAAGACGCTCCAAGACCGCGTCGAAGTCCTCCAGGTCGTTCGCTCTGCCCTCTTGACGAGGGCGACCAACTCGGACGAGAAGGGTGCCCACCTAAACTTGGCGAGGTTCTACAACCGAAGCCACAGGCCCGAAGCGCTTCGGGAGCGTCTCCTCCACCTCGTCGAGGGAGAGGACTGGCGGACCGCCCTTCACCACCTGGAGGAGCACGAGCGTGTCCTGCTCCGATCTGGCTACTCCGAGACGTTGAGGAATGCCCTCCGTCACCTCTCCTCCGCCCTCCCGCGCGGCCCAGGTCGGGTGAAGGTGCTCATCGTGGAGTCCTCGCTCCTGCGCCATCACTCCGACTACGCGGAGGCGGTGAGTTGCTTGCGGAAGGCCATCGCCGAGGCGGATGGCGACCCGAAAGTCACGTGCGAGGCCAAGCTCGCCATTGCGGACCTGCTCATCCGGCTGACTCAGGTCGAAGAAGCGCAGTCCGAGTTCGAAGGAGCGGTCAAGATCGGCGCTTCGACGCGTCGGCTCCAGGCGTACTTCACACTCACCACCGCTCGGCTCGAGGAAGGCAGAGGCGACAGCCACAACGCCGCGGTGAACTACCAGATGGCATTCGAGCAGGCCCGGAAGTGCCGCGCGACCGAGCTCGCCCTGGAGAGCATCGCCGCTTGGTCCCGTCTCGCGGAATTGACGAGCGGTCCCGAGACGGCCCTGAGAACGATCAAGGAAGCCCTGCCGGACGCGAGACAAGCCGGTAGAATGGACATCGTGTTCAACCTCCTGCTCGTGCGCGCCCGCGCCTACTCCGAAATGGACCAGGGAGCCCAAGCGGAGGCCGAGATGAAGGCGATCCGGTCGGAAGCAGAGGCGTTGGGGTATCTGAATCAGCTCACATACACACTCAGCGGACTCGCCGCAGTCGCGATCGACAACAGCAGATGGGCCGAAGGAAGCGCGTATGCAAAACAGGCCCGGGCGTTGGCCGAACGACTGGGAAATGACGTCGTCCTGGGCCATACACTGTCGTTGTTGTGTGCGTCGGAACTCCGCCAGTCGGACCTCACTCAAGATCGCAACATGCGGGACGAAGCTCTCGCCTATGGTCTTCGGGGTGTCGAGGTCTTGAGCCGGCTTGCCCCCTCGGACTCCCTTGCGTTGGCGCACGGCTACGTGACGGAGGTCTACCTCGCAAAGGGTGATCCAGAGTCAGCGAGCGAGCACTACCGCACCGCGATCCAAATCGCGGAACGACTCCGCCTGGGTTGGGTCAAAGAGCGACTCGTCGAAGAGTTTGAGGCGAAGCTTCGAGGCGTGATCGAGCCGCCCAACCAGACCGCCGTCCCTCCGGCCAACGCCGATGAGTCGGCGGGCTGAGTGGGGAGAGGGCGAACCCTCCCCCCACGGGTGAGGGCCTAGTTACAGCTGCTCACGGGGCATCGGGGGAACAACCGGCAGGTACATCGCGATCCACCTCCGGCCCCGCGCTCAAAATTTCGCTATTTAATCCCCTCGTTTTCTCGTCAGAAAAACGCCCCGGATATACACCGCGCATCCATGCGCACGGATGCGCATCCAGAACAGTTTTCTGTGCGATGTGGAAAAGTCGCCATTCGGCGAGTTACTGAGGGAGCGCCCGCGCGCTCTTGGCCCCCTCGCGCGTTCCGGCCCGACGCGTCGGGGTCGGCCGGAACCATCCGGCGACGCGCGCGTTGCGTTCCGGAAGTCCGCGCCCCCCAGGGTGCGCGCCGCTCAGGGCTCGGCCAATAATGTAGGGCGGGGAGCCACGTAAAGGTGGCGACGGAGCGGACGCGTCAGCCGCGTGTCCGACGGACCCGAACCTCGTCCCCGGACCAATCGAACTTCAGTCGGGCGCGGGGCTGCCACACGTTCCGGCGGTCCCACAGCGCACCGACCAGCAGGGGCAGCGCGACCGACGCTTCGATGTGCGCCATCGACCGCGTGGCGGTGCGGGAGATCTTGCCCCACGACTGCGCCTCGTCCAGGGTGCTCCCCGAAAGGCCGCCCCAGTGCGGGACGTCGGTGGTGACCTGGAGAGCGTAGTAGTGCCCCTCCCCCTCCCGTCCGAACGCGTAGTTCGCCATCACGATCCCGTCGTTGATCCAGTTCTTCGACGTTCCGCCTCCGATGTAGACGACCGCCGTGCGGGGCGATCCGGAGAGGATCTGCACGAGCTCGTAGTTGTCGCGCACCGCGTCCAGGATGAACCGGTCCGCGCGCCCGCGGTTCGCCTGGTAGTAGAGGGTGAGGCCGATCCCGATCGAGCTGTCGATCAGCGCGGGGGAGAAGACGGGCACGCCCCGCCGGGCCGCGGTCGCGAGGATCGACTCCGAGTCCGGGAACCGCGACCCGAGGAAGCCGAGGTACTCTCGCGAGGACGCGGGTCGCCGGACGAACTCGTCCGTGATCCGGCCGATCACGCGGTCCGTGTCCTCGAACTTGAGTTCGTCGACGTAGGTGTCGTAGATGCGGTCCAGGTAGAGGTCGCGGAGCTGAACGTCGTCCGCCGTGGGGGTGCCCATCCAGTGGCGCCCCCCGATCGACTGGTAGAGGTCCTGGTAGAGCACCGCCCCGGTTGAGACGACCACGTCGACCAGGCCCCACTCGATCAGGTCCCGCAGGACCTTCCGGAGTCCGGCCGCGATCAGGGGACCGGAGAGGCCGAGGAAAATCGTCGGGCGCTTCGGGTCGGTGAGCGCGTTCTCCCAGACCTCGAGGCACCGTCCGAGATTCCGCGCCTGGATGGACGTGGTCTGGAATTGCTCCAAAAGGTCGCCGAGACCCCGTACGCGCGCGACGTCCACCGGTCGTACGGTCTTCTTGAGGAAAGCTCGACGGCGGGCCGGGAGCGCGCGCGACACGGGCGCGCCAAAACGGCTCGGTTGATAAACGCCGTCGGCGCGGGGCGTCGGGCGGTTCCCAGCCGGCGAGGGAGCATTAATGGAGGAGCGGACGCATCCATCGGGGAGGTACCGGGTGCCTTCGACCCCCTCTCCGATCCTCCGCGTGATGGAGGGTCTCGCGGAACGTTCCGGGCGCGTGCTCGTCGTCTCGGGACCGCCGTTGAGCGGGAAGTCCGCCGTCCTCGATGACCTGCGGGCCCGCTTGCGCGACCGCGAGGCCCACATCTACGAGCTCCGTGGCAGCTACCGCGGTCGGTCGACTCCGTTCGGGGCCCTGGACGGGCTCGCGATGGAGCGCCCAGCGTCCGAGGACGGTTCCGCGGGCGAGTCGGTGCCCGGGGAGGTGCCGATCGTCGAGT
Organism: Thermoplasmata archaeon; assembly: GCA_030037815.1. GTDB lineage: Archaea > Thermoplasmatota > Thermoplasmata > Lutacidiplasmatales > UBA184 > Lutacidiplasma. The sequence continues at coordinate 10,755 of JASHPZ010000010.1, read as the reverse complement.
TGCCGGCGGGACCGATGGCGCCCGGCGCGTACCTGCCGGGCCGGCTGCCGCCCTCGCGACGGGGCCGGGGGGAACGGAGCCGCGGGGGCGGCCTGACGGGCCCGGTCCGCGCCCGTTCGGCGAACGAAGGCGACCCCGAGGCGTTCTGGCTCCGGATCCTCCCCAAGCTGCGGGGGGAGGCGGCCCGACCGGTCGCCCTGATGATCGACGACGGCGCTCTCTTCGACGCGGAGAGCCGCGACTTCATCCTCCGACTGAGCCAGAAGGCGCGACTCCGGCCCCTCCTGATCGCCGTCGCGCTCGACACGTCCGTCGCCGGATACGCCTCGTGGGAGGAGGTGCTCCTCGGGCGAGCGGACGTCGACTGGATCCGGTTCACCCACAGCAGTCCGGACCCGCGGGAAGCGCTCCGACTGAAGGCGATCTTCGACGACCTGCCGTCCGTCACGCAGAAAACGGTCGGGTTCGTCGCGCTCCTCGGCGGCTCCGTCGGGGAGGTCGTCCTCTCGCGGGTCGCCCGCCTCAACTTTCCGCAGCTGGCGGAGGCACTCCTTCCGGCGACCGGCGTCGGCCTCGTCAAGGTGACCGAGGGGAAGGTGACGTTCCCCCACCTGCCCTGGATCTCCCTCACGACCGAGCTCCTGCCGGAGAAAGACCGGCGCGAGATGCACCTCGAGATCGCGAACGCCCTGGTCGCGCTCTCCCCCGAGCCCGGGCTCGCGCGGCGGGTCGAGATCGCGCACCACTACCTCGAGTGGTACCCCGGTCCGATGGCGCTGCGCGAGCTCCTGGACGCGGCCGAGGTCAGCTTGGGGCTGCTCGGCTACGACACGTCCGAGGAGCTGTTCCGCGAGGCGATCGGCTGCCTCGCCGCGGTCCCGCCCGGCGAGCGCGACCCGCTCGAGCCCGAGATCCGGCTCCTCCACGCCCAGTCCCTCTTCTACGCGGGCCGGTGCGACGAGGCGGAGCGCGAGCTCCGCGAGGGCGTCGAAGCGGCGCTGCGGTCGGGCACGCTCGCGGCGACGCTGACCGAGTGGATCGAGCCGCTGATCCTCGCGATGCGGGGCGTCGGTCCGCGACCGTCGCTCGTCACCGGCCTGATCGAGATCGCGGAGCGGTGCCACGCCACCAACATGGTGGAGGTCGAGGTGCTGCTGCAGGCCTTGATCTCGGAGTTCTACTACGAGCGCAGCCAGCCGGAGAAGGCGCGGGCCGAGTCCCACCGCGCCGCGACCCTCGCGCGCCGCCTTCCGAGCGGGCCGCTCCACGCGCTCGCGCTCCTCGCGGTCGCGATCTCCCGGGTGGACGGGAGCCCCGCCGAGCAGGAGCTCGCCGGACGGTTCCTGGGCGCCTCCCGCCTCCTGTTCGGGCGGGCCCGCCGGTGGGAGCTCGACCACCTCGCGGCCGACCTGGAGGCCCGTCTCCTCGAGGTCCGCGGAGAGACGACTCGGGCGCGCGAACTCCGCGAGCGGGCGATTCCCGCGCTCCAGCGCGCGAAGCTCCCCGTCCTCGAGCTATACCAGCAGCTCGGGGTCGCGGAGCTCACGCTCAACCGCGGGTCGACGAAGGGCGTCGACCTGACCCTCGCGCGCGCCCGCGCGATCGCCGACGGGCTCCACCTCCTCCCGCCGTCCCCGTCGCTGCTGCGATACTGGCTGCTCGAAGGACGCCGCCTCGCGATGGGCGACGCGACGGACGAGGCGCGGGACCGGTGGCGCGCGCTCCTCGACCTTCCGGCCCCGCTCGCGATCCCGCGGCTCCAGGCGGAAGCGACCGTGCGGCTCGCGCTGCTCGAGTTCGGGCACGGCCGCGAGGACGTCGCCCGGGCCCTCCAGGCGCGGCTCGAGACCCCGGCCCTCCAGGCGCTCCTCCCCGCGGAGCTGCGCGGCCTCGTGCCGACGCTCGCGGACGCGGCCCCCCGCTCGGACCACGGCGGGGGACCGCTGCCGCCGAAGCCGCCGTCAGAGCGGACGACCGGTCGCCAGGACGGGAAGCGCCCCCGGCGCTAGCCCGTAGACGATCGTCACCGCGCCGACGATCACGAGCACCACGACCACGACCTGGCGGAGCCGCTTCGGTTCCACCCGGGCGCCCAGGCGGTGCCCGAGCGCGACGTCCCACGCCGCGACCAGGACGAGGGCGAGGCTGCCCGCGCCGAGCACGACCCACGTCCCCCAGTTGGCGACGAACACGATCTCGAAGATCTGGGTCGTGTCGCCGAGTTCGAGCAGGAAGATCGTGACGAACGCGGTCGCGAACGACGACCGCGCGGTGCGGCGGAGCGCATCGTCTTCGGGCGGTTCTTCGGGCTGGAAGTAGAGCCACGCGGCGTACCCGAGGAGGAACGCGCCCCCCGCCGCGCGGAGCAGCCCGATCCGCGACGGACCGAGGACGTCCGCCAGCGCAGTGCCGGCGACGACCGCGATCGACGTAGTCAGGACGAACGCGAGCGACCCGCCGACCCACGTGCCGAGCGCGTGCGCCCGGGTCGCGAGCGCGATCAGCGCGAACGACGTCCGGTCGAACAGCTCGAGGCCGCCGATGACGGCGAAGACGACCGCGAACCCGGTGAGGCTGCCGAGGTCCACGGCGGACCCCTACGCGAGGTGCTCGAGGAAATCGTCGACCCGCCGCTCGCAGAACGCGCAGGAGAGGACGACGGGGCGACGTTCGAGGACGTCGAACTCGCTCTCGAGCGGCTCGGGCTGGTTGGAGATGCAGTTCGGGTTCGGACAGCGGAGGATGCCGACGATCTGCGGCGGCAGGTCGACCGTCCGCTTCTCGCGGACCTTGAAGTCGCGGATGATCGAGATCGTCGCCGTCGGCGCGATCAGGGCGATCGCGTTGACGTTCCGCGGGGAGAGCTCCATGTTCTCGACCTTCACGATGTCCTTCCAGCCGAGCTTCCCCGAGCGGACGTGGATCGCGACCGACACGGTCGAGTCCTTGTCGAGGGAGCGGACGTCCAGGATGCGCAGCACCTCGAGCGCCATCCCGTTGCCGATGTGGTCGATGACCGTGCCGTTCTTGATCGGGGTGATCTTGAGTTCGCGCACGGCCGCCTACCCGCCCCGCTTCGCCGGGCCCAGGACCGCGTTCAGGAGCGCCATCCGCACCGGCACCGCGAGGAACGCCTGGCGGAAGTAGGCGGCGTGCGGCGTCCGGTCGACCTCGGGCGCGATCTCCCCCGCCCGCGGGAGCGGGTGCATCACGATCAGGCGCGACTTCGCCCGGGCGAGCACGGCGGCGTCGATGCGGTACGAACCCGCGACCTTGCGGTACTCCGCCTCGTCCCCGAACCGCTCCTTCTGGATGCGGGTCACGTAGAGGACGTCCGCGTCGCGGACCGCCTGGTGGACGTCCGGCTGGTCGGTCAATCGCGCGCCGAGCTGCTTGAGTTCGACGCGCCGCTCGTCGGGGAACCGGAGCCCCTCGGGAGAGGAGAGGACGATCTCCGACCCGAACAGCGCGAGCGCGTAGGCGAGCGAATGGACCGTCCGCCCGTACTTGAGGTCCCCCAGCAGGACGACGCGAAGCCCGGTGAGCGTCCCGAACGCCTCGCGCATGGTCGCGAGGTCGAGCAGCGTCTGCGTCGGGTGCTGGCCGGCGCCGTCGCCCGCGTTGAGCACGGGGCGGTCGGAGGCGCGCGCGGCGAGCCGCGCCGACCCCTCGTTCGGGTGCCGGATCACGATCGCGTCGGCGTACGAGCTCAGCATCCGGATCGTGTCGTAGAGGCTCTCGCCCTTGCGCATCGAGGTCGCGCCGGCGTCCGCGATCGTGAGGCAGCTCCCGCCCAGTCGCTGGACCGCCGACTCGAACGAGAGCCGGGTGCGGGTGGACGGCTCGAAGAACGCCATCGCGACGATCTTGTTCTCGAGCGGGCGCGTCACCTTCGTCCCCTCGGCGAACGGGATCATCTTCCGGCCCGCGTCGAGGAGGCTCTCGATCTCCTCCCGGGAGAGGTCGCGGATCGAGATCACGTCGCGCCCGTGGAGCGACATTCGGACTCCGATGGGGGCTCGGGGTTAAGACCTTCGCTCGGGGGCGCGCGGGACGCGCGCCGACGGTCGCCCCGCGCTCATATGCGCGACCCGGTACGCCCCGACGGTGGCGGCCGGCGGCTGGACGTGGCGGACGCGGGGACTGCTCGTCGTTCCCGTCGTCGGGTGGGGCTTCAACTACCTCTTTGTCGAGGTCGGCCTCGCCGACTCGCCGCCGCTGTGGCTCGCCTTCCTGCGGGCGTCGCTGGGGTGCCTGGCCACGACGGCCCTCCTCTTCGCGCTGCCGCGGGAGGGCCGCCTGGACCGGAGGGGCCGCCGGGACGCGATGCTGCTCGGGGTGCCGAACACCGCCTTGTTCTTCGGACTCTGGTTCGTCGCCGCGGAGCGAGTTCCGCCGGGGCTCGCCGCCGTCCTCATCTACACGTTTCCGTTGTGGGTCGCCCTCCTCTCGGCCCCGCTCCTGGGCCACCGGCTCACCGGCCGCCACTGGGCCGCGGTGGCCGTCGGGTTCGCCGGGATCGCGCTCCTGAGCGAGGCGTGGGACTTCTTCGGCCGGTCGGTCGACCCGTGGAGCGTCGCCATGCTGCTCGGCGCCGCGGTCTGCTGGGCGCTCGGGACCGTCTTGTTCCAGCGGCGCTTCGGCCACCGGTACGCGGTCGAAGGGAGCGCCTGGGGCCTCTTCGGGGGCTCCCTGGCGCTCGGCGCGCTCGTCCTCGCGTTCGAGCCGTCGGTTCGGCCGGTCGCGACCGCTCCGAGTCTGTGGTTCGCCCTCGGGTGGCTCGGGGTCGTGGGTACCGCGCTCGCGTACGCGGTCTGGTACACGTTGCTCGGACGGACGCGAGCGGCCACACTGAGCGCCTACGTCGTCCTGGTCCCGGTGGTGGCGCTGCTCGCGTCGGCGGCGTTCTTCGGGGAGCGTCTCGGCCCGTTCCAACTCGCCGGGGTCGCGCTCGTCCTCGTGAGCCTTTACGCGATCGCGACCGCTCCGCCTCCGGCGGACGGCGGGGCGCGTGAGGACGGCCGCCGGGCGGCTCCGGCGCCGTCCGTTCGGACGTAGAAAAGGAAGGAAGGAAAGGGTTCGCCGTACGACCCGACCGGTCGTCTATTGACCCGGCGGGGGCGGCGTCGGTCCGGACGCGCCCGGCGCACCGGGGGCCGGCGCGGTCGTCCCCTTCGGCTTCCCGCGGCGCATCATCAGGACGATCCCGACGATCACGACCACGACGACTACGACCGCGACCAGGATGAGCGCGAACGGCACTCCGCCGCTTGAGCCTCCCGAGCTCGAGGTGATCCCGTTGTACTGCTGCTGGGCGACGCTGACGGGCTCCGGACCCGCGCTGACGGAGAGCGACGGCGTCGAACCGACGCCCGTGACGCCCCCGAGCACGCTGGTGTTTGTGCCGCCGCTCGCGCCGATGAACCCGACGCCGGCCCGGTAATAGGCCGACTCCCCGCTGCCCAGCGCGCCGATCCCCTGGTCCGCGTGCACTGCCGGCGCGAGCGGGCCCGAGGCGCTCCCGAGGTTGAGGATGCCGCCGGCCCCGTCGTAGACGCCGGTCGGGACCATCAGCCAGCCGTCGGAGGCGGCGAAGGCGCCCGTGCCGAAATCGAGGACGATCTCCTGCGCGGTGACCTGCGTCGGCGGGGTCGTGTAGTTGTCATACAGCTGGACCGCGCCCAGGTCCTGCCCGTCGAGCCAGAGGGTGCCGGCCGGAGCCGCCGCGCCGGACGTCCAGTTCGACTCGGTCCCGCTCGTCGCTCCGAGGCCGGAGACCGAGATCGAGTACCCGCTGGTCCAGGTTCCGCTTGCGGTGTACGGCGCGCTCGCGTTCCACGCGTCGCCCGGGGAGGGGTTGAGCGGTACGACGCCGAGCGGCGTCGTGAAGTCGATGGAGGTCGCCTCGTTCGCTCCGAGGTCGAAATTGGCGCTGTCCGTCTGCGAACCGGAGGTCCCGGTCGAGAGGGTCTCCGCGACGTTGCCGCTGAAGTTGAACGACTCCTGGCTGGCGGCGTTCTCGATCGCGAGCGCGGGGGTCGACCCGAGCGGGCTGGCGAGGGAGCTCGTCAGGTTCACGGAGCCGGTGGTCAGGTTCGTGAAGCCGACGGCCGACTCCTTCCCCGCGACGCTCAGGGAGATCGACGTGGGGGAGCACTGACCGGTGAAGTTGTCGATGCACTCGGAGAACGAGATGCTCGCCGTGGCGTTGAGCGCGACGAGGCCTTCGACCATCGTCTGGCTGGCCGACACGTTCGTCTGCGTGTAGATGACGACCCACGCCACGTAGTACCGGAAGGAAAGGCTAACGGTCCCGTTCTCGCCCGAGTCGGGACCGAAGCAGGTCGTGATGTTCGTGCAGCTGTACGACCCGCCCGCGGTGCCGCCGAACGCCCACTGTTCCGTCGCGTTTCCGGCCGCCGGTACGAGCGCGCCCGGCGGGGAGGTCGCGTGGGCCGGGGTCCCGAGGTAGGCCGCGCCCAGCACGGCCGCGAACGCGACCGCGAGGACCAGGGTGAGTTTCGTCGTCGACATTCGTCCCGAAGGGTGGTTTGACGTGTTCATAGACGGGCCAACGTCGTAAGGTTCGAAAGTTCAGGGGATAAAACTTTCCGAGCCGCCGAGAGAGGCTCGGGAGAAGACTTCGGAGCGCCGGCGGGGTTCCGGGCACGGCCTCGCGCTCCCGATCCGGAACGGGCGCCCCCGAGGTCCCGGCTCCTCGGCGCGGCGCCCCTCCGCGCGACACCGGTCGATGCGTTCATGCCCCGGGACTGCGCCTTCTCCGTTCCGTGCTGCGGCTCGCGCTCGGACGCCCGAGTTGGGCGGACCTGCCGTGGCAATTTCCTACCGTGGTCGGCGGCGCGTTGCTCGCCGCGGGGGGCCTCTTCGCCGTCACGTACTCGTGGTGGAGTACGTGGCCCGCGCTGGGGGCGCTCGAGGAGGCCATCTACTTCACGACCGGAGGCGCGCTCGTCGCGCTCGGGGTTCGCCGCCGCGGGAGGGGCACGGTCGCGGCCGCGCGCCGGCGCTAGCGTCGCCGGCTCCGTCACGCCGTGGGTTCTACGGACACGCTCGCGACCTGTACCGTCGCTTTCGGATCCTCGAGGAATCCGTCGGCGTTCAGGAAGACGACCGGGTTGGGCGACGCGAACTCGAACGTAAGCTCCGTCCAGTTGTCCAAGCTCAGGTCGGACTCGGGAACGGTGACGTTCAGGACCTGCGTGGGAAACCCGCCCACCTCCAGGCGCAGCACGGTCGCCGCGGGATTGAGGGTGCCGTTCCCGGCGGTCAGGCGCACGTCGAGCGTGACGGTGAAGTTGCCCGACCCGATCGCGACGCGCGGACCGGTCCAGACGTGCCCGACTTTTCCGGCGACGGCGCTCTGGATGACCGACCCGGTCGGGGAGGTCGCGTTCTCGAGCCAGGTGCCGTCGGCCGCGGGGCGCAGGCCGCTCGTCGGGGTGGCGTTGAATCCCCCGACCGCGGCGGGCGGGCCGTAGGCGCGTACGTTGCCCGAAAAACCCTTCTCGAACAGCATCAGCAACCCCGCACCGGTGCTCGCGACGTACGCGGACATTCCGTAGGCGGACCGATTCTCGAGCGCGGGCTCGAGCACCTTCCCGAGCGACCCGAGGCTGGTGGATGACACGAGAACGTACTGGGGGAACACGGAGGCGTTGAACGGGAGGTTTCCCGTGGCATTCTCCCATCCGGGCGCCAGCACGTACGCCCGTGGGTAGTTCGCGATCACGGGGAACAGTACCGACGGCGCGACGATCGTGGCGCCGCGGGGCACGGTGGCGACGAGCGCCTCGACGTTGCCGAATCCCGGGTCGATCGTCAACGAATGATCGAAGTAGTCCGGTTCGAACAGGTCGGTGCGGTCGAGTCCGGAGTTGGCGAGGAGCGGATTCACGGGCAAGAGGACCGCGTTTGCGACCAGTACGACCGCGAGCGCGCTGCCCCAGAGCAGTCGGTTTCCGCTCGCCGAGGCTCGCGGCCATCGGCCGGCCGCCGGAGCGCGTCCCGAGGGTGGCACGACGTCCGCTCGGGGCTCCCGATGGCCGCGACGAAACGACTCGAGGGGAACTTCGCGAAGGCCGTAGGCGAGAGCCACCAGGAGTCCGGCCCCCGCCACCCAGGAGTACTGGTGGCCCATCGTGGTGTAGCGGTTGCTCACCGTCAGGAACGTCCAGCCCATCCAGGGGACGATGAGGAGCCACGCCCGCGGAACGAGGAGCGGGATGCATCCGAGGAGCGCGATCAGGAGCAGCCAGTACTCCGCGGTCGCGACCGATTGGCCGGAGGTGAACACGGTCGCGAGCGACTGCGTCGCGGGTCCGCTGTTGTCGTGGAAGAGTCCGGTGAGCCCCGGGTGCCCCGGGGGAGCGAACGTGCCGAGCAGGGCGTACCCGAACCAGTTGGTGAAGAGCGAGAGTGCCACGAAGGCGGCGACCGAGGCGAGCATCAGCCCCACGGTCCAACGGACCTCGAGGACATGGAGCGCGGCGACGGACCGATCGAGGAGCCCCCGAAGCGACTTCCGGAGCCGATGCCGGTTCGACCCGGACGAGGTCGAGCCGGAGCGGACGACCGACTTCAGCGTCGGATACAGGAAGAACAGTCCCAGGAAGAACACGAAGATCGGCGCGACCTCGATCGAGAGAAACGTGAAGACGGCGACTAGGGCGCCCCACCGGAACCGACGCGTTTCCCACAGGTACGCGAGGGTCAGCAGCCCGATCGGCAGGAACGTCTCCGTGTGGAGGGAGAACGTGTCGGCGGAGAACCCGGGGGCCCACAGGTAGAGCAACCCGACCGCCAACAGGCCCTTCCCGGCGGAGCCCGTCACCCGCCGAGTCAGCGCGTACAACGGAACTCCCGTCAGCGCGACCACCGCCGCCCGCAGCCCGAACAGGGTGATCGTCGACGGCCACGCGGCGTAGAACGGAACGGCCGCGTAGAGCACGAAGCTCGGGTGGACGAGCAGGAACGAACACCGCGCTTTGACCAGGCAGTCGTACGACTCGTAGAACGGAGGGACGTGCCCGTGGACCGTCGACGCGAACGCCTGGGTGATGATCCCCGCGTCCGTGGAGTTCTGGGTCTGAAAGTCGTAGTAGGAGACGATCCCGGAGTAGAACGAGAACGCGAAATAGACGACCACGAAGAGCGCGAGCCAAACGCGCGGACGCCACCACCACCGGCCGGGCGATCGGCCGGACGGCGCCGACGGGGAGTCCTCCGCGTCGGTCACTTCCGGTCGCTGCGTCTCCGCCTATATCCGTCCGCGTCCAAGTCGCGTACGTCGGGGGAACGTAACCGGCCGAGCGTTAGCTCGGCCGGGCCAGGTCGTGGGAGTAAGCCCCGTTCTGTTCGTGGCAGCATTCGACTGCGCGCTCTCCTCGACGGTCGCGGAACCGGTTCCTCCCGTCCGTCAGGGCTTGCTTCCAGGGAGACGGCCGTTTCATCAGGTCCCGATGGAGCCTCCGAGGCGACCCCATCACCGTCCCATCGGGCTGTGTCGTTTCTGCTCCGTAGCTCGGACTCTCGCCCGTCGGGCTCCCGCCCGACCCCGTGGTTCCCGAAGCGGGGACTTTCCTCAGCAGCCGGTCGTCGCCGACACGGTCCACCGTCAGCTGCCCTCCACCTCCTGGCAGGGAGTCCACCCACTCCGCGCCCAAAACCCCTGCGACCCGCGCCGGGGCTGGGAACGCGGGAGGGGGAAAGCTCGAAAACCCCTGCCGGGGTCACGGCTGCGTGCCCGGCGCAGACCCTCGGTCGACGGACGACTTCGGGAGCCGCCCCGTCGCCTCCGGACCGTCGCTCCTCCCGTGCCTCTTGCTCCGGCGGGGAAAGGTCTGCCTCCCCGGCCCCGACGGTCCGATCGAAGCGCGAACGCCGGCCGACGCACCTTACGACCCGTTCGACGTCGTCGACCGGTTGGCCGCGACGTACCCCGTGATCTACCTGGTCGACCTGGACGGGATCGAGCACGCGGAGGTCCAGCTCGACTACATCCAGGAGTTCGCCCGCGACGTCGGCCTCTGGGTCGACGGCGGGGTCCGGACCGCGGACCAGGCGATCGATGTGCTGGTCGCGGGTGCGCGACGCGCCGTTCTCTCGACGGGGCTCTTGCGCGACCCGCGCGAATTGCGTCGGGCCTGGCGCCTCTCGACGGAACTGACGTTCGAGATCGAGCTCTCCGGCCCGCGGGAGGCGGTCGCGGCCGCGGCGTGGGGCACGACCGACCCCGAGGCGCTCGCGGAGCAGGCCCGGGCCGTCGGCGTCGAGGACGTCGTCCTCTCCCCCCGCGGCGAGGAACCCGATTGGGCCCTGGTGCACCGAGTCGCCGCCAAGGGCCCGACGTGGGTGAACGGCGCGTTCACGCCCGCCGAGGCTCCGCGCCTGGTCGATGCGGGCGCGGTCGGCGGCATCTTTCATCTCGACGCCGTCCTCGCGGGGTGGAACCTCACGCCGCCCACCCCGCCCACCGCGGACGGCGTGCCCCGGCCCGCGCGATGATGACGATCAGAACCAGCTGACGCATGATGACTGATGGGCGAGCTGAGCGCTCGCCGGGGTGCCTCTCCGAGTTCGACGACGTACGGCGGGCCGCGAAGGGGTAGAGCCGCGCGCACCGTCGGCGCTCGGCGTCCGAACATGCCGGAAGGCGGACGGCCAGCTTCCGGCGTGAACTGTCGCTTCGTCGGGGTGCCGCTCCGCGCACGGTCGAGCCAAGAGGTTTATTCTCGA
>JASHPZ010000074.1 GCA_030037815.1 Thermoplasmata archaeon | reverse complement strand
GCCGGGTGACGGCGCAAGCGACCGGCGTCCTCTCCGGCATCGGGGTCGCCGTCGCGACGGCCCGGGCCGTGGGCCTCCGCGTGGTTCGCGCCCAGCCCGAAGGTTCGAAGGTCCGCGCCGGCACCGAGGTGCTCGTCGTCGCGGGACGCGCCCGCGCGGTGGCCGCCGCCGAGCGGACGATCCTCAACTTCCTGATGCACCTGAGCGGGGTCGCCACCGCGACCGACCGCGCCGTCCGCGCCGCGCGGGGGGCGCGCCCGACGCTCGAGGTCTGGGCGACCCGGAAGACGACGCCCGGCCTCCGGGACCTCGAGAAGGCCGCCGTGCGGCACGGCGGGGGGCAGCCGCACCGGCGCGACCTCTCGGATGGGCTCCTCGTGAAGAACAACCACCTCGCCCTCGTGCCGCTCGAGCGCGCGGTGGCGGCCGCGCGACGGGCGGCCCGGCCCGGGGAGCGGGTGGAGGTCGAGGTCCGGACTCCGGCCGCGGCGGTGCGGGCCGCGCGCGCCGGCGCGGACGCGCTACTGCTGGACAACCTCACTCCGGCGGCGGCCCGACGGGTCGTCCGGTCGCTCGAGCGGGCGGGGCTGCGACGGGGACGCTGGGTCGAACTGTCGGGCGGCGTCACCCCCGCGACGGTCGGCCGGTACCGCCGGGTCGGCGCGGACGCGGTCAGCCTCGGCGCGCTCACGCATTCGGCGCCCGCGCTGCCGTTCCACCTGACGCTCCGGCCCGGGAGCGGGGCCTTAAGTCGCCGCCGGAACTAGCATCGTCCGAGGGGGAGGCGATGTCGCTCGAGGCGGAGGTGCGCCGGCTCAAGGAGGAGCGCGACGCGGTCCTTCTGGCGCACAACTACCAGCGGCCGGAGGTCCAGGACGTCGCCGACTTCGTCGGCGACTCGCTGTACCTCTCGCGCAAGGCGATGGAGGCCGACCGCCGCGTGATCGTCTTCGCGGGGGTCCGGTTCATGGCCGAGACGGCGAAGATCCTGAACCCCCAGCGGACCGTCCTCCTGCCGGACCCGAAGGCGGGCTGCGGGCTCGCGGACGCGATCACCGCGGAGCAGCTCCGGACGTGGAAGTCGGAGCACCCGGGCGCGGTCGTGGTGGCGTACATCAACACGTCCGCCGACGTGAAGGCGGAGGCCGACTACTGCTGCACGAGCTCGAACGCGGTCAAGGTCGTCGAGCAGGTCCCGGCCGACCGGGAGATCCTGTTCCTCCCCGACATGTTCCTCGGGGACTACGTCCGCAAGAAGACCGGCCGGAAGATGCACCTCTGGGTCGGCGACTGCCCCGTGCACGCCCGCCTGCGCCCCGAGGACCTCGAGCGGGCGCGGGCCGCCCACCCCGGCGCCCCGGTGATCGCGCACCCCGAGTGCGGCTGCTCCACCCAGGCGATCCCCCACGTCGACCGGATCCTCTCCACCGACGGGATGATCCGGTTCGCCGAGGAGACGCGGGCGCCCGAGGTGCTGGTCGCGACCGAGGTCGGGATCCTCCACCGGATGGCGCGGCTGAACCCGGGGACGCGGTTCACCCCGATCGATGCGGGCGCGATCTGTCCGTACATGAAGGAGATCGACCTCGCGGACGTGCGCGACTCGCTCCTCCACCGCCAGTACGTGATCGACGTGCCGGACGCCACCGCGGAGCGGGCGCGGCGCGCGCTCGAGCGGATGGTCGCGGCCTAGAGCCCGAGGACGTGCGGGACGACCGGCCCGACCCGGTCGAGCCACATCAGGTAGGCGCCGTAGAACAGGCCGAGCGCGCCCAGGAATACCACCCCGATCGCGAGCCACGACGGCTTGCGGGGGAGGTAGAAGTGGGCGCTCAGCGGGTTCAGCCGGGTCGACAGGAACGACCCGCCCGAGGCGAACAGGACGAGGCCGAAGAGGGCCGGCAGGAGGACCGTGTACTGGCCGAGGTAGAGCCCCACCGCGACCACCGCCACCGCGACGGGGATCGCGGCGTTCGACCGGGTGCGCTCGAGTTCGGCGGCGCGGTTCGGGCGGCCCGGCGTCGGGTGGGCGTACGCCCGGGGGTAGGCGCGGGGGGTCGACACGGCGGGGAGTTCCCGGCGGGCCGTACATGAACCTCCCCGTCCACGCGCACGCCCGCCGGGCGGGACCTAGAGATAAATGGGGGTACCCGGTCCAATTTCCGTGTCCGAACCCCGTCCGCGCCTCGAGCGTCCGGCGCCCCCCGCGCGGGTCGCCCCGCCGCCCCCGGCGCCCCGTCGCCTGCCGGAACCCCCGGCGTTCCGCTCCCAGCCCCTCACGTCGCCCGGCGCCTGCGTCGACTGCGCGACGCCGGTCGAGACGAAGTACGCGACCCCCCGCTGCTGGGAGTGCGGGCGGACCCTCTGCGCCGAGTGCTACTGGCGCCACGGAGTCTCGCCGACGCTCCACCGGTGCACGAGCTGCACCGCGCGCGGGACCCCCGGCCTCCCGGTCGCCGCCATCTCGGGCGGCCTGCGGAGCCCCTCGGCTACCGCGAAGCCCGCGAACGGCCGGCGGTAGGCGCCGGTCCCGCGTTCGCGACGCGATCCGGCCCCGCGCCGGCGCGACGCGCGAACGCGAGCGCCACCGCTTCGACCGTCTCGGGGTCGGGCTCCCCGACCCCGGTCGCGACCGCGAGCGGAACGCGCCCGTCGAGCGCCGCCCGTCCACCGGTCGAGTCGGCCCGAGCCGGGCCGGGACCGACCTCGAGCGCGGACCCGAAGTGGGCCGCCGCC
>JASHPZ010000073.1 GCA_030037815.1 Thermoplasmata archaeon | reverse complement strand
GTTCGGCGGCGAGCGGGTCATCGACACGCCGCTCTCCGAGACGGGCATCGTCGGCACCGCGATCGGGATGGCGCTCTACGGGCTCAAACCGGTCGCGGAGATCCAGTTCCTGGACTTCATCTACCCGGCCTACGACCAGATCGTCAGCGAGCTCGCCAAGTTCCGGTACCGGTCGGGCGGGCAGTACCCCTGCCACGTCGTGATCCGCACCCCATACGGGGGCGGGATCAAAGGTGGCCTCTACCACTCGCAGAGCACGGAGGCGTACTTCTGCCACACCCCGGGGCTCAAGGTCATCGTCCCGTCGACGCCGGCCGACGCGAAGGGGCTCCTGCTCACGGCGATCCACGACGAGGACCCGGTCCTGTTCCTCGAACCGAAGCGCATCTACCGATCGGTGACCGGGGAGGTACCGGACGGCGACGTGCGCGTACCGCTCGGGAAGGCGCGCACGGTGCGCGAAGGTCGGGACGTCTCGATCTTCGCCTACGGTGCCATGGTCCCGGCCGCGACGGAGGCCGCGGAGACGTTGCACGGGTCGGGGGTCGACGCGGAGGTCATCGACCTGCGGAGCCTGGTGCCGCTGGACGAGGACGCGGTGGTCGCTTCGGTCGGGAAAACCGGCCGCGCGGTCATCGTCCACGAAGCGCCGCGGTTCTGCGGGTTCGGCGCCGAGCTCGCCGCGCTCCTCGCGGAGCAGGCGTTCTTCTCGTTGAAGGCGCCGATCCAGCGGGTCACGGGGTACGACACGCCGTTCCCGTACGCCCTGGAGGGCGTGTACCTACCCGGACCGGAGAAGATCGTCCGGGCCGCGCGGGCCGCCGTGGCGGCGGGGTAGGGGGTTGCGATGGCGTTCGAATTCCGGCTCCCCGACATCGGGGAAGGGGTGGCCGAAGGCGAGGTCGTCCAGTGGTTCGTCCACGAGGGCGACGCGATCCGGGAGGACGAGCCGCTCGTCAGCGTGCTGACCGACAAGGCGAACGTCGAGATCCCCTCCCCGAAGTCCGGCCGCATCGCGAAACTGCACGCGGCGGTCGGCGAGAAGGTCAAGGTTGGGGGCCTCCTGGTCACGATCGAGACGGGAACGGAAGGCGCCGCTTCCGCCACTCCGGCGCCGGCCGCGTCGACCGGCGCGGCGTCGTCACCGGCCGCTCCCGCCCCGAAGGCGGTGTCCCCCGCCCCGGCGTCCTCCTCGGGCACGATCCTGGCGTCGCCCTACGTCCGACGGCTCGCGACGGAGCGCGGCATCGACCTGCGGTCGGTACGGGGGAGCGGCCCGTCGGGCCGGATCGTCGAGGCGGACCTCGCCGCCGGGCCGACGTCCGCCCCTGCCCCCAGCGCAGCCGCCGCGCCCGTAGCGCGCCCTCCGGCCCCCGCACCGGCCGCGGCTCCCACGGCCCGGGTGGTGACGCCTCCGGCGGGTGAACTGTCCGACGTCCTCGAGCGGATCCCGATCCGGGGCGTCCGACGAGTGATCGCGGAGCACATGACCAACTCCGTCCACACGGCGGCCCACTTCACCTACGTCGAGGAGGTCAACGTCTCCGAGTTGGTGGTCCTCCGTGAACGGATGGCGAAGCACGTGGAGAAGCAGGGGACCCGACTCAGCTACCTTCCGTTCATCGTCAAAGCGGTCGTGGCGGGACTCCGCGCGCACCCGCACCTGAACGCCACGATGGACGACTCGAAGGAGGAGTTGGTCGTCCGGTCGGCGTACCACATCGGCGTCGCCACGTCGGCGCCCGACGGCCTCATCGTGCCGGTCGTGCGGCACGCGGAGTCGAAGAGCGTGACCCAGATCGCGAAGGAGGTGCAGGACCTCGCGGAGCGGGGCCGCGCCGGCAAGCTCTCCCGCGCCGAACTCACGGGGAGCACCTTCACCATCACGAGCCTGGGCGCGCTCGGTGGGGTGCTCGCCACGCCCATCCTGAACTATCCCGAGATCGCGATCCTCGGCGTCCACAAGATCGTGCGCCGCCCGGTGTACCGGGCCGACGGGTCGATCGGACCGGCCGACCTGATGAACCTCTCGGTCTCGCTCGACCACCGCGTGATCGACGGGTACGAGGGGGCGCAGTTCCTCGCGACCGTGAAGTCGTATCTCGAGGACCCCCACATCTTGTTCGCCGAGATGGCATGAGCGGCCCGGCCGCCATCGAACCGCTCCCGTACACATCCGCCGAGGTCGAGGCGCGGCTCGGCCGCGACTGGGAGGCGCTCCTCGTCCGCGCGTACGGGTGGATGACCCTCGCCCGGACGCTGGACGCCCGGATGCAGGCGCTGCAACGCCAGGGCCGCGTCGGGTTCTACGGGGCGGCGACCGGTCAGGAGGCGGTGAACGTCGCCGCCGGACTCGCGAGCGCCCCGGAGGATTGGGTGTTCCCCGGCCTGCGCGAGCAGCTGGTCGCGCTGGTGCGGGGCCACCCCCTACCGGTCTACGTCCACCACCTGTTCGCGGACGACAAGGACCCTGCGCGCGGGCGCAACATGCCGTGCCACCCGACCGCCCGCGACGTGCGCTACGTCTCGATGTCGTCGGTGATCGGGACCCAGATCAGCCAGGCCGTCGGGCTCGCCTACGCCCTCAAGCAGAAGCGAGCCGCCGGAGTCGCGTTCGGCTTCTTCGGCGACGGCGCGACCAGCGCGAACGACTTCCACGCGGGCCTCAACTTCGCGGCGGTCCTCGGGGTGCCCGTCCTGTTCGTCTGCACGAACAACCAGTGGGCGATCTCGATCCCCGTCACCCACCAGACCGCGGCCGCGACGCTCGCGGGGAAGGCGGCGGCGTACGGCCTCCCCGGGACGCGCGTCGACGGGACCGACTTCGTCGCGGCGTACGCCGCGCTCCGGGACGCGCGGTCCCGGGTGCGCGCGGGACCCGCCCCGGAGCTGCTCGAGTTCGTGACGTACCGGATGACCCCGCACTCGAGTTCCGACGACCCGAAGCGCTACCAGCCCGGGGGGTGGGCGTCGGACGCGGCGCGGCACGACCCGGTCGCCCGCCTCGAGTCGTGGATGGCGGTCGAGGGCCTCTTGACCCCGGCCGTGCGCGAGGAGGCGACCCGCACCGCCGAACGGTCCGTGCGCGAGGCGATCGAGGCGGCCGAAGCGACGCCCGCGCCGATCCCCGCGAGCCTGACCGAAGACGTCTATGCCGCGCGCGGTTCGACCCCGCGCGTCTGAGGGGAGCGATGGCCGGCACCTACGCGCGCGCGACCGAGGTCGCGGTGGTCGGCGGCGGACCCGGTGGCTACGTCGCCGCGATCCGCGCCGGCCAGCTGGGCAAGAAGGTCCTCTTGGTCGAGAAGGCGGAGCTCGGAGGCGAGTGCCTCAACCGCGGATGCATCCCCTCGAAGGCGCTCATCCACGCCTCGCGACTGTACCACGCGCTCCGCACCGAAGGCGCGGAGGTGGGCGTCGTCGCGACCGGCGTCTCGTTCGACCTCGCCCAGACTCAGAAGTGGAAGAGCGAGGTCGTCGCGAAGGAACGCCAGGGCGTCGCGACGCTGCTCAAGGCCGTCGGGGCGACGGTGCTCCCCGGCGAGGCCCGCTTCACCGGCCCCCACTCGCTCGACATCACCGCACCGGACGGAGGCCACGAGCGGGTCGACTTTGCGCACGCCGTCATCGCGACCGGCGCGGTCCACGCGACCCTCAAGGGGTTCGAGACCGACGGGGCCCAGGTCGTGAACGCCTGGGAGCTCCTCGGCCAGCGCGACCTTCCGAAGTCGATGGCGATCCTCGGCGGGGGCGTGAGCGGCTGCGAACTCGGGGAGTTCCTCGCACGAGTTGGTGTCGAGGTGACGATCGTCGAGATGATGCCCCAGCTCCTCCCGGGACTCGACCCGGACCTCGCCCGCGAGCTGACCGGCACCCTCGAGCGGATGGGGGTCCGCGTGCGCGTCGCGACGAAGGCCACGGCCCTCGCGCGCGCGAAGGACGGGGTCACGCTCACGGTGGACGGCCCGAAGGGACCCGAGGAGATCCGGAGCGAGCGCCTGTTCGTCACGATCGGGAAGCGCCCCGCGAGCCGGGACCTCGGCCTGGAGGAGGCGGGCGTCGCTTCCGACCCGAAGACCGGGTTCATCACGGTCGACGACCAGATGCGGACGAACGTGCCGCACATCTTCGCGGTGGGCGACGTGGCCCGGCCGCCGATGCTCGCGCACAAGTCGTACCGAGAGGGCGTGGTCGCGGCCGAAGTGATCGGGGGACAGCGGAGCCGCTACGAGTTCCAGGCGATGCCGTCGGTCGTGTTCACGGTGCCGGAGCTCGCGTCGGTCGGGCGGACTCGGGCGGACGCCGAAGCCGCCGGGTTCGCCGCTCGCGAGGTCCGCTTTCCGTACGCGGCGCTCGGTCGCGCGCACGCGAGCCACGCGACCGCCGGCTGGCTGAAGGTCGTCGGCGACGACCGCTCGGGTCTCCTGCTCGGGGTCCAGGCCGCGGGCGAGTCGGCCGGAGAGTACATCGCCGAGGCGGCCCATGCCCTCGAGATGGGCTCGACCGTGCGGGACCTGGGGATGACGATCCATCCGCATCCGACGTTCTCGGAGGCGCTCCAGGAGGCCGCGCTGTTGTGGCTCGGGGAGCCGCTCCACGTCGCACGGAGACGGGCCGATGGCCGCGCGGGTTGACTGGGGGCGGCGCGAGTACCCGGCCGCCCTGGCCGAGATGCGTCGGCTCGTGGTCGAGCGGCGCGCGGGCCGCATCGCGGACACGCTGATCCTGGTCGAGCACCCGCCGGTCGTCACGGTCGGCGTCGAGGGGGACGACGGCGCGGCCGCAGCGAGCGGCCTTCCGGTCGTGCACGTCGAGCGGGGCGGGAAGGCGACGTACCACGGACCGGGGCAACTGGTCGGTTACCCGATCGTCGACCTCGAGCCGCGCGGCCGGGACGTGCGGCGGTTCGTGCACGCGGTGGAGGAGCTGGTCGTCCGGTCGGTCGAACCGTTCGGCCTCCGGGCGTCGCGGGTTCCGGGCCGTCGGGGCGTCTGGCTCGACGGAAGCCGCAAGATCGCCTCCGTCGGCGTCGCGGTCGACCACTGGGTCACCTTCCACGGGTTCGCGCTCAACGTCGACCCCGACCTCGGCGCCTTCGAGCGGTTCCACCCGTGCGGGTTCGACGGTCAGGTGATGACGTCCATGGCCCGGGAACTGGGCCGAACGGTCCACGTCGACGAGGTGCGTCCGTTCGTCGCAGCCGCGTGGGACTCCGCGTTCGGGGACGCCGCGTCCGAGGCCGTCGTCCCGGTGCCCGCGTCCGCATGATCCTCCCCGACGACCGCCCGCGGGCGTTGCTCGTCGGCGGAGGCGGGGGGCTCGTCGGGCGGGCCCTGCTGCCGGAGCTCGCCCGTACCTGGCAGATCCGGTCGGTCCACCGCCACCCCGTGCCCGCCGAGGCCGACCTCGGTGTCGAGTGGGTCGCGGCGGACGTCACCCGGGTGCCGGATTGGAACCCCCTACTGCGGGACGTCGACCTCGTGATCACGCTCCCGTGGTACCGGGCCGGGTACGACCGTCGATTCCGGTCGCTGGGGGCGAGCCTGCGCGGCGTCGTCGACGCCGCGGCGCGCGCCGGGGTCCGTCGGCTCGTCCACGTCAGCGTCCCGGACGCGCCGACGGCGCTCGAGACCCGACTCCCCTATCTGGTCGAGAAGCGCGCGGTCGACCGCCACCTCGCGGCCGGCGGCCCGCCGCACTCGATCGTCCGCCCGACGATGCTGTTCGGGCCCCGCGACCGGTTGCTCACGGTGATGCTGCGGGTGATGCACCGGTACCGCCGGTTCCCGATGTTCGGGGACGGCGCCTACCACGTGAGCCCGCTCGCGACCGACGACCTCGCCGAGATCCTCGTCCGCGAAGCGCGGGCCGAGGGCCGCCGCAACGTGACCGCGGGCGGCCCGGAACGGTTCGTCTACCGGGAGCTGACCGACCGCATGTTCGACGCCCTGGGCCGCCCTCCGAAGTACGTGCGGTTCTCCCCGCGCGGCGCCGTTCGGCTGGCGCATCTCACCGAGGCGCTCGGCTCCTCGATCCTCTACGCGTACGAGGTCGAGTGGCTGCTCTCCGACCGGCTCGGTCTCCCGCCCTACGCGGGGCTCGACCATCCGCTCCGCGGGGTCGCGCCGTTCCTCGCCGCCGAAGCCGCCCGTCTCACCTCGGGCCGGCGGCCCGGTCGAGGGTAGGTTTAAGCCCGCTCGCCTCCATCGCCACGGCGATGGAAGCGGTCGACCTGAGCCGGCGCCTTACCGATTTTCAGCAAGTGGCGGACGAAGTGCTCCGCGACGTCCAGGACGTGACCGAGCAGCAGATCCGCCATTGGATCGTGAACCCGTTCCTGGTCGCGCTCGGCTGGGACCCGCACGACAAGCACCAGGTCTACCTCGACTTCCCCGTCCCGTCCAAGGACACGCACGTCGACTACGCGCTGTTCAACGCCGAGGGCCACCCCCGGCTCTTCCTGGACGTCCGCGAACGCACCGCGAGCGTCGCCGAGCCGGGGCCGGCCGCGGAGCAGGCGAAGGAGGCGAAGGTCCCGCTCGTCCTGCTGACGAACGGCCACGAGTTCTCGCTCTGGTTCGTTTCGCCGCAGGAGGGGGCCGCGCCCCTGTTCGTCCTCCCGCTGAAGGAGCTCGCGAACAACTCGGAGAGCCTGCTCGGACTCACGGCGGAGTACCGCCTCAGCGAGACCGGCGTGCAGCAGCTCCGGCGGAGCGCGATCCGGCTCGCGGTCGTCCAGATGCTGGAGGAGAACGCGGAGAAGACGTTCGACGCGCTGGTCGACTGGGTCCAGTCCCAGGTCGCACCGGGCGCCCTCGACGACACGACCGGCCAGGCGATCCGCGACGCGACGATGCTCTGGCTGACCGAAGAGCACCTGACGCTGCCCGCGTTCCAGCCGAGCGACGGAAAGCGAGTCCACGACCTTCGGCCGACCACGGTGAAGGACTGGGAGCCGTTCCCGCGGGGGCCGCCCGGGACGTTCCAGTACAAGTACGACACCTCGAAGATCTTGGACCTCCGCCAGGGGTCGAAGGAGGTCCGCGAGCAGCTCCGCGTCCAGGGACTGCGGACGCCCAACTCGACCAGCTTCGGGGGCTTCTACCACGCCCTGCGCCAGCACGCGGGGCTGCCGAACCGCTAGCGCGCCGCTCCGGACGCCGCCGCCCAGAGGAGCTGGGCGTCGCCGAACTCGTGCCAGAGGTACCCGCGCGCGACGGCGGTCGCGTACGACCGCCGGAGACGCGCCACGCCGCCGACGGACGCCAGCAACTCGAGGTGGGTCGATCGGGCGTCGTGGAATCCGGTGAGGAGGCCGTCCACGGTGGCGGCGGCGCGTCGGACGTTCAGGAAGAGACGCGTGAACCCTTGCGCCGGCCGCAGGACGCCGCCGTCGACCGCGGACTCCAGCGCCCGGAGGACGGTCGTGCCGACCGCGACGACGCGGCCCCCGCTCTCGCGCGTGGCCGCGATGGCTCGCACCGTGCTTTCGGGGACGCGGAACTCTTCGGGTAACACCGGCGGAGTGCCCGGTGCCACATCTCCCGACTCGAGGCTCGATACGCCCGAGTGCAGTACGATCGGTGCAAACCGGACCCCGCCGAGACGCAACCGCTCGACCAGTTTGGGCGTGAACGGCCCACCGGCGCTCGGCATCTCCGCCGACCCCGCTTCGCGGGCGAACACCGTCTGGTAACGGGCGAGCGGGTACTCCCGCGCGAGGTACCCGTAGCGGATCGGCCGTCCGGCCCGGTCCATCTCGCGTCGGAGGTCCCCCGCGACTTCCGCGAACCCGAGCCGGGGGACCCCGGGAAACGACGCGACCCACCGGGCGCGGACCCCGCCGAGCGCGAACTCCTCCCCGGGAACGATCGGGAGCGGCCCGGGACGTCCCGGACCGGAGCGCGGTTCGAGGAGCCACAGTCCGCCCCCGTAATGGGTCGAAACGTGGGCGAGAAACGGCCCGCGCGCGCCGCGGGCGGCGAGCGCCGCGGGGAGCGTCGCGCTCTCGTTCACGACCAGGAGGTCGCCGCGCCGGAGGAACCGCGGAAGCTCGTCGAACCGGGCGTCCAGGTCGTCCGTCGGGGTGGTGACGAGCAGGCGGACCCCGTCGCGCGCGACTCCGCGGTCCTCGGGAGTCCGGTCCGCCCCGGCCCCCGCCGGAATCTCGGCGACCGGGCCGGCGCCGATCACGCGGGCACCTCCCACCGGTCCGACTGCGCCTCGAACCGACGTCCGGAGAGAGCGGCGAGGTCCTGGTGGAACAGCCACGCCCAGAACGGCAGCGTGACCTCGGGCAGGGGCCGGTCGGAAATGTCCTGACCCGGATACGCCGCCTGGTGCATCGCGGTGCGCAGGTCGCCGGGGTCGACCGCCAGCACGGAGACTCCCGAGTCCCGCAGTTCGGCCGCGAGGGTCTTCGTCACCAGGTCGAGCGCCGCTTTGCTCGCTCCGTAGACCCCCCAGCCGGGGTATCCGCCGCGGGCGGCGTCGCTCGAGATGTTCACGACGGTGCCGCGGGCGGCCGCGAGCGCGGGGAGGAGCGATTGTACCCACGCGACCGGCGCGACGACGTTGACCCGGTAGACCTCGAGCAGGGCGCCCGGGTCGACGTGCGCCAGTTCGGGGAGGGGGGACGGACCGAGCGAACTCGCGTTGTTGATCAGCAAGTCCAGCCGGCCCCCCCGCGCGGCCACCGCCTCGCGCGCCCGTTCCCGGGTCCGGGACTCGGAGACGTCTCCGTCGATGCGCGAGACCGGTCCGGGCGGCTCGTCCGGCCCGGTGGGGATCGTCGCGAGGGCGGCCGCATCGCGCGCGACCAGCACGAGGTCGAATCCCTCCGCCGCGAGGAACCGGGCGAGCGTCGCGCCCAGCCCACGGCTGGCCCCGGTCACGACGGCGAGCGGCGCCCGCGTCACGAGCGGCCTCCCCGCTCCCGAATGAGGAACCGGCAGACGGGGTCGCCGGCGACCACGCGGTGGGAGGTTTCCACGCGGGCGCCCAGCAGGGACTCGAACATCCGACGCTCGGTTTCGCACGCTTCGGGGTACTCCTGCGCCATCGCGAGCACCGGGCAGTTGTGCTCCCGTAGTTCCGCGACGCCGCGGCGGCGCGGGCCCAACTCGGCCATGTAGCCGCCCTCGCTCCGCACCCGAGCGAGCTCTTCCACTCGGCGCGCGAGCGGGCCCGACGCGACCCGGAGTCGGTGGCGGTCCGCGACCTCGTGCGCCCGCTCCGCGAGGAGTTCCGCGACCGCGGACCGTCCCATTCGCCGCTCG
The DNA here is from genome assembly GCA_030037815.1 of Thermoplasmata archaeon. Lineage (GTDB taxonomy): Archaea > Thermoplasmatota > Thermoplasmata > Lutacidiplasmatales > UBA184 > Lutacidiplasma. The sequence goes on along the minus strand of JASHPZ010000073.1, from coordinate 7,506 downwards.
ACGAAGTGGAGCGCGGCGAGCGACATCTCGGTGTACGCCTGGGGGAACAAGGACCGGCCCTCGTCGGTCAGGTCGAAGGCGACTCGCGGCCGGCCGACGCGTCCGCCGAGATAGTGCCGGGAGAGGAGGCCGTCCGACTCCAGCCGGACCAAGTGGCCGTGCGCCGCCGCCTTCGAGATGTGGAGCGCTCCGGCGATCTCGGAGAGCGAGCTTCCCGGCGCGCGCTTCAGGTGGAGGAGGATCCCCTGTTTCGGGGTCGAGTATCCGGGTCCGGGCGGAAGGTCCGGCGTCATCGTGGGGCGGACGCCGGGGACATTAATACGGTAATTCGTTAACAAACTAAACGAATCCCCGCGGAGGCCCGACGCGGAGGGTTCCTATAGCCCGAAACGGTACACTCCTCATGCCCGACGCGAACGATGGACCGGTCGTGCCCCACCCGCTGGTCGAGCTGATCGAAGCGCTCTCGGACCGGCAGGGAGAGCTCGAGTTGTCGCTCGAACACGTGACGCTCAAGTTCCCGATGATCCCGGACCCGATCGAGTTGAACGGCACGCTGACCGTCTCGATGCACCTGCGGGAGCTCTCGGACAAGGAGAAGACCGCCCACGTCGCGAAGCGTGTACGGGAACTCGGCCGCTAACGGGGCGATTCGTTAGGTTTAATACGCATTTATACGCATACTGATGGGTGCGATGGCACCCGGCGCGCCCCCACGTGGGCCGCATCCCTGCCTCGAACGGCAGTGCGGCCACGCCGAGACGGATCACACCCCGACCCCGGAACTGGCGGGGCCGAACGAGCAGGTCGTCTGGTGCTCCGTCTGCCGGCGGCACGAGAGCCGAAGTCCTCGACGCTGGACGATCTGGAAGCCGCGTCCCGCGCGTCGGCCCCGCCGGCAGCGATTCGGCGGCGCGGCGTAGATCCCGCCTCCGTCAGACGACGTGGGCGAGGTACCCGACGAGGAACCCCGCGAACCCCGAGCCCAGCCCGATCACGATCATCCGGAGCGCGCTGCGGTAGGTGGACCCCTTCGTGGTCCGCGCTTCGTACCAGCCGACCGCGAACAGCATGCCGGCGCTCAGGAGCACCGCGACGAACGCGGCCAGCCGCAGGTCGCTCGTGAGCAGGAAGAACGGGACGATCGGGATGATCGAACCGACCACGGTCGCGGTCAGCACGACGAACGCGCTGTTGCGGGGTTGCTCGGGACGGACCTCGGGGAGGTTCAGCTCGAAGGCCATCATGATGTCGAGCATCGCCTTCGGCTTCGCCTCGATGCGGGCGAGCATCTCCTCGACCTCGGCTCCGGCGTAGCCCCATCGCCGGAGGATCTCCCGGACCTCCTCCCGCTCCATCTCGGGGACGACCCGCATCTCCTCGAGCTCGCGTCGCACCTCGCTCAGGTAGAGGTTCCGGCGGGCGAGGGTCGAAGTGTACGCGACCGCGCCCATCGAGATCGACTCCGCCGCGAGCGCGGCGAGGGTCGCGATCAGGATCACGCGGGCGCCCGTGTCCGCCGCGACCAGGCCGAGCAGGATCCCCAGGACGTTGACGAGGCCGTCCTGGCTGCCGAGGATGAAATCGGACAGGAGGGTCGGACGAGGGTGCTCCTCGTGACCGCCCTGCATCGTCGCGCCCATCGGGGCCCTCCGATAATACGGTGACGCCGAGACGGGCACCGGCCGAACGGGACCGACCTAAATTTGCGGTCGGGACCGGCGTCGCGACCGACAACACTTATCTCAAGCGGGGGGTCGTGGATGCCCCGAGGGTCGGTTCGGGAGGCGGACCGGTCGCTAGGTCGATGGGGCCGCGGAGTTTTCGGAGCGCGGGTTGGACGGCATGCGGCATCGTGGGCATCCTGGTCGTTTCGGCGCTCGTCGTGCCGTCGGCCCTCGCGAAGTCGCCGACCCCGGGCCCGGTGGCGCCCGCGGTCTCGCTATCGGCGTTGGCGGGCGCACCCCTCTCCACCGTCCCGGATGACGAACCGGGGATCGGATTGGCCGGCGCGGCCGTGACCGGTCCGATCCACGTCACCGCGGTACCGATTCTGGTGTCGTTCGGATTCACGAACCAGACCGCGCTTTCAGACCTTCTCGCGGGACTCTCCAATCCCCCCTCCCCGTCGTATCGCCACTATCTGACCGCGAGCGAGTTCGACCGGTCGTTCGCCCTCCCCGAGTCCCAGTACGAAGTGGCGGTCGAATACTTCGAGTCGTTCGGGATTTCGAGCGTCACCACCTACGCCGACCACGCCGCGCTGACGTTCTCCGCGACGCCGTTTCAGGTCGACGCGGCGTTCCACACCCACCTCGCGACCTGGTCCGACGCGGGCCGAAGCTTCTACGCGCCGACGGAACCGCTCGCGCTGCCGGCTCCGCTTGCCCGGATGGTGGGGTCGGTGGAAGGGCTCAGCTCGTACTCCGCGTACCTGAATCACGGCTTCCTCGCGCCCCACCCGACGTTCGCCGCCCCGCCGAGCACCCCCGCCGCTCCGTCGGTCGCGCACCCCGCGTACCTAACCCCGCCGAGCGTTGGCGGCGTCCAGTACGAGTACGCGTCCGACTTCCAGGTCGCCTACGATCAGCTCTCGTTGTTCGACCAAGCCGGGTACCCGACGAACGCGGTCGTCGCGACCATCCTCTGGTCGGGGGAGTACCTCGGCTCGACCACCACGACGCCGAACGGCACCATCGACTCCGGTCAGTACGTCGGGTCGTACGACCCGACCGACATCAGCCAGTTCTACAACGAGACGATCCCCGCCGGCGAGCCCCACTCGGTCGTCAGCGGCGTTCCGATCCTCGGCGCGCCCGCTCCGGGGTACTTCGCCTCGTTCGACTCCACGCAGGCGAACATCGAGAACACGCTCGACCTCGAGATGGTCGGCTCGACCGCCCCCGGTTCCCACATCTACAACGTCTACGGGGGCAACAGCACGAACGTCGACCTCGACGCGGCGTTCGCGACCGTGCTGAACCCGAACTCCTCCGAATCGGGACTCGACAACGTCTCCGTCATCTCGAACTCGTGGGGCGGGACGGACGCGAACGACTCGAACTGGTTCAACTACACGGAAGAGGCCGCCGCCCGCGGGATCTCGGTCCTGGCGGCGACCGGGGACTCCGGCTCGAACCCGTCCAGCAACTGGGGGCCCGGCGTCTTCTTCCCCGCGACGATGGCGTACGACGACTTCGGCGACGTCGCCGTCGGCGGCACCACGGTGACGCTCTCGACGTTCTCGCTGCAGATGAGCAGCGACATCGCCTGGTACGAATCGCCGACGTACACCTCTCCGAACCCGCCGGCGGGAACGACGGGCGGGATCAGCTCCGTCTTCGCCGAGCCGTCCTGGCAGTCCGACACCTCTGCGAACGCGGCGATCAACGGGGCGGGCCGCGGTGTGCCCGACATCGCCGCGCTCGCCAACAACACCCTGATGACGATCACCATCGACGGCGCGACGTATCGCGCGACCAACGCGACCCAGGGCGGTTCGTTCTTCCCGGTCGGCGGGACGAGCGTCGCCTGCCCGCTCGAGGCGGGCATCGTCGCGGACATCGACCATGTGCTCGGGGTGAACGGCAACGGTTGGCTCGGGTTCTTCGACCCGACCGTCTACCCGATCGCCTCCGAGATGACGACCGGCCTGCCCTCGACCGTGACGACCGGTTTCTATCCAACGGGGAATTACACCTCCCCGCTCCCGACGCTTCCGTTCTATGACGTGGTGAGCGGGGCGAACTACCTCTACACGGCGGCGGTCGGGTACGACCTCGCCACCGGCTGGGGCTCGATCGACGCGTACAACCTCACGATGTACGTGCTGAGTTACCAGCCGAACAACGTGCCGGGGGACCTCTCGGGCGTGCGGGCGGTGTTCAACCTGACCGGACTCTCCGTCACATCCACGCTGCCGGGCGGCGGCGTCAACACCTACTTCAACGCCTCCCTGCAGGAGAACTTCTTCCTCGCGAACTCGCTCGGCGCCCCGATCTACTGGGTGCAGAACGTCGTGTACATCAACGCCACGCCCGGTGGATGGGCGATGAACTTCACCGGGTGGGTTGTCTATCCGTTCTACGGCCAGTACCCGACGGAGGCGGTCTACGAGTACAACTTCCCGGTGGCCGGACTCGTCCTCTCCCCGTCGATCGCGTTCAACCTGACCACGACGTTGGTGAACACGACGGGGCTTAACGGCCAGGCGGTCGACTTCTCGTTCGGGGTTCCCGGCACGAGCTCGCTTTCGCTACCCGTGCCCGGAGCCGCCTTCATCATCGGGACCCAGTCGTACAACTATTCGTGGGAGGGAACGAACTTCTCGAACGGGCCGTACCCGGCGCCGTACGGCGGTCCCGGCGGCCTGGACCCGCAGTTCGGACTGGTCGGCGGTCCGAGCGGGGGGATCGGCAACTTCGGGGCCGCGACCGGCGGGAACCTCGAACTTTATCTCGAGCGCTCGGGCACGAGCGGATTCATCCCCGGTTTCACGCAGAGCTACGGCTACGAGGAGGACCAGACCGGAGAGACCGCCTCCAACCTTTCCTGGGTCGAGGTCTCCCCGACCGACCGCGCGACCGACACGCCGGCGGTGTGGAACGCCAGCTACGAGGACGGCGCCGCCACGCAGGGGGTCTACGAGTACGACCAAGCGGAAGCCCAGGTGTTCTACGTCGCGACGTTCCAGGAGACCGGCCTCGCGGCCGGCACGCTCTGGGGCCTCTCCCTGTCGTGGAGCACGGGCGGCCTCAGCGGCACGTGCTTGGAATCGATCTGCCAGGTCTACCTGACGAACGACACCTACACGTGGTCGGCGGGCTCGGTCTACGGCTACGTCGCGCAGCCGTCCGGCGGCCAGTTCACGATCGCCGGGGCGAACGTCACGGTCAACCTCGCCTACGTGCCGTACACCGATGTCGTGACGTTCGTGGAGGCCGGTCTGCCGACCGGCCAGCGCTGGTACGTGAACGTGACCGGCGGAATCGACCTCACGTCGACGACCGGCACGGTGTCGTCCTCGTTCTCGAACGGAACGTACTTCTTCACGGTCGCGACCGCGTTGTGGTCGCCGCATCCCCCTCAGGGTTCGTTCACCGTCAACGGGGCGAACGTCACCGTACCGATCTCGTTCACGCCGCCGGAGACGTTCGCGGTCGCGTTTGTTGAGTCGGGTCTGCCGTCGGGGACGAACTGGACGGTGGCGATCGTCGGCACGACCCCCGTGACCACCGCCTCGGGGTCGGTCGTCTTCCACCTCCTCAACGGCACGTACTCCTACACGATCACGACGACCTTGGGCGGATGGACGAGCGACCCCGCGTCCGGCACGGTCGACGTGAACGGCAGCTCGACCACGCTGCCCGTGGCATTCCTCCAGCCGACGTACGCGGTCACGTTCAACGAGTCCGGCCTACCCGACGGGTCGTTGTGGTCCGTGATCCTGACCGGCGGGCCCACCCTCTCGTCCACGAACGCGACCGAACCGGCGTGGGGCGCGATCAACGGCACCTACAGCTTCACCGTCGTGTCGCGGGCGCCCGGCTACGCGCCCTCGCCGCGAAACGGCACGGTCACCGTCACGGGGTCGCCCGTCGACGTCGCGATCACCTTCGTACAGGTCGTCTATGAGGTGCTGTTCGTCGCCTCCGGCCTCCCGAACGGCTCCGTCTGGTCGGTGACCCTGGTCGGGAGCGCCCTCGTCGTCCCGTCGAACGACGTGGTCGCCGCCGACCTCCCGAACGGGACGTACCAGTTCACGGTCAACAGTCCCCCCGGCTACCTGCCGGCCGCGGGCGCGCTCACGGTCACGGTGCAGGGGCTGAACCAGACGGTACCGGTCGCGTTCCACTCCACGTCCACGAGCTCGGGGACGGGGACACCGTTCGGGATTCCGACCGGGTCCTGGCTGCTCATCGCGGTCGTCGTCGCGGTGGTCGTGGCGGTCCTCGCGATGCTGCTCGTCCGGCGCCGCCCGCCCGCCCGCACGGCCGCCTCGGCCGAACCCGCGGAGACGCCGGGGTCGCCGTAGGTAGCCGCCGCGCCGGGTCGAACGATGCCCGCGGCGAGCGCGAGCGGGTCGGCCCCGACGCCCACGCGCGGGCCCCACGCGAACAGCGTGCTGGCGCTCACGACCCTCGGCTCGTTGATGGTCGCGGTCGACTCGACCATCGTCATCCTCGCGCTGCCGACGATGGCGCACGACCTGGACGCGTCCCTGTCGAGCGTCGTCTGGACGATCTTGATCTACCTCCTGATCACGGCGGCCCTCACCACCCAGGCGGGCCGGCTCGGCGACATCCTCGGGGTCGGCACGATCTACAACGCGGGCTTCGGCGTGTTCACGCTCGGGTCGGCGTTCTCGGGGTTCGCGCCGAACGCCTCGATCCTGATCGCCGCGCGGGCGCTGCAGGCGATCGGCGGGGCGATCATGTTCGCGAACGGCGCGGCGCTCCTGGCCCGCGTCTTCCCGGCCCGCGAGCGGGGCCGCGCGTTCGGGTTCCTCGTGTTCGGCTGGTCGGTCGGGGCGATCCTCGGCATCCTCCTCGGTGGCGTGATCACGACGACGCTCGGGTGGCGGTACATCTTCTTCATCAACCTCCCGATCGGCGTCGTCGCGATCCTCCTCGGGCTGCGCACGCTCCCGCGGGTCGAGCGCGCGCGCGTCTCGTTCGACGTGCCGGGGTTCCTCGCGCTCGCGGGGGCCCTGAGCCTCATCTGCTACGGGGCGATCGACTTCGCGTCGTACGGCCTCGACCTCGCGAACTTGGCCGAGGTCGTCGTCGGCATCGCGCTCCTTCCGGTCTTCCTCTGGGTGGAGTTGCGCAGCCCGACGCCGATGCTCCGGCTGCGCGAGCTACGCCAGCGCCTCCTCGGGTTCAGCCTGATCGCGGGGTTCCTCCAGAGCGTCGGCTACCTCTCGGTCGTGTTCCTCCTGACGATGTACCTCCAGGGGATCCGCGGACTGAGCCCGCTCGACGCGTCGCTCCTCCTCGTGCCCGGCTACCTCGTCGGCGCGGTGGTCGGCCCGTTCATGGGCCGTCGGGTCGACCGGTTCGGCCCGCGGGTCCTCGCGACCAGCGGGATCCTCGCGATGCTCGCGGCCGTCGCCGGGTACTCCCTCCTCGGCGCCGATTCGTGGCTGGGGTGGATCCCGTGCATCTCGCTGGTCGGCGGACTCGGGGTCGGGATGTTCTACCCGGCGAACACGACGGCGATCATGAGCCAGGCGACGCCCGAGACGTTCGGCGCGATCAGCGGGCTCCGGGCGACGCTGGGGAACATGGGCACGCTCCTCAGTTTCGTGCTCGCCCTCACGATCGCCTCCGCCTTCGTGTCGCGGGCGGTCGCCGACCAGGTGTTCCTGGGGAGCGGCACGATCGCCGGCGGCGTGAGCGCCGCGTTCCTGACGGGGATCCACGCCGCGTTCCTCGGCTCGGCGGTCGCGCTCGCGGTCGCCGCGGCGTGCTCCTGGTCGCGCGGCCCGGTCCCGCCGGTCGCGTC
>JASHPZ010000072.1 GCA_030037815.1 Thermoplasmata archaeon | reverse complement strand
CGCGGCGCCCCCGGAGGCGCCGACGGCGAGCCCCGCCGCCCCCGCGGCGACGGACGCTCCGAAGCCCGCGGCGAAGAAGCCCCGCGCGCGCAAGAAGGCCGACGCCCCGCCGTCCGAGTGAACGCTCGGGCGCGCCCCGTTCGCGTCGAGACGAATCGGTAAGTCGCCGCGCGCCCGGACCGGTTCCGGATGCCGGGTCGGGACGGTTGGGTCTCCGCGTCCGAGCTCGCCGACTACGCCTACTGCCCGCGCTCGCACTGGTACTCGCTCCACCCCCCGGCGACGGGCCGCGCGCCGGACGCGCAACGACGGTCGAACGACGGCCGTCGCTACCACCGGACGGAGCTCGCCGGCGAGTCCCGGCGCGAGCGGCACGGGCTGGCCTACGCCGCCGCCCTGGTCGTGGGTCTCATCGCGGTCGCGGGAGGGGTCGCGTGGATCTTCCTGCGCTGACGCCGTCCGACCTCGCGCTCGCCCTGGTGGTCGGGGGCGTCGCGGTCGCGCTGCTCGCCGGACGCGCGCTCGCCCGACGCCGGGCCGAGCGACGGCACGGCCGACTCGAGTCGGTCGACCTCGGCGGGGGACGCGAGGTCGCGAGCGCGCGCTGGCGTCTGGTCGGGCGGCCGGACGCGATCCGGCGGACGCGGGACGGCCGCGCCGTTCCGGTGGAGGTGAAGAGCCGCCCCGCTCCGCGGGGCGGTCCCGCGTACTCGCACCTCGTGCAGGTCTGGGCGTACTGCCTCCTCCTCGAGGACGCCGAGGGCCGAGCCCCCCCGATGGGAGTCCTCCGCTACGCGGACCGGGAGTTCGAGGTCCCGTGGGACCACGCGGCCCGCTCCGAACTGCTCCGCCTGCGCCGCGCGATCGACGCCCGGTACGACGGGCGGGCGACCCCGTCGCCCGCGAAATGCGCGCACTGCCCGTGGCGGCTCGGTTGCGACGCCCGCGCCCGCTAGGCCGGGCCCGCGTCTTCCCCGAACCGCCAGGTCCGGCCCCCGGGCCAGCCGTCCGCCGCCAGAGCGAGGACGGCGCGGTAGTAGGGAGAGATTCGCGACACCGGGTACCGGAAATCGGCGCGGCGTTCGATCGGGTAGCCGACGAACGCGACCCCCCGGAACTGGGCCGGGGCCGAGAGCTCGGTCCGGTACTTCCGCGCGTACGCCCGCAACCGTGCCGGATCCCGCCGGAGTTGTGCGACCGAGAGCGGCCGGCCGGCGGCCGTCCGATACACGACGCCGGTGAGCGGGTCGAGCGCGCCCCAGCGGCGACCGCGGGCGACCTCGACGATCATGTGGCCCGAGTACGCCCGGCGGAGGTCGGCGAGCGCCACGAGCCGGGCCGGCCGCCCGGCCGCCTGGGCGAGCGCCGCCGCGACCCGCGCTACGTCGGTGCACCAGTCGGAGCCCCGCCGGAGGATCGCCTCCTCCGTACCGCCGAAGCGGAGCGCGTCGGGGTCGTCGGCGCCGCGGGGACGGAGGTGGGAGGTGAACCGCGCGAGCGCGTCGACGAACGGCTCGTCGTCCCGCCGGTCGCCGCCCCAGGCGCGGAGGCACCGTTCGAGTCCCGGGCGAGAACCGGCACGGTAGCGCGAGCGCGCGGGCGCCGGCCGGCCGTAGAATCGCGCGTGGGTCGCGGGCGACCAACAGACCATGCGGGCCTGGAGCACCCGGTCGACGGACCCGTCGGCGTGCGGGTCGCGGGCGAACAGGTTCGCGTACGCCGGGCCGAAGACCCCGAGCCCCCGAACCCCCGTCGTGCGCGTCATCGGTCGCCGGGCGCGGGGCGCCGGCGCGTCCAGAACACTTCGGTCGTATAGGGAAGCTCGAGCACGCGACGGCCGCGGACGCTCGGGTCGGCGCGGAGCGCCGCACGGAACTCCGCCGCGACCCGCCGCCGCTCCTCCGCCGGCAGCACCGACACCCAGCTGACGGAGAGGATCCGCTCGACGAACATCGCGGGCGTCCCCCGCTGCGCGTGGCGGAAGGCGCGACGGCGCAGCGGCTCGAACCGGGAACGCGAGTCGGCGAACGCCGCCTGCCAGCCGTACCCGTGGGTCCGCCCCCGCTCGCCCTCGTACCGACGGACGATCGCGCTCATCGTGCGCGACCAGCTGACCCGGTCGTCGCGGGTGTTCCAGACGAGCCCGAGCCCGCCGCCCGGTCGCAGGACGCGCGCGATCTCGCGGAGGGCGGGTCCGGGACGGAACCAGTGGAACGCCTGGGCGGCGACCACGGCGTCCGCGAACCCGTCCGGGAGCGGGATCGCTTCCGCGGTGCCGTCGAGCAGCGGCACGTCCGGCACCGTCCGCGCGAACACCTCCCGCATCCCGGCGGTCGGCTCGACCGCGAGCCGCGCCGCCCCGAGCGGCGCGAGCGCCCGCGTGAACTTCCCGGTGCCGCTGCCGAGCTCGACCACTGTCCGGCCCGGACCGAGACCGAGGGCGCGTCCGAGGTACCGGATCGCCGCGTCGGGGTACCCCGGACGGGCGCGTTCGTAGGCGTCGGCGGAACGGTCGAACCCGCGGACCGCCGGGTGGGTGCGCCGGGAACGCCCGGCCATCTACGGGAGCGGCGGCGACGGAAGGGGCGGGGCCGGCGGGGTGGGCGTCCGCGCGGTGAGCGCCCGGTGGGCCTGGTAGACCCCGACCCCCCGCGCGACGAGCAGACCGGTGCTCACGCTGTAGAGGAGGTCGACCCCGACGACGAGGAGGAGCGTCGTGCCGGGGACCGCGGGCAAGACGAAGTTCGTGATCACCGCGGGCCCGAAGACGACGATCTCGACCGCGAACCGGAGGACGAACAGGACGAGGTAGAGCACCGGGATGAGGAGGGGCAGGCGGTAGTACCAGACCCCCGGTCCGCGCTCCTCGAAGTGGACGATGCGGCGGACGTAGGGGAGGGCGACCCACGTCGCGACGACCAGCACGGCCGCGTAGGCGGCGACCAGCGCGAGCGCGGAGTCGCCCCAGACGCCGACGGCCGCGGCGATCGTCGACCCCGCGAGCGCGCCGTAGAGGATCAGGTAGAACGCGCTGAACGCGGCGATCCGCGGGGCGGAGTACCGCGCCCCCTGCACCATCAGGAACGTCCGCCGGACGAGCACGAGGACGATCAGCGCGACGACGACGTACGCGGTGGTGGCGTCGGAGGCCGGCACGGCGGACGCCCAGCCGGCGTACCGTACATAACCCTAGATGCCGCCCGGCGGCGACCGGTCCCGGCGGCGAACGGGCGGCGCGAAACCTTTACCCTCCCGTCCGGCTCGGCGGGACGATGGCCGAAGGGAACCTCGAGCGGACGCTCGTGCTCGTGAAGCCGGACGGCGTGCGCCGCGGGCTGGTCGGGCAGATCGTCGAGCGGTTCGAGCGGAAGGGGCTCAAGATCCTCGCCGCGAAGACGCTCCACGTCCCGCCCGAGCTCGCGCAGCGGCACTACGCGGAGCACCAGGGGAAGCCGTTCTACCCCGCACTCATCCAGCACATCACGTCCGGCCCGGTGGTCGCGCTCGCGCTCGAGGGCCGCTCGGCGATCTCGGTCGTCCGCCTCCTCACCGGGGCGACCAACCCCCAGACGGCGCAGCCCGGGACGATCCGCGGCGACTTCGGGCTCGGCCTCACCCCCAACCTCGTTCACGCCTCCGACTCCCCCGACTCCTCCGCCCGCGAGCTCGCGCTCTACTTCCGCGCCGAGGAGTACCTCGCGTACTCCCGCGTCGGCGAGGAGTACTTCTAGGGCGATGGCCCCGACCGTGGCGGCGGCGGCGCGCGCCGTCGCCGCCGGGGCGCTGGTCGTCTACCCGACCGACACGCTCCTCGGGGTCGCCGTGCGACCGGACCGGGCGGAGGCGGTCGCGCGCCTCTCGGCGGCGAAGGAGCGCCCGGCCGACCAACCGATCTCGGTCGCGGTGAGCTCGTTCGAGGAGTTGGAGTCGCTCGGGACGTTCGGCCCCGAGGGTCGGCGGTTCGCCCGCACGCACCTTCCGGGCGCGTACACGCTCCTCGTCCATCCGTCCGAGTGGGCCCGCGCGCACTTCGCCCCGGCCGTCGCGGGGGGCCCGACGATCGGTCTGCGGCTCCCGAATCATCCGGTCGCGCGGGAGCTCGCGCGCCGGGCCGGACCGGTCACGGCGACCAGCGCGAACCGCCACGGCGCCCCGCCCGCGCGGACGGTCGCGGAGGCGCGGCGCGCCTTGGGCCGGTCGGTCGCCCTCTACCTGCC
>JASHPZ010000009.1 GCA_030037815.1 Thermoplasmata archaeon | reverse complement strand
TCGCCGCGCTGCGCTCGGGCGCGGAGCGGGCGACCGTGCTCGCGCCCGGCGGAGCCGCCGAGCGCGTGCAGGCGTTCTCGCCGAACCTGGTCGTCCAGGCGGTCGGCGAGGATCGTTTCCGGCCGACCGACGTGCCCGAATTGCTCGAGTTGGTTCGCGCCGCGCCGCCGTCCGCCGTGGCGATCGGGATGGGGGCGGGAGCCCATCCCGAGACGGTCGAGGCGCTGCGGGCGGTCGAACGGGAGCTCGTGGGCGAAATTCCGCTCGTGGTCGACGCCGACGGACTCCACGCGCTCCCACCGGTCGCCGAACGTCCGGACGGAGCGACGGTCGTCGCCACCCCGAACGCGGGGGAGTTCGCGCGGATCCTCGGCGGGGGCGACGGCGACCGGGTCGAGCGGGCGCGCGCGGTCGCGGCCGCCCAGCGGCTCGTCCTGGTCGTCAAGGGCGCGCCGGACCTCCTCACCGACGGCGAGAGTCTGTTCGAGAACGCGCACCACCACGCGGCGATGACGGTCGCGGGCGCCGGCGACGTGCTCGCGGGCGTGCTGACGAGCCTCGTGGGCCAGGGCGTGCCCGCCCTCGCGGCGGCGCGATTGGCCACCTACTGGTCCGGCGAAGCCGGTCTCCGGCTCGCCGCCCGGCGCGGGTTCGGCCTGGTCGCGACCGACCTGGTGGACGAGCTCCCGGCGGCCCTGACGGCCGGCCTCGAGCGGGTCCACGGCCTCGGGTAGGCGTTCGACAATCGGGGAACTTTCCGGCCCCCGCCTCCGGCGTTCGCCGGGTCCGGGCGGGGGTGCGGGACAAACGTTCTTGACCCCTCCGCCCGGAAGAACCCCACGGCCCGAGGGCCCGGAGGTAGAACGATGTCGGAGATGTGTGCCCAGTGCGAGGCGGTCTTCGCCTCGCCCGCCGAGCTGATCGCCCACCAGAAGCACGCGCACGCCCATGAGGACCCGGCGGAGAGCCTCGAGACGAACCCCGAGGCGCACACCCCGGGGCTCCTCTGCGCCATCTGCGGACTCCGGTTCCGGAACGCGCGGGCGCTCGCCGCGCACAACCTGCTCCCGCACGTCCACGACGCCGAGATCACCCCGCCGCACCCGGAGGCGGCGTAGGGCCGCGCGGACCCGACCTTACGCGTACCGGACCCGACCTTTGATCTGCCGGGCCCGCGCGCGAACATCCTTCGCGCCGGCGGGGTTCCCTTCGTCGTAACCGGCATGGAACGCCTTCACGAGGGGTTCGGAGCGCGCGGTGAGCGCCTTCCAGTCCTCCTCGACCAGGTGGAGGTCGATCCCGAGCTCCTCGACGCCGGGGTTGCGGCTCCCCATCGAGAGGTCGAGGAGCGCGGGCGCTCCCGCGGGTCCGTCGGGGAACAGGACGTTCGAACTGGTCAGGTCGCCGTGCGAGATCCCGGCGGCGTGCAGCCGGCCGAGCGCGTGCCCAAATGCGCGCGCGGCGCCGACCAGCACCTCCGGGGCGATCGCGGGGTCCTCGATCATCTGCTTCAGCGTCGGGCCCGGGAGCTCCTCGAGGATCAGCCGGTGCTTCACGAGGTCGACGTCGTAGAGGATCGGGGTCCGGACCCCGGCGCGCCGCGCGTCCACGAGCAGGCGGACCTCCGTCCGCGTCCGCTCCCGCCGGATGCGATCGTCCAGCGCCTTTGGACGGTACTGCTTCGGGTCGCGCTCCTTGACGAGCGCCGGGAATCCCCACCAGTCGACCGCCCGCAGCGCCGCCTCCGCGCCGCGCGACACCGGCCGTCCGCCGTCCCCGGGGTCCGCCATCGCGCGCCCTACCGGCCCCGTCGCGCCTGCGTGACGCGCGCGATCGCCTCGCGCACCAAGCGGGCCGCGAGCGCGCTCGTGTTGCCGCGGTCGTAGTCGGGGGCGACCTCCATGATGTCGAGGCCGGCGAGTCGGGGCGCCGCCTCGCCGATGATGTACTTCACGTCGCGGGGCGTGAGCCCGAACGGCTCGGGGGTCCCGGTCGCCGGTGCGTACGCGGGGTCGATCGCGTCGATGTCGAGCGAGATGTAGAGGCGCGGCGTCTTCAGAAGGTCGAGCGCCTTCCGCACCGTCGTCTGGATGCCGTCGCGGGCGATCTCGTGCGCCGTGATGTACGACATCCCGACCGACCGGTTGTCGTCCATCTCCTCGCGCGAGACCGAACGGACCCCGAGGACGACGATGTTCTTCGCGCCGACCTTCTCGAGCATGCGGCGCGACGAGCAGCCGTGGCTGCGCGGGTCGCCGAGGTAGCTCGAGCGGAAGTCCATGTGCGCGTCCAGGTAGAGGACGCCCAGGGTGGGCGCGCTCTCGGGATACGCCTCGACCGACGGTGGCGCGCAGGCGTGGTCCCCGCCCAGGACGATCGGGAACTTCCCGGCCGCGTGAATCGGGCGGACCTCCTCCCGCACCGAGTCGGCCATCTCGGTCGCGCTGCCGAACTCCTCGGTGTTGCCGAGGTCGTGGACCGGGATCTCGGAGAGGTCGATTCCCGTCTCGAGGTCGTACGACTCGAAGTTCCAGGAGTGGTGGCGGATCGCGTCCGGTCCGAACCGGGCCCCGGGCCGGAACGACGTGGTCCGGTCGAACGGTACGCCGAGCAGCACGAACTCGGCCTGTTCGAACGACGCGTTCGCGTCCGCGAACGTCGAGAGGCGCGGCACGCCGGCGGGACCGGGCCCCGGTATAAGACCGTGCGCGGGCCGGCGCCCGTCAGGGCGGCGCGGAGGCGTTGGGGGCGCCCTGGAGCCGGGAGCGGATCCCCATCTCGCCGTAGAGGAGCTCCATCACGACCAGCGACACGACCGTGGTCGCGATCGCCATCACGAAGAGGCCGGGGTACCCCCAGAACGCGATCGCGACCGCGCCGACGAGCGGTCCGACGCTCCACAGCGAGGAGTTGATCAGCGAGAACATCCCGAGGTACTCGGCCCGTCGGTCGGCCGGCGCCATCCGGGCGACCCACGCCGTCATGCCGGTCCCGACGAGGGCGAGGCCCGCGTTCCGAACCACCTGGGCGGGGATCGTCTCGGTCCAGGTGCTCGCGATCGCGAACAGGCCGAACGACCCGAGGGTGAGGAGCGTCCCATACCAGATTCCCCGGATCTCGCCGCGCCGGTCGATCATCCGCCCGAGGGGCACGGAGACGAGGGCGCCGGTGAGGAGGCCCGCGATCGCGACCAGGCTGACCTCGAAGTCGTTCGCGCCGAGCACGACCGCGAGGTAGCCGTAGAACGTCGCGACCGCGCCGCTCCCGATCGCCCGGATCGACACGGCGAACGAGAACGTGATCACCGGTTTCATCTCGCGCAGCGAGCGGTGGCGCGGCGGCGCGGCCGGGAGCTCGAGGTCCGGTACGAGGAACACCACCACCGAGAGGGTCCCCACCATCACCACGACCACGAACGGGAACAGCGCCCAGAGGCCGTACTCGAACGTCACCACCCCGGCGAGGACGAACCCGACGACCCCGCCGGCGCTCGAGGTGGCGTTGAGAAGCCCGTAGCCGAACCCGCGCTCCCCCGAGTTCGTGACGTCGGCGACGTAGGCGGTGTACGCCGGCCCGCCGATCGCGAGCGCGAGCTCCGCGGCGATGAACAAGGCGCCGGCGGCGACCCAGCCCGGGGCGAACACGACGGCGAGGAAGAGCGGGAACGCGGTCGCCTCGCCGAGGAGGAGGTACGGCCGCCGCCGACCGGCGCGGTCGGAGAGCCGGCCCACCCACGGTCCGATGAGGCTCGCGGGGACCCACGCGAGGGTGAGGATGACGAGGGCTTCGGGCAGCGTCGAGCCCTTGACGGCGACGAGGTAGAGCGGGAAGAAGACGATGAACAGGCCGCCGCGATTGCTCGCGAGCAGCGAGTAGAGGGAAAGCGAGAGGAGCTCGCGCCGGGCCATTCTTGGCGCGAACACCGGCCCGCGGTTACTTGAGGTAACGGGAGCGCCCCGCCGGCGGGCGCCGCGAGCGGTTGGGTTATCTGCCGCCCGACGCCTCCCACGCCGCGAGGCGGTCGGACGTGGGCGCGGCCGAGCTGGTCGGGCGGAAGAGCGAGGAGGACGGCGTCGAGATCCTGGTGCTGCGGAATCCGCCCGTGAACGCCCTCAACACCGCGCTCCTCTCAGAACTCGACGCGCGCGTCGCCGACCTCGCCCGGGACCCGAAGGTGCGCGCGGTCGTCCTGACGGGCGACGGCGCCTACTTCAGCGCCGGCGCGGACCTCAAGGAGATGGCGACGATGGACCTCGCCGAGGCGCCCGAGGTCGTGCGGCGGGGGGTCGCGCTCTTCGGCCGACTGAGCGGACTGCGGCCACCGGTGGTCGCCGCAATCAACGGGCTCGCGGTCGGGGGCGGACTCGAACTGGCGCTCGCCTGCGACCTGCGGGTTGCGGGCGAGTCGGCGAAGCTCGGCGCGCCCGAGGTGATCTACGGGTTGATGCCGGCGTACGGAGGGACGCAGCGGCTCCCCCGTCTCGTCGGGGCGGCGAAGGCGCGGGAGCTGATCTTCACCGGCGCGATGATCCCGGCGACCGAGGCGCTCAAGATCGGCCTCGTCAACAAGTGCGTGCCGTCCGGCCAGGACCTCCGCGCCGCCCGCGACCTCGCCCACACGATCGCCCAGCGGGCGCCGCGGGCTGTACAAGCCGCGAAGCGGGCGATCGCCGACGGCCTCGAGCGGCCGCTCGCGGACGGGCTCGCGCTCGAGACGGCCGCGTTCCAGCAGGACGTGCTTTCGAGCGACGACCTGGGCGAGGGCATTCGCGCGTTCGTCGAACGCCGCCCGCCGAAGTTCACGGGGGCGTGACGATGGCGCTCGAGTTCGCGTTCTCGAGCGACCAGGAGGCGTTCCGCGCGGCGGTCCGCGCGTTCCTCCAGAAGGAGGTCGCACCGGTCGTCTCCCGGATGGACGAGACCGAGGAGTTCCCGGCGGCGAGCGTCCGCCGGATGCAGGAGGAGGGGTACTTCGGCATCCCGGTGCCCGAGGAAGACGGCGGGCTCGGCCTGGGCAAGGTCGGCTACTGCATCTTCCTGGAGGAGCTCGGGAAGGTCGACGCCTCCCACGGCGTGATCGTCGGCGCGCACACCTCGCTCGGGACGACCCCGCTCCTCTACTACGGGACGGCGGAGCAGAAGCGACGCTGGCTCGCCCCGGCCGCGCGCGGCGAGAAGCTGCTCGCGTTCAGCCTGACCGAGCCCGGTTCCGGCAGCGACTCGGGCGCCGTCCACACGGTCGCCGAGCGCGAGGGCGACCGGTGGTCGATCACGGGCACGAAGATCTACGTCTCGAACGGCCGCGAAGCCGACACGGTCGTCCTGATCGCCGCGAACGACCCGAAGCGGGGGGCCAACGGCGGCGTCACCGCGTTCCTGGTCGACCGCGGGACCCCGGGCTTCTCGGTCGGCCGGTGCGAGAAGAAGATGGGCCTCCACGGTTCGTCCACCGCGGAGCTGGTCCTCGACCACGTCGCGGTCGGGCCCGAGCACGTGCTCGGGGAGGTCGGCAAAGGGTTCCACGTCGCGATGACGGCGCTCGACGTCGGTCGCGTCTCGCTGGCCGCCGCGAGCCTCGGCGGGATGCAGGCGGCGACCCAGGAGGCGCTCCAGTTCGCGCAGAATCGGACGCAGTTTGGCCTGCCGATCAGCGAGTACGAGGTCATCCAGTTCAAGCTGGCGGACATGGCGATGAAGATCCACGCGCTCCGCTTCATGGTCTACCACGCCGCCGCGCGACAGGACCGGATGGGGACCGACCCGACGGCGTGGAATCGCCTCGAACGCCAGGAGAAGACCCGCGAGTCGGCGACCGTGAAGTGCCTCGCGTCCGAGTGGGCGAGCGAAGTGATCGACGAGGCGCTGCAGATCCACGGCGGCTTGGGCTACATCCGCGGCACGCCGATCGAGCGGGCGTACCGCGACGCGCGCATCAGCGAGATCTTCGAGGGGACGAACGAGATCCAGCGGCTGGTCGTGGCACGGGACCTCCTCGCCCGCGGCCTCTAACTCGGCGGCGCCGGCCCCGGGGGCGGCGCCGCGGCGGCCTCCTCGCGGAGCGCGCGGCGCAACACCTTCTGGACGCCGCTCCGCGGGAGCGACTCGCGGAACTCGACGGACCGGGGCGCCTTGTAGTGGGCGATGCGCTCCCGCACGAACGCGATCAGGTCGGCCTCGGTGACGGAGGTGCCGGGCTTTCGGACGACGAACGCGCGCGTCACCTCGCCGACCTCCGGGTCCGGGGCGCCGACGACCGCCGCGTCCGCCACGGCGGGGTGCTGGAACAAAACCTCCTCCACCTCCCGCGGGTAGACCTTCATCCCGCCGACGTTCACCATGTCCTTCTTGCGGTCGACGATGTAGGCGTAGCCGTCCGGGTCGATCCGCGCGACGTCGCCCGTCCGGAGCCAGCCGTCCGCGAGCACCGCCGCGGTCTCGGCCGGCTGGAGGTAGTAGCCCCGCATCACCTGGGGCCCGCGAACGGAGAGCTCGCCGACCTCGTTCGGCCCGAGCACGCGCGTGCCCGTCTCGAGGTCGACCACCCGCGCCTCCGTGCTGGGGAGCGGCAGGCCGATCGAACCCTCCCGCCGCTCGCCGTCGACCGGGTTCACGTGGGTCGCGGGCGACGCTTCCGTCAGCCCGTATCCCTCGACGAGGTTCGCGCCCGTCAACTCCGAGAAGCGGCGGGCCACTTCGAGCGGCAACGGGGCGGAGCCGCTCAGGCAGAACTTGATCCCCCGGAGACGGTACTTCGCGAGGTCCGGCTGCTGGTTGAACGCCTGGTAGAGCGCGGGAACGCCCGGGAACTGCGTCGGGCGGTGGCGGTCGATGAGCCCGAGGAGTTCTCGGATCTCGGGACGCATCTGGAGGACGACGGTCGCGCCGTCCGAGAGCCCCATCAAGAGCGCAACCGTCAGCCCGTAGATGTGGAAGAACGGGATCGACGCGAGGACGACCTCCTCGCCCGAGACGCGGGTCGTGTTCCAGGCGTTCGCCTGCGTCAGGTTCGCGACCAGGTTCCGGTGCGTGAGCATCGCGGCCTTCGGCCGGCCGGTCGTGCCTCCGGTGTACTGGAGCACGGCGACCGTGGTGGCCGGGTCGTCCGCCCGAGCCGCGGGCTCGCCCGGGGTGCGCACCGCCGATCGCCACGGTCGGACCCACGGGTCGCGCGGGAACTCTGTCGGCAGGTGCTGCTTCCGCACCCGTCCGTTGACGAACGGCCGGAGGAACGCGGGGAAGAACTCCCGGAGCCGGGCGACGTACACGACGGGCGGCGCGTACTCGCCCCGGACCGCCGCCAACTGCGGATAGAACAGTTCGAGGGTGACGACCGCCTTCGGTTGCGCATCCTGGAGGAGCCGCGCGAGGTCCTGCCCCAGGTAGAGCGGGCTCACCTGCGTCGCGACCGCGCCGAGACGGAGGATCCCGAACAGCGCGATCGGGTACGCCGGGACGTTCGGCAGGAACAGCGCGACGCGGTCGCCGGGCCGCACCCCGTCGGCGGCGAGCGCCTGCGCGAAGCGGCCGCTCTCCGCCCAGAACCGGCGGTAGCTCCACCGCACGCCGTGGAAGACGAGCGCGGTCCGCTCGGGGAACTTTCGCACGCTCTCCGCCACGACCGCCGGCAGGAGCCGGTCGGGAATCTCGAGGTTCCGCGGCACCCCGCGGGGGTACCGGGCGAGGTCCGGAAGGGGCGCCGTCGGGCTCGAGTCGGCGACCGTCACGCGGGCTCCTTCTCGAACTGCACTCCGGGCTTGTAACTCGGGCGGAACCGCACCCGCGTGCCGATCGGCAGGTCCGTCTCGGCGCGGATCGAGGGTACCCAGCCGGTCGCCCGACCGCCCCCGTCCAGCTCGACCACGACGTAGGCGTAGGGGGTGTCGTTCAGGAACTCGTCGGCGGAGACGGCGATGACCGTCCGGGCGACCACGCGCCCGGTCGTCCCCAACGCGAACTCCGCGAGGCCGGCGTGGCCGCATCGGGCGCACGCGAGCCCCCACGTGGCCGTCACGTGCCCGCAGGCGGGGCACCGGAACCCGCGCAGGCGCTGCTCCTCCTCGTACCCCCGGACGAACGCGCCGATCGAGTGGGGCGCCTCCGGAACCGGCTCGGTCACGTGCGTTCACCTCCGGGAGAAGATGTGGACCGAGCAGGAGCCGCCGGTCGCCCCGACGTTGTGGGCGAGCGCGGTCTCGGTCCGCGGGACTTCGCGGCCGGTCGCCCGGCCGTTGACCTGCTCGAAGATCTCGACCACCTGGCTCGCGCCCGTCGCGCTCACCGGATGGCCCTTCGCCTTCAGTCCGCCCGAGGGGTTCACCGGCAGTCGACCGTCGCGGGCCGTCACGCCCTCGGCCGACTCCCGGGCCGCCGTTCCTTTGGGGAAGAACCCCAGATCCTCGAGCGCGAGCGCTTCGGCGATGGTGAAGCAGTCGTGCACCTCGAGGAAGTCGACGTCCTTCGGCGCGAGGTGGGCCTGCCGGAACGCGAGCTCCGCCGCCCGACGCGTCGAGGGGAGGCCGAGCAGGTCGGGCCGGTCGTGCATGTCCGTCACCGCCCCCGCCCGGGCGGAGGCCCGGATCACGAGCGGTTCGGTCGCGGGCGACCGGACGAACTCCTTCGCCGCGACCACCACCGCGGCGGCGCCGTCCGAGAACGGGCAGCAGTCGTAGAGCCGGAGCGGAGCGGCGACCATCGGGGAGGCGAGATACGTCGACATCGAGAGCTCCTTCTGGAAGTGGGCGTGCGGGTTCCGCGCCGCGTTCGCGTGGTTCTTGATCGCGATCGCCCCGAACATCTCGGGCGTCGTGCGGTACTCGGCGGCGTACGCGCTCGCGAGGGTCGCGTAGAGGCCCGGAAACGTCGCGCCGTTCTTCGTCTCGTAGGGGTAGTCCGCGGCGATCGCGAAGTAGCTGGTCGCCGCCAGCGTGTCGAGGTGGCTGAGCCGCTCCGCCCCGATCACGAGCGCGGCGTCCGCGAAGCCGCCCGCGACGTGGACGAACGCCTCGTGGAGCGCGGCGCTCGACGACGAGCACGCGGACTCGAGCGACACCGAGGGCACGGACGGGATGCCGAGCCCGTTGTTGATGAGCGGCCCGACGTGCGCCTGGTGCTCCGAGATGCCGAAGCAATTCGCGACGAACGTGTAGCCGATGTCCTTCGGCTCGAGGCCGGCCGACCGGATCGCCTCGAGGCCGACGCGGGTCGCGGCCTCGCGCGCCGTTTCGGCCATCTTGCCGAAGCGGTTCGAGGCCGCTCCGACGACCCACGCCTCGCGCACGGCGCCCCCGGACCGATCGAGCGCCGACGCGGGCTTAACCTAACCGGGACCGTCGGCGAGCGGCGGGAGGTCGAGCAGCGCGCGCAGGCGCGCGAACCCCGCTTCCGCGTCGGCGGCGTCGCGGGTCTTGAACAGGAGCCGGCCGGCGCGGCTGATCGTCACCTCGGGAGGGAGCGTCGCGATCAGCATCACGCGCGCGTCGACCACGGGCACCTCGGCGGCGGCGAGCCGGTCGCGCGCCCGCGCGAGGTCGATCGGGCACGGGGGGTCGGGGATCGCCTCGAACCCGCCGTTGTTCGAACAGAGCCGCAGTTTTCGGTACATCGCCCGGGCGGCCTCAGGCCGGGAACGCCGCGCCGCACCGGGCGCAGAAGCGCGCCGGCGCGAGGTTCGGAGCCCCGCAGGTCGTGCAGAACTTGGAGGGCCCGGTGGGCGGAGGGGGTGGGGGCGGGTTCGAGCCGCCCCAACCGCCCGTCGGTCCCGGCACCGCCAGCGGGGCCTTCCAGCGGTAGGCGATGACCCCGCCGATGATCACGAGGATCGCGCCCAGGTAGTCGCCGCCGCCGTCCAGGAGGACGGTGGCGATCGCGAGCACGATCACCCCGAGCCCCCAGGTGCGCGCGGAGGCGGGCCGGGCCCGGAACGAGTACCCGCCGTAGACGATCACGAGCCCGAGCGCCGCCGCGGTGACGAGTTCGAAGATCTCGAGCGGCGACAGCGAGACCGAGACGCCGGCGATCTCGGAGACCTCCGACTGGAACGCCCAGACGACCAGGCCCGACAGCGCCGCGAGCAGCGCGATGAGCAGGCCCCCGATGACGACCAGGAGGTACGCGGTCCTCGGGTACCGCTCGGGCGGAGCTCCCCACATCGTCCGACTCGACTGCCCGTCCGAGGGATAACCGTTCGGCCCGGACCGAGCCTTCAGCGCACCACGGCGTGCCGGACGCAGTCGTCGACCATCCGGTCCACGTCGATCCGGTCCTCTTGGGCGAGGATCTGCACGAGGTTCGACCGGGTCGCGGGCTTGTCGGGCACGGCCTGGCAGCAGACGCCCGGCCGGGTCGAGATCTCGTACGTGCCGATCTCGCGCGCCACCCGCTCGATCTCCTGCTTGTCGAGGCCGATCAGCGGGCGGACGATCGGCAGCGCGACGGCCGCGGTCGCGGAGCGCATGTTCGACAACGTCTGCGAGGCGACCTGGCCGAGCGCTTCCCCCGTCGCGAGGAACGTCGCGCCCTCCCGCTCGGCGATCCGCTCGGCGGAGCGCCACATGAACCGCCGGCACATCACGCAGCCGACGTGGCGGTCGGTCTCGCGCATCAGCGTGACCTGGGTCGGGCCGTGCGGCAGGACGTAGAGCGGGATCGGCTGGGCGTACCGCGCCCGGAGGATCTCGAGGTGGTCCAGGATCTTCGTGTAGGGCGAGTCGTCCGTGAACGGCCGGTTGTCGAGGTGGACCGCCGTCATCTCGTGGCCGAGGCGGAGCATGTAGTGGAGCGCGACGGGCGAGTCGATCCCGCCGCTCATCAGCATCACGCCGCGCGCCATCGACCGGCGAATACCCCGACCGGCGTATTTAGGAGTGCCGCGCGCCCGCCGCCCAAGAGGTAAAGACCCCGAGCGGGTCGGCGGCGCGATGCCCCCGGACCCGTCCCTGCCGGTCGAACTCGTCGCGCGCGACGAGGGCGAGGGGCCAGTGGTCGTGCTCCTGCACGGGGTCGGCGGCTCGCACACGGTCTGGAATGCGGTGGCGACGGAGCTCGCGCCCCACTTCCGGGTGCTCGTTCCCGACCTGCGCGGCCACGGCCGTTCGCCCGCGCCCGCGCAGGCGGAGTACTCGTTCGACGAGCACGAAGGCGACCTGCTCGCGTTGCTCGACCGCAAGGGGATCGCATCCGCCCACCTGGTCGGGCTCAGCGGCGGGGCGCTCCTCGCGCTCCGCGTCGCGCTGAACCACCCCGAGCGCGTGCGGGGGCTCGTCCTCGTCAGCGGCGCCGCCTACTGCGATAACCACACCCGGGCGATCGCGCAACGCTGGATCGAGACCTACGCGAACGAAGGGGCGGACGCGTTCGCGCTGCGCACGCTGAAGGACCTGTACTACCCGGACTGGATGGAGGCGCACATGGAGTTCGCGGACCAGGTGCGGGCCGAGGTCCCGAAGCAGGACTTTGGGCCGGCGTCGCGGTGGTCCCGCGCGATGATGGCGTTCGACGAGCGAAACCGGATCGCGTCCGTCGCACGGCCGACCCTGATCGTCCAGGCGATGGACGACGAGGTGATGGACGCCTCCCACGGACGGATCCTGCGTCAGTCGATCCCCGGCGCGCAGATCCGGATCTTCGCGCAGACCGGCCACATGGTCCCGACCGAACGGCCGCACGAGACCGCGGAGGCGATCGCGGCGTTCGTGCGGTCGGTCGAGGCGGCCCCCCGGGCATAGGCGCCCTGTCGGGCTTAAGTCAGGACACCCCATTCACGGGCGATGTCGTCCCCCGCCTCCGCGGAGCTCGCCGCCCGGATCGCCCAGCTCGAGCGCGACCTGCGCGACCTTCGGGCCCGCATCGCGGCGCTCGAACGGCTGGTCGGCAACACGGGCGACCACGCGGTCGACCGCACGATCGTCCGCGAGAAGGTCAGCTACGACTGGCAAGCCGGCAACCGCGAGTGAGGCCATGGCCGCCCCCACCCCACCGCGGCGGGGCGTCGGCCGCTGGCTCGAACGGTTCCCCGACCTCGTCCC
>JASHPZ010000071.1 GCA_030037815.1 Thermoplasmata archaeon | reverse complement strand
CCCCCGCACGGCGGCCGCCTGGTCGACCGCAGCCGCCCGCCCGCCGAGCTCGCCCGCCGCGAGGCGGAGGGCGCCGCGCTCCCGCGGATCGCCCCGTTCACGGACGAGATCTTGGACGCCGAGAAGATCGGCGTCGGCGCCTACTCGCCGCTCGAGGGGTTCATGGGCTCGGCCGATTTGGAGAGCGTGCTCGGGGCGAACCGCCTCGCGAACGGCCTCCCGTGGACGATCCCGATCCTGCTCGCCCCGACCGGCGCCGCGAACGCCGCCGTGGTCGCCGCGGCCCGCCCGGGCGACCAGCTCGGCCTGACCGACGCGTCCGGACGCCTGTTCGCCCTCCTCCACCTCGAGGAGAAGCACCGCATCGACCGCGGACGGATCGCGGAGGTCGTCTACGCGACCCGCGACCCCGCCCATCCGAACGTCGCCGACCTCCTGGCCGCCGGCGAGACGGCGCTCGGCGGCAAGATCGAGCTGCTCCGCCGCCTCGACCTTCCGACCGGGGCGCTCGAGATGACGCCCACCGAGGTCCGCGCCGAGTTCGCGCGGCGCGGCTGGCAGAACGTCGCCGCCTACCAGACGCGGAACGTCCCCCACACCGCGCACGAGTACCTCCAGCGGTGCACGCTCGAGCGCTCCGACGTGGACGGGATGTTCGTCCACCCGGTGCTCGGGCGGCTCAAGAAGGGGGACTACCGGCCCGAGGTGATCCTCGCGGCGTACCGCGCGCTCGTCCAGCAGTACTATCCGGCGGACCGCGTGCTGTTGAGCGCGCTCTCGATCACGATGCGGTACGGCGGCCCGAAGGCGGCGCTGTTCCTCGCGATCGTCCGCAAGAACTTCGGCTGCAGCCACTACATCGTCGGCCGCGACCAGGCGGGGGTCGGGAAGTACTACGACCCGTTCGCCTGCCAGCGGATCTTCGACGAGATCCCGATCGACGTGACGCCGCTCAAGTACGCCGAGACGTACTTCTGCCGCGCCTGCGGCTGGATGGCGTCCGGCCGGACGTGCGCGCACGGCCCCGAGCTCCGGCTCGACACCAGCCAGACGCGGATCCGCAAGGCGCTCGCCTCCGGCGAGCAGCTCCCGACCGAGATCCTCCGACCGGAGGTCGCCGAGATCCTCGCCCGCGGGGACGTCCTCCTGACGGAGTGACGCCGCGGGCCCGGACGGCCGACCAATCCCTTATCTACCTCGACTTCCCCAGTACCGGCGCAGGAGCTGCACCGGTCGGACGATGACGCCCACACCTTCGGGCAGCGCGCGCGGAAAGCCCCAGTTCTTCCCGGCGGCGACCCCGAGCCCCGGCCGCCCCCGCGAGCTCGGGCTCACCTCCGTCATCGACCGGCTCTACCCGATCGACCTCCCGCAGCTCGACTTCCTCGCGCCGTACATCGACCTCGTGAAGATCGGATGGGGGCTGCCGCTCCTCGTCCCGCGCGAGACGGTGCGCTCGCGCATCCGCGCCTACCACGACCGCGGGATCGAGGTCTCCACCGGCGGGACGCTGCTCGAGTACGCCGTCACCGAGGACCGCGCGCCGCAGATGATGGCCGAGGCGCGCGACTTGGGGTTCGACCTGATCGAGATCTCGAGCGGGATCATCGAGCTCTCGCCGACCCAGGTCGAGCGCCTCGCCGACGGCGTGAAGGCGGTCGGCCTCGCCTACTTGATCGAGGTCGGGAAGAAGGACCCGCAGCACCAGCTGTCGCTCAAGGAGACGATCGCCCAGATCGCGCACGCGCGGACCCTCGCGCCGCGCGCGGTGATCGTCGAGAGCCGGGAGTCCGGCCGCGGCGTCGGGATCTACGACTCGGACGGCGGCATCAAGTGGGACTGGGTGCGGTCGATCCTCGCCGAGCACCCGTTGAAGGAATTGATCTTCGAGGCGCCGCTCGAGTCGCAGCAGGTCCAGCTCTTGCGCGAGCTCGGCGTGGACGTCAACCTCGGCAACGTCGCGATCGGCTCGGTCGCCCCGCTCGCGAGCGAGCGGCTCGGGCTGCGCGGCGAGACGTTCGGCGCGATCCGCCACCGCAAGGCGGTGAAGGGGCCGCCCGCGGCGAAGTTCCTCTACTTCCTGCTCGAGACGTACCGCAGCCTCGACCAGACCCAGCTCGCCCAGATGTCGCGCCTCCCGCGGCGGACCGTCCAGAGCGCCCTCGAGTCGCTCCGCCAGCAGGGGCTCGTCCACGAGTCGATCTCGCTCGCGGACTCGCGACGGCGGGAGTACCGGCTCACGTAGGCGGCGCCCCGCGCGCCGACGGGGGCGGCCACGGCCGCCCGCGCGGGCGGTGGGTTTATGAACCCCCCCACATTCGCCCGAATGTGTATAACCACGCATCCGCCCGCAGCCGCCCCACGAGACTCCTCGCCGTAACCAGCGCGCTCGGCGTCGCGTTGCTGATGTTATTCGTCAGCCCCTCGGGAGGGCTGGTCGCGCCCAACGGGAACTCTTCGCTCGT
This sequence comes from Thermoplasmata archaeon, assembly GCA_030037815.1. Lineage (GTDB taxonomy): Archaea > Thermoplasmatota > Thermoplasmata > Lutacidiplasmatales > UBA184 > Lutacidiplasma. The sequence continues at coordinate 1,161 of JASHPZ010000071.1, read as the reverse complement.
CCCCGCCGCGAAGCCGTTCACCCCGCCCGGCGCGCTCCACATCCCGACGGTCGGCGGCGAGATGAACATCACCAAGGGGACGCGGATCAACGTCACGATCGAGTACGAGGCGCTCAACTACCAGTCGTCCTGGAAGGGCATGGTCCTCCGGTTCCCGACGATGGACGGGACGTTCACCCAGGCCGACGGGAACCTCCTGTTCATCCCGGTGCTCGACCGGACCGTCACCCTGACCGGCCCGAACTACTCGAACGGCAGCACGACCAAGGCGACCGAGATCCTGACGAAGAACTACACGCTCGACCCGAAGGTCCAGCCGTTCCTGACGACCTTGAAGCTCGCCGTGATGGCCAACGCGACCTACGGCACGCTCCGCATCGCCTTCCGCTGGGAGTACACGATCTGGAACCCCGCCAACGGGACGGTCGTGAAGAGCCAGTGGTCGACGTTCGGCGACCACGCGGGCCAGGAGTCGACCGTGACGCCGGCCGAGCTCGCGACCCTCGGGACGACCAGCGCCGAGTACACGACCGTCGGGTCGATGTTCTGGGCGAACCTGAACGGCATGGTCTCGGGTCAGCGCTACTGGGTCGAGGTCGAGGACCCGTTCACGGGGATCAGCGTCGAGGAGACGTGGCGGGACGCCCCGACCAACATCTCGACCTACAAGGTCCAGATCCTGCTCCAGAACGGGCACGGGATCATGGCCGCCGCGCCGTGGCTCGTCCACATCCACGACCAGTACGGCGACATCCTCTACAGCATCCCGGTGTACCTCTCGGACCCGTCGACCGCGGCGGTCTACTTCTCCGTGAGCCCGTCGGTCTGCAGCCAGGTCGTGTTCAACGGCGTCACCTACCACTCGGGCCAGCACGCGACGGTCGCGGCGAACGCGACGTACAACCTCACCGCGCCGGCGTGCGCCGGCTACACGTTCTCGGGCTGGTCGCAGGCCGGCGGCGGGGCGCAGATCGCGTCGATGACGAGCCCGTCCACCTCGGTGGTCGCGCTCTACAACACGACGGTGTTCCTGACGTACTCGTAGGGAGCCCCCCGCCCGCGCGCCCGCGGAACGGAACCGACAAGTTCCGCGGGTGCCTTCCGCCGACGTGGGCGCGTCGCGGGTCGCCGTCGTCACCGGCGGGACGAGCGGGATCGGTC
>JASHPZ010000070.1 GCA_030037815.1 Thermoplasmata archaeon | reverse complement strand
CCTCGGGGTTGCCGTGGCCGGTCTCGGTCGCGATCTGCCGGGCGAGGGCCGTGAAGTTGACGACGCCGTAGGCGAGGCAGTCGGCGACGCTCGGGTGCCCGGCGACGTAGGCGCGCGCGACCTCCGCGCCCGAACGGTCGGACTCCCGCGCGGCGGCCACGACGTCCCCGGGCGGTCCGACGGGCCCCTCGGGGCTTGAGCTCTCCGCCCGCGCGCCGGCGGACGGTGCCGGGAGCCGACGGAGCTCGTGGAGGAACTCGAACGCGCGTCGGGCGGGTTCGAGCGGCGCGGCGAACCCGACCCGCGTGCCGGACGCGATCATCGGGCCGGGCAGGAGCCCCCGCTCGGCGAGGAGCTCGGCCAGCATCGCCACGACGCCGGGCGTGTCGCGGGCCGCCTGGTCGGCCTCGAGCATCACGAGCGCGAGCCCGCGGGTGACGCTCGCCACCGACCGCGGCGGGACGACCCGCCGGACCTTGCCGACCAGCGGTCCGGGGCAGAGCAGCGAGATCCGGGTCTCGCCCTCCTCGACGTAGAAGATCGCGTTCGGCGGACGCTTCCCCCGCTCGAGCACCGAACGCAGCTCGCCGAGCCGCGCCCAGACGACCTCCTCGTCCCGGAGCCGGACGAGGGCGAAGTCGGGGAGCAGTTGGAGCGTCCCCCCGCCCACGAGCTGGGGGAAGGCGGGGCCTCCCTCCCAGGTCGACCGCGCCGCCCGCTCCTCGCGCCGGAGGGCGACCGCGATCGCCTCGACCGAGAGCCCGCCGCCCGCGTCCTGGTGGATCTGGCGGGCGACCGCGGCGTCGTTCACGATGCCGGTGGCGAGGCCCCGGCGCACGCTGGGGTGCTCCGTCAGGAAGGCGCGGACCCGCTCGGTCGACCGGCCCGCGACGACGGACATGCCTACGGCCGCCGGTCCCGGCTCACGGGCGTCGTCCGCCGCGCCCCGAGCCGACTTCGCGGAGCCCGGGGCCGGGCCGCAGCACGAGGGTCCGGTCGACACCGGGGATCGCGCCGAGGCGCCGGCGCACGCGGCCCGCGTCCCGCGCGAGGGTGAAGACGTGCACGTGGGCGCCCGCGTCGTGCGTGTATCCGGCGACCGCCCGCCCGGCGGCGCGGTTCATCTCGCGCACCTCGGCGAGGATCGCCCGCGAGGTGGAGGTGAGATAGTCGAGGCTCGGGCGGGTCGTCTCGCACACCGCGCGAAAGCTGTCGCACTCGTCCATGATCAGCGGGAACAGGGCCCGCGCGTCGCGGGCGCCGATCGCCCGCTCGATGCGGACGAGCCGGGGCGGAAGCTCCCGAAGCCGTCGGCGGTACTCGGAGCTCGTCCGCACGGTCGCCTGCATCGCGTCCTTCGATCGCACCTCCTTGACGGGCGCGCCCCGGACGAGGAGGACGACGTCCCGGAGCGCGGGCCAATGGTCCTCGGGATGCAGCGGGCGAGCGTAGCAATCGGACCCGTCCGGCCGGGTCCCCGCCCGCCATTCGACGAAGCCTCCGAACACCGACCGCGACGCGCTCCCCGAGCCGAACCGGGCGAGCTGCGAGAGCGCGCGGGGGGTCAACCGCAGACCCGCGGCACGGCTGGCGGCGGCGGCAAGCGCCGCGAAGCCGCTCGCGCTGGACGCGAGGCCGCTGGCCGTCGGGAAGTTGTTCTCCGACGTCACATGGGCCGCGTCGGTCGTCCCCGCCATCGTGCGGACGCGGTCGAGGAAGTGCACGACGCCGTCCCGCGGCCCGCCCGTGGCGGGCGCGCCGTTGATCTCGACCGCGTCCTCCCGGAGGGCCGGGTCGAAGGCGACCGTCGTGCGGGAGCGCAGACGGTCGAGCGTGACCGACACCGACGAGTTGAACGGCAGGCCGAGGCGGGGGTCGCGTACGCCCCAGTACTTCACGAGGGCGATGTTCGGCGGGGCGTCGAACGTCGCGGACCGGCGCAGGGACCCGGCGCGGGGCACGTCGTCCGAACGGCCCCGCGCAGTACTTATCCGCCTCGGCCGGGTCGGCGCCGCCGTGCCCGCGAAGGGGGAGCCGACCGAGCCGCGGCCCCTCCGTCCGTTGCCGGATCTGCTCGGCGCGGCCCGCCGCGGGGGGTTCCACGCGGAGGTCGGTTTCCAGATCGACCCGGAGCGGAGCGGTCGCGGCACGTGCACGGTCACGGGGAAGGTCGAGCGGCGCCACCTGAACATCAACGGCGTCGTCCACGGCGGGGTCTACGCGACCATCCTCGACACCGCCATGGGCGCGTCCGTCGTGACGCTCCTGGCGGAAGGCGAGACGACCGCGACGACCAGCCTCTACGTCGAGTTCCTGCGCGCGGCGCGCGAGGGCGACACGCTGACCGCCCGCGGCGAGGTGCTCCGTCGGGGCCGGCACATCGCCTTCGCCGAGGGAGATCTCATCGGCGCCGACGGCCGCCGCCTCAGCCAGGCGCACGGCACGTGGTACATCTGGTCGTCGGAGGCGCCGATGGCGCCCCCGAAGACACGGCGCCGCTCCGCTTAGGACGACCCCTTCGGGGAGTCCCCGTAGATCGTCTC
>JASHPZ010000069.1 GCA_030037815.1 Thermoplasmata archaeon | reverse complement strand
GACGCGGGACGCCTTCCTCGCCGCGGCCGACCGCGCGCTCGCGTCGCAGCTCGGCCCGCCGGGAGCGACCCCGTGAGCGCCACCCCGCCGGCCGCGAAGGAGGCGCCCGTCGACCGCGTGCACGACCACGCGCTCGAGGGCGAGATGCATCGGTCGTACATCGATTACGCGATGAGCGTGATCGTCGGCCGCGCGCTCCCCGAGGGCCGGGACGGGCTGAAGCCGGTCCAGCGCCGCATCCTCTGGTCGATGTGGGAGTCGGGCGCGACCCACGACCGCGCCTACCGCAAGAGCGCGCGCACCGTCGGGGACGTGCTCGGGAAGTACCACCCGCACGGCGACATGGCCGTCTACGACGCGCTCGTCCGGATGGCCCAGACGTTCAGCCTCCGCTACCCGCTGATCGACGGCCAGGGGAACTTCGGGTCGATCGACGGCGATTCGCCCGCCGCGATGCGGTACACCGAGGCGCGCCTCTCCGCGTTCGCGGAGGAGATGCTCGCCGACATCGAGAAGGAGACGGTCGACTGGACCGACAACTTCGACGGGACGCTGAAGCAGCCGCTCCTCCTCCCGTCGAAGGTCCCCAACCTGCTCGTCAACGGCTCGGCCGGGATCGCGGTCGGGATGGCGACCAACATGCCGCCCCACAACCTGGGCGAGGTGGTGGACGCGCTCCTCCTCCTGCTCGCCCGGCCCGACGCGGGCTTGGACGACGTGATGCAGGTGCTGCCCGGGCCGGATTTCCCGACGGGCGGCTACCTCTCGCAGGAGGGAATCCGAGAGGCGTACGAGACCGGCCGCGGGATGATCCACCTGCGCGGCTCGGCCGAGATCCGCGAGGGCGACCGCGACGACATCGTCATCACCGAGACGCCGTACGAGGTGAACAAGGCGCAGCTCCTCGAGCTGATCGCCGACCTCGTCAAGTCGAAGCGCCTCGACGGGATCACCGACCTCCGGGACGAGTCGGACCGGACGGGGACGCACGTCGTCCTCGAGCTCCGCCGGGACGCGCCCAGCGAGATCGTCCTCAACCGGCTCTACGAGCACACGCCGCTCGAGACGAGCTTCGGCGTGATCAACCTCTGCCTCGTGGACGGGCGGCCGCGGGTGCTGTCGCTCCGCGACCTCCTCGCGCTCCACCTGACCCACCGCCGCGACGCGCTGACGCGGCGGTCGAAGTTCGAGCTGACGAAGGCGGAGGAGCGGCTCCACCTCCTCGAGGGGTTCCTCACCGCCATCGACCACATCGACGAGGTGATCCGGATCATCCGCCGCTCGCACGACGTGCCGGCGGCCGAGACGAGCCTGATGGGGAAGTTCCTCCTCTCCTCCGAGCAGGCGAAGGCGATCCTCGACATGCGCCTCTCCCGCCTGACCGCGCTCGAGCGCGAGGCGGTCGAGCAGGAGAAGGCGGAGAAGGAGGCGCTCGCGAAGCACCTCAAGGAGGTGCTCGCGTCCCCCGCGCTCCTGGACGGGCTGATCGCCTCCGAACTCAAAGAGCTCAAGGAGAAGTACGGGGACGCGCGCCGGACGCGGATCGTCCCCGCGTTCACCGAGCGGACGCTCGAGGACCTCATCCCGGACACGGACGTGGTCGTCCTCGTCACGCGGGACGGCTACATCAAGCGCCTGCCGCTCGACCAGTACCGCCGCCAGCGCCGCGGCGGCCGCGGCCTCGTCCAGATGGAGACGAAGGAGGAGGACTCGGTCATCCGCACGTTCGTCACCCGCACCCACGACGAGGTGCTGTTCTTCACCAACCTGGGGCGCGTCTACCGGCTGACCGCGTACGAGCTCCCCGAGGGGAGCCGCCACTCGAAGGGGAAGGCGGTGATCAACCTCCTGCCGCGCCTCAAGGACGGCGAGCGCGTCCAGACGCTCCTCCCGATCCACGACCTCGCCGCGGACGGGGCGCTCCTCTTCGCGACCCGGAAGGGGATCGTGAAGCGGACGACCCTCGACCAGTTCCAGAACATCCGCGTCAGCGGCATCCAGGCGGCGCTCCTCGAGGAGGGGGACGAGCTCGTGGACGTCGCGCTCGTCACCGGCGAGGCGACCGAGATCCTGCTCGCGACCCACGCCGGCCAGCTCGTGCGGTTCGCGCTCGGCGAGGTGCGTCCGATGGGCCGCGCGACCTACGGGGTCATCGGCGTCCGCCTGTCGGACGCGGCGGACGACCGCGTGGTCGCGATGGCGGTCGTCAGCCCGCGCTACCCGAACCTGCTCACGCTCACCTCCACCGGGTTCGGCAAGCGCACCCCGATCGCCGACTACCGCGAGACGAAGCGCGGCGCGAAGGGCGTGCGGACGATCAAGACCGGCGGGCGGAACGGCGCCGTGGTCGCCGTCCTCCCGACGACGGACGCCTCCGAGCTCCTCGTCACGACCCAGCGGGGCGTGACGATCCGCATGGCCGTCCGCGCGATCCGCACGCAGTCCCGCAACACCTTGGGGGTCCGCATCATCCGCTTGGACGAGGGGGACGAGGTGCGGGACGCCGTCGTGGTCGAGGCGACCCTCGAAGGGAACGGCGACGCCGCCGGCCCGGCGGAGCCCGGCGCCGAGCTGCCGAGCCCGCCCGGGCCCGACCTTCCCGACGGGCCGGACGAGGGGGAGCCCGAGGAGCCGGAGCCGGAGGAGCCGCCCGAGCCCGACGACGAGGACGACGACCCCGAGGAGGGGGACGACGATGCGTCGCCCGCGCCGGGGTAAGACGATGCTCGTCTGCCCGAAGTGCGGCTCGGGGAAGGTCGGCCTGATCGCGGGGTCGATCGTCGGGCAGGTCTACCACTGCGCGAAGTGCGACTACGTCGGGTCGCTCGTCCTCGAGGTCGACGTCGCCGAGGACGGCACGCCGCCCCCGACCGTCTAGCCGTCCGGCGTGTCGGACGCGAGGGCCGCGCCGTCGGGCCGGTCGCCGAGCGCGCGGGCCTTCGAGACCAGCGCGAGCGCGCGGACGGTCGCCCGCACGTCGTGGGTGCGGACGATCGCGGCGCCCCGCTCGGCCGCGAGCACCGCCGCGGCAAGGCCGGCCTCGAGCCGGTCCTTCGGGTCCGCTGCGTCCGTCGCCCAACCGAGGAACGACTTCCGCGACGCTCCGACGAGCACCGGGTAGCCGAGGCTCCGCAGTTCGTCCAGGTGCCAGAGGAGCTCGAGGCTCTGGGCCGGGCTCTTCCCGAACCCCAGCCCGGGGTCGACCAGGAGCCGGTCGGGCCCGACCCCGTCCGCGACCGCCCGGTCGGTCGCGTCGGCCAGCGCGCGGAAGACCTCCCCCCGCAGGTCCGCGTAGCCGGTGTCCGCCTGCATCGTCCTCGGGTCGCCGCGCAGGTGCATCACGACGGCCGCGGCGCCCGAGCGGGCGACGACCCGCCGCATCGGCTCCGACCGGAGTCCCTCCACGTCGTTGACGACGTCCGCCCCGGCCGCGACCGCCCGGTCGGCGACCTCGGGGTGGCGCGTGTCGACGGAGATCGGGACCGCGACCTCGCCGGCAAGCCGCTCGAGCACCGGCGCGAGGCGGCGCCACTCCGCGTCGGGGGAGACCGGCGTCGCTCCGGGGCGGGTCGACTCGCCGCCGACGTCGATCACGTCGGCGCCTTCTGCGACCATCGCGCGGGCCCGGGCGAGCGCGGCGGCCGGTTCGAGGAACTCCCCGCCGTCCGAGAACGAGTCCGGCGTCACGTTGAGGACCCCCATCACGCGGGGCCGGTCGTCGAGCGCGAGCGCGCGGTGCGCGCCCCGCACGGTGCGGGGCCCGTGCGCGACGTACCCCCGGAGCGCGCGGTCGAGCTCGTCCGCGAGGTCGGTGAGCCGGAACGGCTGACGGCGCAGCTTGGGGAGGAGGCGCTGGTACTGGCCCCAGGTCGCGAGCGCGACCACCGGGCTGGTCGCGACCGAGTGGTCGGCGACCCCGCGGGCGTGCGCCGCGTCGCCGCCGACGCTCAGCAGCTCCTGCTTCAGGATCGGCGCCGCCTTGAGCGACACGTCCTCGAGGCGGACCGGGTAGATCCGGCCCTTCCGCGTCATGATCCCGACGCCCTCCGGGTCGCTCGCGGTCGCCTCGATCTCGCGCGCGAGCTCGGCGAGGGAGGCCGCCGCGAGCACGCGCGCGTGGAACCGTCGGGGGGGCGTCCCTTCCGTCACGGCCGGTCGAGCCCGGGCCGGTCCAAAAGCGCCTCGGCCCCGGGGGCCCGGCACGGTTTTGCCCCGGACCGGCCGTGAACGACCTCGTGGACCGTCGCGATTCCGTGCTCGCCGTCGAAGGTCCCTCCGCCTCGGGCAAGAGCACGGTGGTCGCCCGGTGGGTTCGGCGCTCGGGGGGCGTGCCGCTCGCGGAGGCGGCCGACCGGATCGCGCCGTCGGTCGACCTCCGCTTCGACTCGACGGCGGCCCTCGCCCGCCTCGAGCGGACGCTGCTCGACGAAGAGGCGCGTCGGTGGGCGGCCGCGCGGAGCCGCGCGCGGGCGGGCGAACCGGTGGTCGCCGACACCGGTTTCCTCGGACCCGTGACGTACACGGCGGGCCTGGTCGCGGTCGACGGCGTCCCGGCCCCGGCGCTCGCCCGACTCCTC
>JASHPZ010000068.1 GCA_030037815.1 Thermoplasmata archaeon | reverse complement strand
GCGCTCGCGACGCTCGCCCTGTTCCCGCCCGTCGCCCGACCCGCGCCCGCGCACCGAACCGCGCGGCGAAGGACGGGTCGGCGATGAGGAGCGTGTCGGCGGGCGCCGCCGGGTCGGGGCGGGTCCGGTCCGCCCTCGAGGAGACCGGGGCGATCGGGGCGACGGTCCGACAGCTCGCGAGCCGCCTCGACGCGTCGACGACCGGCGTCGCCCGCACCCTGGACCGGCTCGAACGCGACGGGGACGTGCTCCGCATGGGCCGCGGACTCTGGGTGCTCCGCGACTTCGAACGGCTGGACGCCCGCCCCGAGTTCGTCGACCCGGCCGAGTTCGTCGAGCGGTTCGCGCGGGAGGAAGGCGTGACGCTCGGCACCTACGACGGCTCGATCACCTTCCGCTCGAACGAGGACCTGCCGGTCCACCGCTGGTGGCCGTACGTGCAGGGATACTCGGCGGAGTTCGTCCGCGGGATCCTCGATGGGCCCGAGCCCGAAGGCACGCTGACGGTGCTCGACCCGTTCGCCGGAAGCGGAACGACCCTGGTCGAGGCCCGACGCGCGGGGGCGCGCGCGATCGGCTCCGAGCTCTTGCCCCCCGCCGCGCTCGCGGCCCGCGTCAAGACCCGGTTCGAGCTCGACCCGGAACGGTTGCGCGCGGCGGGCGCGAAGGTCCGGCGCGCGGCCGCCCGCCGCGGCCCGGGCCCGCCGCCCTTCCTCCGCGAGACGAAGCGCCAGTTCGCACCCGAGGCTCTCGGACAGTTGACCCGACTGCGGGATGCCCTCCCGGCCGAGGGGACGCCGGACGGCGACGCGGTGCGCGTCGCGTTCGACCGGGTTCTGATCCCGTCGAGCCGGCTCCACCGCTCGCCCTGCCTCGGGTACCGTCGGAATCCCCGGGACGACGGGCCACCGCCGTTCGACCGGTTCGACGCGGCGATCGAGGAGATGGCGGGCGACCTGCGCGCGCTCGCGCGCACCCGGCGGCGGTGGGGACCGGCCGCGGAGGTCCGGACCGAGGACGCGCGCACCCTCGGCTGGCCCGACGGGGCGGCCGACCTCGCCGTGACGAGCCCGCCGTACGTCAACGGGATGGACTACGTGATGAACTACAAGCTCGACCTCGCGTGGCTCGGGTACGCCACGTCGTACGCGGACCTCGCTCGGTTCCGCGGGCGAGAGGTCGCCTGCGACAACCTCCCTCGGCGCGAGACCGCGGCGTACCTCGCGACCGGCCCCGCGCCCGACCCCTGGCTCGGAGAGATCCTCCCCCGGATCGAGGAGAACGTCCGACGGAAGGGCTCCTACCGCCGCAACGACATGCACGCGGTCGTCCACCGCTACTTCGCGGACGTCCGCGCCGTCCTCGCGGCGGTCCGGCGCGCGCTCCGTCCCGGCGGCCGGTTCGTCCTGGTCGTCGGCGACTCGCTCCTCGCCGGCGCGTACGTCCCCGGCGACCTGATCCTCGCGCGGCTCGGACGCGGCCTCGGCTTCCGCATCGCGGCGGTCGAGGTGGCGCGGGCCCGGCGCAGCGGCCAGCGCCGCTCGTTCGAACTGCGCGAGTCGATCGTCACGCTCGTCCGGCCGGAATAGCCGCGCGGGAGTCCCTCCTCGGAGAGATTCTTCCGCTCCGCCGCGCATGCCCCGGGCGATGTTCTGCCCGGTGTGCGGGAGGACGATGGCCGGCCCCCCGTCGGGGCACGTGCCGTACCCGATCTTCGTCTGCCCGTACGACGGGGTCGTCCACGACCAGAAGCGCGAACTCTGGCACGGACTCCCCGAGACGCCCGCGAAGCTCCACTGCCCCGTCTGCGGCGGAGCGATGGAGTTCGAGCCGAAGGAGCCGCCCCACCGGATCTTCTTCTGCTACCACTGCGGGACAACGTACGATCGGGAGCGGCGCGCGTGGTTCGGCCTCGCGTACTACCGAGCGCCGTGACGGGCGCCCCCGCGGTGCCGGTCGAAGCAAACGCTTAACCGCGTCCCCGCCGGTTTTCTCCCGGCGCGGAGGACCGATGCCACCTCGCGAGCCGGAGCCCCACTTCCTCGAGCCGCTCTTGGGCGTCGTCTTCGACCTGGACGGCACGCTCGTCAACTCGAACCACGATTTCGGCCGGATCCGCGCGGCGGTGATTCGCGCCGCGGAACAGCACGGTGTCTTCCCCGGCCGCCTCTCCGTCCAGGAGCCGGTGCACCGACTGGTCGAGCTCGCGCGCGAGGCGATGCGCACGCAGGGGCTTCCCGACTCCGAGTACTACCGCTTCGAGGCCGAGTACACCCGGGCGATCGACGCGATCGAGATGGAAGCGCTGCCGCGGACGGTGGCGCGTCCCGGCGCCGTCCCGCTCCTGACGGGCCTCCAGGCCCGCGGGTTCCGCCTCGCGATCCTGACGCGCTCGTCCGAGCACTTCGCCCGGGCCGCCCTCGAGCGGACGGGGCTCGCGAAGTTCTTCGCGTACCTCCGGAGCCGGTCGACGCCGGGTCCGGCGAAGCCGTCCGCCGATTCGCTCCTGCTCGTCCTGCGCGAGATCGGGGTCCCGCTCGACCGCGCGCTCTACGTCGGGGACCACCTCATCGACGCCGAGACCGCGACCCGCGCCCGCGTCCGGTTCTACGCCGTCCTGCCCGAACCCGGCGAGGCCACGGCCGCGACCATGACGACCGACCGGTTCCTCGCGGCCGGCGCCTCCGCGGTCGCGAAGGACCTCTTCGAGTTGGCCCGGCACGTCGGCGTCCCGCCGCCGGTCGAAGCGTCCTCGTAGCGACGCGCGGGCGTCAGAGGTAGTACGCCCACGCGTGGATGACCGCCCGCTCGGCGGTTGCCCACGCCTCGGGGATCTGGTTCCACCCGTTGCGCAGGTCGCCCACGCAGTAGAGGCCCGGGATCGGTTCGCCCGTCGCGTCGGCGATCGCCCGGCAGTCCTCGTCCGTCACGACGAACCCCTCCGCGTCGAACCGGCAGCCCAGCGACCGGGGGATCGCGTCGTGCATGTCGTACCAGCCGAGGGCGGAGAACCCGCGGTCGAAGCTCCGGTGGGAGCCGTCGGCGAACCGGACGCCGAACCGCTTCTCGCGGATCTCGTCGAACCCGGCCATCGCCGCGGTCACGACCTCGATCCGATGCTCCGCGAGGGCGCTCGTGAGCTCGGCCTTCTCCGCGGGCTCGGAGGCCGCGAGGAAGGGCGCGCCGTGGGTGAGCAGGGTCACCGCGGCCGGCTCGAAGTGGAGAACGTCGAGCGCGTTCCGCACGGCGAACGCGTCGTCCCCGAGGACCGCGACCGTCTTTCCGGTGAGCTCGTGCCCGTCGCAGATCAGGCAGAAATCGACCAGGCCGAAGTTCGCCCACGGGAAGATCGGGTCGATCTGGCCGCCGATCACCGGCATTCGGTCGACCACGCCCATCGCGAGGACGACCGCCCGGCCCTCGGCGCGGTGGGTCTGCTTCAACCACTCGAACTCGACCGAGAACCCCTTCTCGGTACGGGTGACGCCCGTCGCCCGGGCCGGCGTGAAGTACCCGACCCGGTCCTCGAAGCGGCGGACGGCGGCGACCTGCGCATCGAGGAGGGCATGGCCCGACACGCCGGCCGGAAACCCCGGGAGGTTGTCCATCCGCGGCGCGTAGTACGAGCGCGCGTACTTCGGGCCGCGGTCGAGGACCGCGGCGGTGTGGTGGAGGAGGGCCGCCTTGAGCCCGGCCTGTAGGCCCGCGTGCCCCCCGCCGACGACGACCAGGTCGTGGAGCGGGCGCAGGCGCGGAAGGCCGGGCATCTCGGCGGACGATGCCGCGCCGGGGATTTGATGGCTCGCGGAGCGCCGCGCGTCGGGGTTCGACGCGCGACGCGCGCGCTCGCGACCGGCAAAACTTATGGTCGTGACCCTGCCTCGGTCGCTTCGGGTTCCTGACGGCCGTGCCGTCCCGCGCCGACGAGGTCGCGCTGCGGGGGACCTTGCTTTTGGAGGACGGGACCCGGTTCGACGGCGTCGGCTTCGGCGCCCCGGGTCGGAAGGTCGGCGAGGTCGTGTTCACGACCGGCATGGTCGGCTATCCCGAGTCGCTCACCGACCCCTCGTTCCGCGGCCAGATCCTCTCCTTCACCTACCCGCTGCTCGGCAACTACGGGGTGCCGCCCGCCGGCGCGCGCGACGACGACGGCCTGCCGGTCCTCGAGAGCGAGGCGGTGCAGGTCCGCGGCGTGATCGTCCGCGGCACGACCCGCCCGAACCACTGGCAGAGCGGCCGCTCGCTCGAGGCGTGGATGCGGGAGGAGGGCGTGCCCGGGCTGGCCGGCGTCGACACGCGGCGCCTCACCGAGCACCTGCGCGCCGAGGGGGTCGTCCGCGGGGTCCTGGACGTCAGCCCGGCCGAGCGGGCGCCGGCGGCGGCCGAGCTGCGGCGCGCCATCGCGAAGGGCCCGAAGTACGACGAGGAGCGGTTCATGGACGAGGTCGCGCCGAAGCGGCCGACCGTCCTCGCGCGCAAGGGCGGACCGCTGGTCGCGGTCCTCGATTGCGGCATCAAGGCGAGCATCCTGCGCGCGCTCCTCGACCGGCGCGTGAGCGTGCTGCGCCTTCCCTACGACCACGAGGTCCCGACGCGGTGGGAAGGGCGGCGGGTCGCGGGCCTCCTGGTCGGGAACGGGCCGGGCGACCCGGCCGAGCTCGGCGCGACGGTCGCCGAGTTGAAGCGGCTCTCCAACCGTTCGCTCCCGACCCTCGGCATCTGCCTCGGCCACCAGCTCCTCGCGCTGTCGCGCGGCGCGAGCACGTTCAAGCTCAAGTACGGTCACCGCGGGCAGAACAAGACGGTCTGCTTCCCCGACGGCCGCGCGCTGATCGTCAGCGAGAACCACGGCTACGCGGTCGACCCCGCGTCGCTCAAGCGGACCGGCCTCGACGTCTGGGCGACGAACCCGGACGACGGGACCGTCGAGGGGCTGCGGGACGACTCCGGCCGCGTCCTCGCCCTCCAGGGGCACCCCGAGGGCCACCCGGGGCCGCAGGAGGCCGGGTTCGTCTTCGACCGGTTCGTCGAGCAGGTGAGGCGTCGCGGATGACGATGCCCCGGAAGGTGATCGTCCTCGGGTCGGGGGCGCTCAAGATCGGCGAGGCCGGCGAGTTCGACTACTCGGGGAGCCAGTGCCTCAAGGCGCTCGAGGAGGAAGGCGTCTACGCGGTCGTCGTCAACCCGAACATCGCGACCCTCCAGACCGACCCGCCGCGGCGGGGGCGCGTCTACTTCCAGCCGCTCGTCCCCGAGTTCGTCGCGCCGATCCTGGACGCGGAGCGGGCCGACGGGATCCTGCTCTCGTTCGGCGGCCAGACGGCGCTCAACTGCGGCGTCCAGCTGTTCGACCGCGGCGACCTCCGCCGCACCGACACCCGCGTGCTCGGCACGCCGCTCGCCGGCATCAAGGCGACCGAGGACCGCGCGAAGTTCGTCCGCACGATGGACCACGCGCACGTCCCGACCCTGCCGAGCCGCGCCGTCTACTCGGTCGAGGAGGCCCTCGAGGCCGCCGAGACGATCGGCTACCCGACCATGGTCCGGGTGGCGTTCACGCTCGGCGGGAAGGGCGGCGGCGTCGGGCGGGACCGGCAGGACCTGCGCGAGGTCGTCCAGCGGGGGCTCCGCGCGAGCCCGGTCGGCCAGGTCCTCCTCGAGCGGTACGTGGGCGAGTTCAAGCAGCTCGAGTACGAGGTCGTCCGCGACGCGAAGGGGAACGCGCTCACCGTCTGCAACATGGAGAACGTCCTCGGGATGCGCGTCCACACCGGGGACAACGTCGTCATCGCCCCGAGCCAGACGCTGAACGACCACGAGTACCAGATGCTGCGCCAGGCCGCGCTCCGGGCGGTCGACGCGGTCGGGATCGTCGGCGAGTGCAACATCCAGTTCTGCCTCGACCCGGCGAGCGACGAGTACTACGCGATCGAAATCAACGCGCGCCTGTCGCGGTCGAGCGCGCTCGCGAGCAAGGCGACCGGCTACCCGCTCGCGTACGTCGCGGCGAAGCTCGCGCTCGGCTACACGCTCCCCGAGCTCAAGAACCGCATCACCGGCGTCACGACCGCCTGCTTCGAGCCGTCGCTCGACTACGTGGTCGTGAAGCTGCCGCGCTGGGACCTCGACAAGTTCGCCCGCGCCGACCGCCGCCTCGGCCCCTCGATGAAGTCGGTCGGCGAGGTGATGGGGATCGGGGCGTCGTTCCCGGAGGCGCTGTCGAAGGCGATCCGCATGGGCGACCCGCGGGCCGACCTCTTGCCGCCCGAGACGACGCGGCCGGCCGAGGAGATCCTCCGCGACCTCGGCGCGCCGACCCCGGACGTCCTCTACCGCGTCCTCGAGGCGTTGCGGGCGGGGGTCGACCCCGCGAAGATCAGTCAAGTCTCGTACATCGACCGGTGGTTCGTCGACACGTTGGGCGAGCTCGAGGCGACCCACCGCGCGCTCCTCGCCGTGCGGGGGACCGAGCTCGCGCATCCGCTCCTCCGGCGGGCGAAGGAGCTCGGCCTCTCCGACCGCGCGATCGGGCGGGCGGCCCGCCTGGACGAGGAGGAGGTCCGGCGGCTCCGGCTCGCCGCCGGCATCCGCCCGCGGATCCGCATGATCGACACGCTCGCGGGGGAGTGGCCGGCCCGCACGAACTACCTCTACCTCACCTACCGGGGGGACGCGGACGACGTGAAGCCGATGCCGAAGGGCGCGGCGCTCGTGGTCGGCGCGGGGCCGTACCGGATCGGCTCGTCCGTCGAGTTCGACTGGTCGACCATGAACCTCGTGGACGGCCTCCGCGCGGAAGGGCTCCCCGGCGTCGCGCTCCTCAACTCGAACCCGGAGACCGTGTCGACCGACTACGACCGGTCGGACCGCCTCTACTTCGAGGAGATCACGCTCGAGCGGATCCGCGACATCCAGGACTTCGAGTCGTTTTCGGGGGTCGTGACGTGCGTCGGGAGCCAGCTCGCGCAGAACCTGACGCCGCTCCTCGAGATGTGCGGCATCCCGATCCTCGGCACGTCCGCCGACTCGATCGACACCGCGGAGGACCGCGCCCGGTTCGCCCGCCTCCTCGAGCAGCTGCGCATCCCGCAGCCGGCGTGGCGGGCGTTCACGACGGTCGAGGAGGCGGCGGCGTTCGCGGACGAGGTCGGCTACCCGGTGCTCGTGCGGCCGTCGTACGTCTTGAGCGGCCAGGCGATGCGCGTCATCGCGGGCCGCTTCGACCTCGACCGGTTCCTCGCCGAGGCGGCCCGCATCTCGCCGGAGCATCCCGTCGTCATCACGAAGTTCGTCGAAGGGGCCGACGAGGTCGAGCTGGACGCGATCTCGGACGGGGAACGCGTCCTGGTCGCGGGCGTCCTCGAGCACGTCGAGCGCGCGGGGGTCCACTCGGGGGACGCGATCTTCTGTCTCCCGCCGCGGCACACGCCGGCGGGCGTCCAGGAGCAGCTGATCGACGCGGCGCGGCGGCTCGCGCGCACGCTCGCGATCCGCGGCCCGTTCAACGTGCAGTTCCTCGTCAAGGACCGCGCCTACCAGATCATCGAACTGAACCTGCGGGCGAGCCGGTCGCTCCCGTTCCTCACGAAGGCGACGGGGGTGCCGCTTCTGCGCGAGGCCGCGCGGGCGATGCTCGGACGGCCGCTCTCGCGCGAGGGCGTCGCGCCGCTCCCGCCGGGCCGCTGGGGCGTGAAGGTCCCGCAGTTCTCGTTCCTCCAGCTCGCGGGCTCGGACCCGCTCCTCGGCGTCGAGATGCAGTCGACCGGCGAGGTCGCCTGCTTCGGGCCGACGTTCTCGGACGCGCTCGTGAAGGCGCTGGTCGCGACCGGCGTGCGGCTCGTGCCGAAGCGCGGGACCGCGTTCCTCTCGGTCGGCGGCCCGCGCCTCAAGGAGGAGCTCCTCCCGGTCGCGCACCGGCTGCGGGAGCTCGGGCTCCGGCTCGCCGCGACCGAGGACACCGCCGCGTTCCTCGAGTCGCGCGGGATCTCGCGCGTCCGCACGCTCCACAAGGTGTCGGAGCCGGACCGGCGCCCGAACGTCCTCGAGGAGCTCGACCGCGGCGGGATCGACGTCCTCCTGAACGTCCCCCTCTCGCTCACGCAGGAGAAGTTCGAGCGGATGCTCGAGGACGAGTACGTCCTCCGCCGCCGGGCGGTGGAGCTCGGGCTCCCCCTGTTCACGAGCCTCGAGGCGTTCAGCGCCTACGTCGAGGGCGTCGCCTGGCTCGAGGAGCACCCGTTGACGGTCGAGCCGCTCTACGGGTCGGCGGAACCGGGCGCCGCGCCGGACGCGGGGTCGACGCCGGTCGTGCCGGTCCGGCCGCGCCGGCGGCGCACCGCC
>JASHPZ010000067.1 GCA_030037815.1 Thermoplasmata archaeon | reverse complement strand
AGGGCGGCGCGCCCTTCGCCGCAGCCGACCTCGAGGAGCCGCGTCCCCGGCCGCACGCGGGCGAACGGCAGGAGGAGGAAGCTGTCCTCTCGGGCGGGATAGACGGCGGACTCCGCCGCCGCGGCGCCTCCCGTTCCGGGGGATGCTTTATTATCCGATTTCCGCCTCAACGTACTGACCTCTGGATTTCTTCACATGCCCCGTCGCCTGTCACCGCCGGTCAAGATCGGAATCACCGGTCTGCCCGGCTCGGGGAAGACGCAGACGCTCCTGCGCATCATCCAGCTCCTCGAGGAGGAGGGCGTCACCGTCGGCGGCATGGTGACCGAGCCGATCGTCGAGCGCCAGCGCCGCACCGGGTTCCAGATCACCGACTGGATCACGAAGGAGCACGAG
Organism: Thermoplasmata archaeon; assembly: GCA_030037815.1. Taxonomy (GTDB): domain Archaea; phylum Thermoplasmatota; class Thermoplasmata; order Lutacidiplasmatales; family UBA184; genus Lutacidiplasma. The sequence goes on along the minus strand of JASHPZ010000067.1, from coordinate 12,644 downwards.
GTGTTCGCCCACGAGGGGCTCAAGTCGCGCGTCCGGTCCGGTCGGTACGGCGTCAACGTCGGGGCGCTCGAGGGCCTCGGGACCCGCGCCCTCGAGTCGGCGCGCGACACGGCCGACGTCATCGTGATCGACGAGGTCGGCAAGATGGAGGTCGAGAGCGAGGCGTTCACCAAGACGGTGATGGACACCCTGGACGCGAAGAAGTCGATCGTCATGACGCTCCACAAGAAGTCCCGCAACCCGCTGCTCCAGGACATCCGTCGGAGGGACGAACTACGCCTGCTCGAAGTGACGCCGGTCAACAAGAACCTGCTCGCGTTCAAGATCGTCCACCTGATCACGGGCCGGGCCCACTAGTCCACTCCGTCGAGGGCGGGACGCCGCTCGACCTGCCCCGCGTGCCCGACGGGGCCGGACCCCGCCCGCGCGCCGACGTCTTCTACAACCCCGCGATGCGCCTCGACCGCGACCTCGGGGTGGCGTTTGTGCGCGCCCTCGCACGCGGACGGCCGCGGGCCGCCTCCGGCTGGGAGGTCACCGCCGGGACGGGCGTCCGAGGGCTGCGCCTCGTCCGCGAGACGGACGCGTTCGCGTCGTTCCTGCTCACCGACGCGCACCCCGTGGCCGCCCGCGTCCTGGCGCAGAACGCGGCCCGGATTCCCGGGGCGACGGCCCGGCATGCGGACGGGCGAACCGCCCCCGCGGAGGCGCCGTTCGACTTCGTCGACGTCGACCCGTTCGGGAGTCCGATCCCGTTCGTCGCGACGGCGCTCGCCGCGACCCGGGACGGCGGGACGCTCGCGGTCACGGCGACCGACCTGATGGTCCTCGCGGGCGCGCAGCCGGCCGCCGCGCTCCGCCGGTACGGCGCGCGACCCGTGCGCGGGCGGCTCGGGGGCGAGGGGGGCCTTCGGATCCTCCTGGCGTACCTCGCCCGGTCGGCGCGCGCCGACGGGCGCGCGGTCCGGCCGCTCCTCGCCTACGTGCAGGGCCATCACGTCCGCGCGTACGTCCGCGTCGACCGGCCCCCCGTGACTCCGGACCCGATCGGGGAGATCGACCCGGCCCGGTGGACCGGGCCGCCCGTCGGGGAGACGGGGCCGTTCGGCCCGATGTGGCTCGGGCCGTTGTTCGACGCGGAGCTCGTCGCCGCGATGGAGGCGCCGCCCACGGCCGCGACGCCGCGGGAAGCGGCCGCGTGGATCGAACGGTTCCGGCAGGAGACCCGGGTCGACCGGCCGTTCTACTACGAACCGAACGAGCTCGCGTCCGTGCTCGGACTGCCGTACCCTCCGTCCCTCGAGCAACTCCGAACGGGACTCGCCGCGCGCGGCCACCGCTTCGCCCGCGCGCACCCGCGGCCCGAGGGGTTCCGCACGGACGCGCCGTGGGCGACCGTCGCCGAGGTCGCGCGGGCGGTGGCCCCTCAGTCCCAGAACGCGCGCGTCCGGGCGTAGGCGCGCTCCGCCCGGAGGATCTCCGTGAAGAACGCGTCGTCGTCCCGGTAGAGACGCATCAGGAGCCGGCGGGCCGTGTCGGGTCCGATCCCCCGCGCGGCGAGCGCGAACAGCGCCCGCTCGCCGTAGTGGGCGACGAGCTCCGCCGACGTGTAGCCGGCGCGGACCAGGTTCTCGGTCCCCGGCGGGAGCGGCCGCTCTTTGCGCGGGCGGCGACCGGGCTTCGTCGCGCCCGGCCGGTCCGGCGACCGCTTCCGTTTCGCGTACCGGCTCAATCGGTCGATCTCCTCGACGCGCCGCGGCGACAGGACGGCCGACAGCGATCCGTGGCAGAGGAGGCAGCGGCTGCCGCCCTCGGACCGGTAGCGCGCGGGCGTGGTGGTCCGCGTGAAGCCGCACCGCAGGCAGACGAGGACGAGCGACTCCTTCTCGAGTCGTTCCCGCACCGCCTTGAGGAGCGTCGGCGGCGGCGTCTCGGAGACGGTCCGCCATTCGAGGCGCTCGAGCGGCCCGTCCGTCAGCGCCGACGGGGCGGTCGCGACGACCGCGACCGCGCCGGACCGGACCCGCTCGAGCACCTCCGAGGCGTGGTCGAGGTCGTACCGCTCGTGGAGCGTCTTCTCGAGCGCCTCCTCCCCCAACGGGTTCGTGCGGCTGGCCGCGAGCAGCGGCTCGAGCGTGCGGAGGTCGCGCGGGTCGGCCGACTCGGGGAGCACCCCGAGCTTCCGCGCGACGGCGAGGAAGACCCAGCGGTAGTCGAGCCCGGACGGAACGAGCCGCTCCACGAGCGGACCGACGGCCGCCGGGTCGATCGCGAACGCGTCCACGAGCGTCGGCAGGTCGACCGCGATCGGCAGCTCGACCACGAACCAGGTCGGTTCGACGGAGACGACGTCGACCCGAGCGCCGAGCCGCGCCGTCAGGAGCCCGGCGACCGCGAGGGAGAGCGTCTCGTTGGTCCGGGTCCCGAAGCAGGCGCCGTAGACGACCAGGCGGCCGCGGGAGGTGACCGTCACCCGTTCGTCCGTGGCAAGCGACTCGGCCGCGAGCGCCGCCGCCCGCCGCTCCGCGAGGCGGGCCCGGTCGACGGGCGGCACCGGGTACCGCTCGAAGTCCCCGACGCGGCGGAGCCGGCCGATCTCCTGCGCGACGTCGAACGGCACCGGCAGGTCCTCGCCGGCCCAGCGGGGTTCCTGCCCGATCTCCTGGACCGTCTCGACTAGGAGTTCGCCGTCCCGGTACTCGACGACCTTCCAGGTCCGCCCGTGGAGCAGGAAGATCTCCTCGGGCTGCGCGAGGATCTGCGTGAGCACGAACCGCTCGTCGAGCGTCCCGATCAGCCGCCGGGTCGCGATGTCCCGGAGCCGGTACGTCCGCTCGTCCGGGATCAGCGAGAGCGACGCGTAGAACCGGTGCAGCGTCCCCCGCCCCGGGGTCACGCGGCCGTCCAGCCGCTTCGCGAGCGAGAGCCCGACGAGGTAGTCGATCAGCGCCGTCCACTCCGCGTCGGTCAGCTCCTCCACGGCGGCGGCGCGGCGGAGCCGCGCGACCAGCGGTCCCGGGTCCACCGGGCCCTCCGCGCGCAGGGTCGCGACGATCTGCTGGGCGGCGGCGAGGCGGTTCCGGGTCCGCCACGTCACCGGTTCCACCTGCCCCGCGTCCGCCCGTCGGGCGAGGACGGCCGCCTCCTCGAGGTCGTCGTTGTCGAGGGCCAAGACCGTGCCGTGGATCGTGCGGTCGAGCCGGTGGCCCGAGCGGCCGACCCGCTGCACGAGCCGGCCGACCTGGTGGGGCGAGCCGAACTGCACGACGTGGTCGACCGCGCCGATGTCGATGCCGAGCTCGAGCGAGGACGTCGCCACCAGGCCCCGGAGCCGGCCCTCGCGGAACGACCGTTCCGCTTCCTCGCGGACCTCGCGGGAGAGCGAACCGTGGTGGACCGCGACCGGCAGGTCCGGGGCGAGCCGGTTGAGGCGGGCCGCGAGCGCTTCCGCGGTCGGCCGGGTGTTGACGAAGACGAGCGTGGTCGCGTGCGCCCGGATCTCCTCCTCGAGCTGACGCAGCCCCCCGAGAAGCGTCGGGTCGGCCTTGAGCTCCCGCACGAGGTCGCCGGGGAGGGGCGAGCGCTCCTCGACCGGGCGTCGCGCCGTCAGGTCGAGGGCGCGTCGCGTCGTCGCCGCGCGGACCTCGACGTCCCTCGGGCGCGGGGAGAGGAAGCGCGCGACCTCGGCGGGGTTCCCGACGGTGGCGGAGAGGCCGATCCGCCGCACGGTGCGCCCGGTCAGCGCGTCCAGGCGTTCGAGCGTCAGGGCCAGCTGGGCGCCCCGGTCGGAGCCGACGAGCTCGTGCACCTCGTCCACGATGACGGTCCGCACGTTCGTCAGCGCGGCGCGGAGCCGCCGGCCGACCAGGAGGATCTGCAGCGTCTCGGGGGTCGTCAGGAGGAGGTCCGGCGGCCGCTTCGACTGGGCGAGGCGCGCCGAGTTCGGCGTATCGCCGTGGCGGACCGCGGCCGTGAGGCCCACCTCCTCGACGAGCGCGACCAGCCGGTGCTCGAGGTCGCGGTTGAGCGCCCGGAGGGGCGTGATGTAGAGCGTCGAGATCGCGGGCGACGGCTCCGCCAGGCGGCGGGAGAGGATGGGGAGGAGCGCGGCCTCCGTTTTCCCGGTACCGGTCGGGGAGAGGAGGAGAGCGTCCGCCGACCCCAAGAGGACCGGGAGGGCGAGACGCTGGATCTCCGTCAGTTCCCGGATCCCGCGGCGGGCGACGGCCGCGCGCAGCCGCGGGTCGATCCCGGGCGCCTCGAGGGGCTCGTCCGGCATGGGGCCCCGCCGACCCGCCCCGGGAGAAAGGCGCTTCGGCCGCTAGACGTCGGTGCCCGGCTCGAGGTCGAGGACCCGCAGACCGACGCTCTCGACCATCGGACGTCCGAACGTCCGGTTCGGGAACGCGTCGACCGCGAGCTCGAGCAGCACCCCGACCTTCGCCCGCAGGAGATGGCCGCCGCGGAGCACGTGGTCCGCGCCCGAGACGGCGCCGTGGAGGTGGATCGACGGGCGGCCGTCCGCCCGGGCGATCGTGCCGTGGAGCGCGACCACTTCCTGTCGGCCGCTCGTCTCGTGGGGCTGGTACCGCGACCCGTCCCAGTAGCCGAACGACGACTCGTAGAACATCCCGATGCCGAACGGGACGGTGGCGGCCCGGAGGTCCTCCTTCTCCGCGAATCCGGTGAGCGTTTCGAAGAGGTCCGAGTTCTCGTCGAGCTTCAACAGCCACCGGTGCCCGTCGCGCGCGGCCTGCATCGCCCGACCTACCCCGGCGCGGGCTAAGGCGGTTGCCGACGGCAAAGGGTAAGGAACCGCGGACCCTGACGGTCGGCTCATGGCGCACGAACCTCCGGCACCCTCGCCTCCGCTCGACGAGGCCGAGGTCCTCGATCGGCTCCGGCGCGGCGGCCGGGCCGTGGTCGCGCTCTCGGGCGGCGTCGACTCCGGGGTCGTGGCGGCGCTCGCGTTCGACGCGCTCGGCGCCGCGGCGACCGCCGTGACCCTGACGAGCTCGGCGGTGGCCGAGCGGGAGGTCGCGCGCGCGCGGGCGGTGGCGACGGCGATCGGCATCCGGCACCGTGAGGTGGCGGCCGACCCGATCGCGCGGCCGGAATACCGGGCGAACCCCTCCGACCGCTGCTACCACTGCCGCGCGGTCGAGTCGGAGGCGCTCGTCCGGTTCGGGACGGCCAACGGGGCCCGACAGTACCTCGACGGGGTCCACCGCGGCGACCTCGCGGACGACCGGCCGGGCCTCCGCGCGATGGACGCCGCCGGCTTCCAGCACCCGCTTCTCTGGATGGGGTGGGGGAAGGCGGAGGTCCGCGCCGCCGCACGGCGCCGCGGCCTGCCGAACTGGGACCAGCCGTCGGACGCCTGCCTCGCCTCCCGCGTGGCCCACGGCGACCCGATCTCGGCCGACCTGCTCCGGCGGATCGAGTCCGCGGAGTCGATCGTCCTCGCGGCCGGTTTCCGCCGGGTGAGGGTCCGGGTCCGCGGCCGGTCGGCCCGGATCGAGGTCGACCCGACGGAGGTTGCCCGGCTCTCCGCGGAGCCGCTCGCGTCGCGGGTCGTCCGCGCGGTCGCGTCCCTCGGCTTCGAGACGGTCACCGTCGACCCGTTCGGCTACGGCGCGCGCCCGCCCGGACTCCCGGTGGTGCCGTGAAGCGCGCGAAGGTCCCGTCCGCCGGGCGCTCGCTTCCGGGACGGTTCGAGCTCGAGACCGACCTGGTGCCGCAGGGGGACCAGCCCGCGGCGATCGACGAGCTCGTCGCGCGGGTCGGCGGCGGCGAGAAGTTCACGACGCTCCTCGGCGTGACGGGCAGCGGCAAGACGTTCACGATGGCCCACGTCGTGCAGCGGCTCCAGCGCCCGACCTTGGTTGTCAGCCCGAACAAGACGCTCGCCGCGCAGCTCGTGAGCGAGTTCCGCGCGCTGTTCCCGCGCAACGCGGTCGAGTACTTCGTCAGCTACTACGACTACTACCAGCCCGAGGCGTACGTCCCCCAGATCGACCTCTACATCGAGAAGGACGCGTCCATCAACGAGGAGATCGACCGCCTCCGCCACCGCGCGACCCAGGCGCTCCTCACGCGACGGGACGTCTTGATCGTCGCGTCGGTCAGCTGCATCTACGGGTTGGGGTCGCCCGACGACTACCGGGCGTCGGTCGTCCCGCTCCGGGTCGGCCAGACGATCGCGCGCCAGGCGCTCCTCGAGCAGCTCGTCCGGATGAAGTACGCCCGGAACGACGTCGAGCTGAAGCGCGGACGGTTCCGCGTCCGCGGCGGGACGGTCGACGTGATGGGCGCCGGCGAGACGGTCCACCGGGTCGTCCTCGAGGGGAGCGCGGTCGCCGCGATCGTCGAGCTCGACCCGGTCACCGGGGAGGAGCGGCGCGAACTCTCGGAGCTCACGATCTTCCCGGCGACTCACTTCCTGACGATCGACGCCCGGCTCCGCGCGATCCTCGCCGAGATCGCGCGGGACCGCGACCGCCGGGTCGCGGAGCTGAAGGCGGAGGAGAAGATCGTCGAGGCGCAGCGCCTCCAGAGCCGCGTCGACTACGACCTCGAGATGCTGCGCGAGACCGGCTACTGCGCGGGCGTCGAGAACTACTCGCGCTACTTCTCGGGCCGTCGGCCCGGGGAGCCGCCGTACACGCTCCTCGACTTCTTCCCGGACGACTTCCTCGTCTTCCTGGACGAGTCGCACGTCACGCTCCCGCAGCTCCAGGGGATGTACAAGGGAGACCGCAGCCGGAAGGACAACTTGGTCGAGTTCGGCTGGCGCCTCCCGTCGGCCCGCGACAACCGACCGCTCAAGTTCCCGGAGTTCCTCGCCCACGTGCCGCAGGCGGTGTTCGTGTCGGCCACGCCGGGGCCGTTCGAGCGCAAGGCGTCGAAGGCGGTCGTCGAACAGATCATCCGGCCGACCGGTCTCGTCGACCCGCCGATCGAGATCCGCCCGCTGAAGGGCCACATCGCGGACCTGGTCGAGGAGCTGCGCGCCTGCATCGCGCGGGGCGACCGGGCGCTCGTCACGACCCTGACGAAGGCGACCAGCGAGGAGCTCGCGAACTACCTCGCCAACCTGGGGCTCAAGGTCCGGTATCTCCACTCCGAGGTCGAGACGCTGAAGCGGGTCGAGATCCTGCGCGACCTCCGCCTGGGGCGGTTCGACGTCCTGGTCGGAATCAACCTCCTGCGGGAGGGGCTCGACCTCCCCGAGGTGAGCTTCGTCGCGATCCTGGATGCGGACAAGGAAGGGTACCTCCGCAGCGAGACGTCGATCATCCAGACCGCGGGACGGGCGAGCCGCAACGCCGCCGGCAAGGTCGTCCTCTACGCGGACCGCACGACCGGGTCGATGGCGCGCGCCGTCGCGGAGATGAACCGGCGGCGGGCCGCCCAGGTCGCCTTCAACACCGAGCACGGGATCGTCCCCGAGAGCGTCCGCAAGGAGGTCCGCTCGATCCTCGCGCCGGACGAGGAGGCGCCCAGCGGCGACCTTTCCGTGGCGGGGCTCGGGAAGCGGTGGAAGGACCGGCTGCCGCTCCTGATCGCGAACCTCGAGGAGGAGATGCGGCTCGCCGCGGAGCGGCTCGACTTCGAGGAGGCCGCCCGCATCCGCGACCGGATCCGCGAAGTCCGCCGGACGGCCGAGGCCGCGCCGGGTCCGGGCGAGCGCGGACGCGTCGCGGCCGGTTAAACGGGGATTGCCCCGCGCGGAAACAGCGTTTTACTCGCCGGCCGCCTCCCGCCGGCCGTGCCGTCCGCGAAGGCCCGGCTGGGCGAGGGACTGCCCGCGCTCCGCCGCAGCGGCGCCGTCACCGAGCTCCTGTTCCTCTACGAGTGCCTGACGCTCGAGCCGACGCAGCTCCGGCCGATCGCGGACCGGTTGGGCCTCACGGTCCAGGCGGCGTCCAACTCGTTCCGACAGCTCGCGCGGACCGGCCTGGTCGAACTGCGGGACGGCCACTACCGCCCGACCGTCCGCGGGATCGACACGCTCCACGCCGCGCTCGACCGCCTGGGCGCGGACGTCGCGCACCGGTTGGCGCGGCTCCACGTCATCCGCTCGACGCGCGCGGTGGCGGCGGAGGCGGTCCGGCCCGGTGACGCGGTGTCGCTGGTCCTCCAGGACGGCATCCTCACGGCCCGCCGCGGCGGCGCCGGCCCGTCCCGCGGGCGGGTCTCCCGGGGAGGCCGGGCCGGTACGCTGGTCGAGGTCGGAAATCTCGAGGGGATCGTCCCGATCGTCGCGGCGCCCGTCACGATCCTCTCGGTGACGGCCTCCGACGTCCAGGACCCCTCCGCGGTCCTCCGACTCCGGGCCGCGCTCCCGCGGTCGACGGGCGCGCTCGTCGCGGCCGAGGGCCTCGACGGCTACCATCTCGCCCGCCGCGCGAGCCGCACCCCGGTGCTCCGCTTCGCGGTCGCGGAGGCCGTGCGGGCGGCCTCCCGCGTCGGCGTCCCGAGCACCGTGGTGGTCGCGGAGGAGGCGTTGCCGGGCCTGATCGCGGAGTTCGCGGGGCCGGACCCGCCGCCGCTCGAGGTTCGCTCGCTGTCGGGTCGGCGCCTTCCGCGCTCCGCGGTGCGCTAGGGCGCGACTGGCGGCGCGGCGAGAAACGCCGCGCAACGGGCGAGGAGTTGCTCGGGCGTGTCGACGTCGACGGCCCCACGCTCCCGCAGTCGGCGCACGAGTTCGGTCGCCGCGCCGTCCGAGAAATCCCAGGCGGCGCGGTTCCGCCACCCGACCAGCACGACCGGAACGCGGCCGACGACCTCCGAGAGTTCCTCCAGATTTGCGAGGTTCGACGGGCCGACCGGGAACGGGGCGACCGCGACCAGCCGCGCCGCGCCGAGGAGCGTCCGCCCCCGAGTCCGCGCTTCGTCCCCGATCGGCACGAACGGCAGCTCGACCGCGGTCGGCACGCCCAGCTCCTGCGCGGTCTCCTGGTCGGTGTCCATCAGGTGGAGCACGCCGGCGGTGACGCGGTAGCCGGCGTCCACGAGCGTCCGGAGGACCGGGGATGCCGCGCCGCCGCCGCCGACGACATGGACCGGGCCGACGCCGAGCGGCGCGGGCCCGTCGCCCCCCACCGAGGCGGGGCGGAACGGGATCAGGTACGGCACGCCGGAGCGGGGCTCCTCGCGGACGGCGCCGACGACCCCCCACACGCGCGCGAGCAGTTCGGCGGAGAGGACCGCGCGGGGCGGACCGTCCGCGACCTTCCGGCCGCGCGAGAGGACGACGATGCGGTCCGCGAACCGCGCCGCGAGGTTCAGGTCGTGCAGCGCGGCGAGGACCGTCACGGTGCCCGCCCGCGCGAGCGCCCGGACGCGCGCGAGGAGGTCCAGCTGGTGGCCGATGTCGAGGTGGGCGGTCGGCTCGTCGAGGAGGAGGATCGGCGCCCCCTGGACGAGCGCCCGCGCCAAGACGGCGCGCTGCCGCTCCCCGCCGCTCAGCGCGAGGACGCCGTCCGCGCGCCGGTCCGCGAGACCGACCGAGACGAGGGCGCGTTCCGCCTGCGCGCGGTCGTCCGCGGTCGGGCCCTCGAGCGCCCCCAGGTGCGCGTACCGGCCGAACAGCACGTAGTCGATCAGCGGGACGTCGTCGCGGGTCGTCTCCTCCTGCGGGACCCACGCGAGCCGCCGGGCGCGCTCCCGCACCGCGAGGGACGCGACCGGCGACCCCCCGACTTCGACCGTTCCCTCATCGGCCGGCACGAACCCGAGGAGCGTGCGCAACAGCGTGGTCTTCCCCGAGCCGTTCGGTCCGGCGAGCGCGACGAACTCCCCCGGGCGCGCGATCAGGTCGACCCCCACGAGCGCCGGGCGACCCCCGAACCGAACGGTCAGCCGCGCGACGCGCAGGGACGGCGGGTCGGCGGCGCTCACAGGGCCCCCATCGGGGCTGCCGCCCGGCGGCGGTACAGCAGGTAGACGAAGAATGGCGCGCCGGCGAACGCCGTGAAGATCCCGATCGGCAAGACGCTCGTCGGCAGGACCCACAGGGAGAGGTCGCGCGCCCCGAGGAGGAACGCTCCGCCGACGACGGCGGAGCCGGGGACGACCACGCGGTAGTCGGTGCCGAACAGCCGCCGGACGATGTGCGGCGACACGAGTCCGACGAACCCGATCACTCCGGTGAACGCGACCGCGACGGCGGTCGTGAGGGCCGTCAAGAGGATCAGCTGCATGCGGACGCGTCGGGCGTCGACCCCGAGGCTCTGCGCGACGTCCGTGCCGAGCTGGAGCAGGTTTAGCTCGCGGCCGAGCAGGGCGAGGAGCGTGCCCGTGATCAGCACCGTGCCGAGGACGATCCCGTCGATCGCCCACGTCCCGCCCCCGATGTTGCCGAGGAGCCAGAAGTCCACCTGGAGGCTTCCCGTCGGGTTGAGCAACAGGAGCAGCGAGAGCCAGGAGGAGAGGAAGCTCGAGAGCGCGACCCCGGTGAGGAGGAGCGTCTCGACCGACCCGAAGCGACTGCGCGCGGCCGCGAGGATCACGAGGCCGGTCGCCACCGCCCCGACGAAGGCGAACAACGGCAGGACGAGGTCCTCCTGCGGGACGTCGACCTGGAACACGAACACGAACGCCGCCCCGACCGTTCCGCCCGAGGAGATCCCGAGGAGGAACGGGTCGGCGAGCGGGTTCCGGAAGACCCCCTGCAGGCTGGCCCCCGACGCGCCGAGGGCCGCGCCCGCGCCGAGCGCGAGCAGGATCTCGGGCAGCCGCGCCTCCCAGACGATCTCGTCGTAGGCCGTGCAGAGGGTAGGCGAGATCGACGTGCCGGCGCACGGGTTGGAGAACACGGCCCCGCCCGTCAGGTGCCGCGCGAGGATGCGCAGGACCACTTCCGGAGGGATCGCGACGTTCCCGAGCAGCGGCGAGAACAACAGCGCCAGGGCGAGCAATCCGGCCAGCCCGAGGATCGGCGCCAGTCGCCCGCGCCGCGGTCGGCGGGCGGGTGGGCGGGGCTCGGCGGGCCCGGTGGCCACGTCCGGACTCCGCTACGACGACCCGGGGTGGAAGATGCCGATCAGCGCCGGCAGCCCGACGAGGATCATGGTCGGGTCGGGTTCGGTGAGGTAGTTCGAGTCGAGCCCGTAGACCTGACCGTCCTGGACGGCGCCGAGGCTCGACCAGAACGGGGCCGTGGCGTACGACGACTCGTTGAGGCCGTAGCCGGTCCCATAGACGAGGTACTCGGGGTCGCTCGTCAGCACCTGTTCCCCCGAGAGCTCCGGATACGGGAAGCTCGAGTTGGCCGAGATGCTGACCGCGGAGGCGAGCTCGATCAACGACTCACCGAACGTGCCGGGCCCGTACGACCAGTACCCGTTCGAATCGGTCGAGTAGGTCACGAGGACGCTCGGGAACGGCACGCCCGAGTCCGTCAGGTTCGTCTGGAGCAGCGTCGCGTTGCCCAGCGCGCCCGAGAGCTCCGCGTTCAACGACTCCGCGGCGGGGGTGACCCCGAAGATCTCGCCGAGCAGGTTGACGTCCACTTCCACCCCACTCAAGGTCGGGGGCTGCAGCATCACGACCGGGATTCCGAACGTATGGCTCACGGTCTCGACGTCCGCTACGGAGACGATCGTCGCCGCGAGCACGAGGTCCGGCGTCAAGTTGAGGAGCTGCTCGGTCACGAGCGGCTCGGCCTGGACGCACATCGACGCGGAGAGGTTCCAGAGCGCGACCTGGTCCGGCGAGTAGTCGCCGCCGAGTCCCCCGAACGCCGGGGTCGAGCAGTCCACGCCGACGACGTGGCTGCGCAGCCCGAGGCGGTACATCGAGTCCATGATGTTGGGCCCGAGGACGACGACGCGGGACGGGTCGTACGGCACGTTCACGTGACGGCCGAGGTCGTCGGTGATCGACAGCGTGCCCGGGCCGCCCGCCGAACCCGCGGGCTTTAGTTCGAAGTAGATCGCCGTCCCCGCCACCGCGACGCCGGCGGCGAGCAACAGCCCGACCACGAACGCGGTCGCGGAGATCGTGCGGGCGCGGCGCGACGGCGGAGTGGAGTTATTCAAGGACATTGGATTTCAGGCAATCGGACTTGAACATAAGTGTTGTCCCGCGCTGGGACGGCCGCCCTCGGCGCACAACAAAGGCTAAGTCGTCCCGGCCTCCCGTTCCGCTCGGAGGGAGCATAGGCTAATCTGGCAGACCAGCGGGCTCCAGTCAGGGCGACGCCGCGTCGCCCTGTGAGTATGGGTCTGCGGAGGGGCGCCCCGCGCCCCCGTGACGATTGACTGGAGCGCGCGGAGAGACCCGCATATGGGGGTTCAAATCCCCCTGCTCCCATCCCTTTCCGAGCTGCGCCCGGCGGGATTTGCCACTAGTCGACCTGATCCGGCGTCGTCCGCTCCTCTTGGCGCGCTTTGCGCTCATTTGTTCCCTCCGAAGCGGGCCCTCGAGGCGGCCCGAACCTCCTGCTCGGCACGTACCACGGTCAGGCGCCGCGAGCGGTACCCGGCCGTGGTCTCCCATCGGACGTGGCCAAGGACCTCGGCTACCGACGGGACGGAGACGCCTGCGTCCAGCAGGGAGTCGCAGACGTAGTGGCGGAGCTTGTGCGACGAGAGCCAGCCGATTCCGATGCGTCGACCCGACTCGCGGACGATCTT
>JASHPZ010000066.1 GCA_030037815.1 Thermoplasmata archaeon | reverse complement strand
CGAGCGGGGCGGGGTGCGCGGCGGCGGGCTCGGCGCGACGGACGCGGTGCCGGTCGGCGGGGCGCTCATGCCGGCGCGCGGCGTTCCCTGGCCCTGCTGGAGCTTCCACTGGCTGAACGACGTGTACGTCGGCTGGCGCTTCCACCAGTCCCAGAACGAGCCCTCGTTGTAGTTGTCGCCGAGCTCCTTCTTCGCCTCGGCGCGGTACTTCTGGGTGAACTCGTCGTACCCCTGGCGCTCGGGGTCGCTCTCGCCCTCCCCGGGCTTCCCGAGGAGCTGCGCCGCGCACTCGGGGCAGAACTTCGAGTCGGCCGGGATGGTCGAGGCGCACCGGCTGCAGCGCATCAGGTCGGTCTCGAACTCGGCGCCGCACTTCGGACAGGTCGTCGCCTCCTCCGGGATGAGGTTGCCGCACTCGCCGCACTCGACCAGCTTGCCGGCCGCCTGGCGGCGCGCGAGCACGAGGAACGCAAGGATCGCGACCACGACCGCGCCGGCGATCGCGAGCCACAGCCAGAGCGGGAGCCCGAGGAACTTCTGCGTCAGGAATCCCGTCGCGGACGGCGGACTCGCCGGCACCGAGAAGACGCCGGGGATCGCGACGGTGGTGGTGACCCCGTTGTACGTCGCGGTCACGTTGATCGTGTACGACGTTCCGGCGGAGAGCAGCTGGCCCAGCGGGAACCAGAACAGCGTGAAGTTGCCCGGCTCTCGCGCGCCCGCGAAGACGGTCTGGGTCGCGCCGCCCGTGGTCGGGGCGAGGACCACCGAGACGGTCGCCGCCTCGGAGCCGTTGTAGGCGAGCACGCCCTGCGTGAAGTACTGCCCGTTCAGCTGGAGCGTCGTCGGCGGCGGCGTGAGGCCCGACAGGCTCACCTGGGACGGCGCGAGCACGGTCGCGACGTCCTCGGTCAGGTTCTCCCCGCCGAACTTCGGGAGGTTGTCGTTCGTGACGATCGCGACCGAGAACTCGTGCGCGACGGCGCGGCCCGCTAGGCCGACCAGCGTGTCGTTCACGACCCACGTCAGGGTGTAGTTGAAGTACTGACCCGGCGCGGTGAGGTCGGTCGCGAACGACTGGGCGTCCAGGGTCGTCTCCGCCGAGTCGTTCCAGTAGAGGTACGAGGCGACCGAGAAGATCTTCCCGGTGCCGGTGTCGTGGAGAGCGACCGCGATGCCGATCGTCTGACCGATCCGGACGGTCGCGTTCGCGCTGACGGCGCCGTCCGCCGTGACCGACGTCGCGACCGAGACCCCGACGAAGTACGAGGGGAAGTTGACGCCCGGGCCGTAGTCGGGGAGACCGTAGCCGGGGGTGCCTTCGGCGACGCCCGAGGGGTACGGAGAGACCGACCAGTTGAACGACCGCGTGTTGTTCGACGGCGCCGGGACGACCAGTCCGATGTGGTAGCCGCCGAGGAAGAGGCCGTCCGGCAGGTTCGGGCCGGTGAGCTCCCCGGAGGCGAGCAGGAGGTAGGCGACCCCGTCGAAGCTGGACGTCGCATACGACGGCACCTGGTGGAGCTCGTCCCAGTACTGGAGGTAGCTCCAGATCGCCGGGTTGGACGCCTCGAGGTCGTTGAGGCCGTTCGCCGTCGCGTTGTTCGTCTGGTTCGAGTTGAACGAATAGAACGCGCTGATCGTGCCGCCCTGGACCGGCAGCTGGCCGCCGAGGCCGGTCAGGTTGAACGCGGCCCAGCGGTAGAAGTAGGCGACGCTGGTCGCGTCCGGCAGCACCGCGGACGTCGAGAAGACGCCGAGGATCGGGTTGGTCACCGAAAGGTTCCCCAGGTTCGCCACGGCGCCGTCCGTCAGGACGAGCTTGTTGGAGAGCCAGGGGTACGGCGCCTGCGTGGACAAGGGGGACGACGGGACGGCGCCGAAGTTGACGTCGAAGCGCGCGTCCACGGCGTTGAGGTGCGTGCCGGCCCCCGAGACCGAGAGGTCGTACGACACGGACGAGTTGAGCTGCAGGAACAGCTGGTTGACCGTCACCACGGGACCGGTGACGCTCGTGATCCCGACCGAGATGCGGGACGCCGAGCCGAAGTCGCCGGTGTAGTTCAGGTAGTTGAGCATCCCCGCGGCGTTGATCGCGCTCGTGAGCGCGGGTGTGAACGGAAGGTAGGCGACCGCGTCGGTGGTCGCGTTCACGATCTCGAGGTCGCCGAGCGGGAAGCCGACGCCCGCGTACCAGACCGTGACGCCGACCGAGGTCGGGGTCGTCAGGGAGTCGTTGTAGTAGACGCCCAGGTTTCCGCCGGCGATCCCGTTGGGGTACAGCCAGTCGCGCGTCAGGTTCACCGAGTCGGTGGGGGTCGACAGGTCCGTGAGGTTGAGGCCGCTCGTCAGGTCGACGTTGGTCGCGTTGAGCGGCGCCGGGTTCGGGAGGCCGTTCACGTTGAGGTCGTTCGCGTAGGTGTTGTTGATCGTCGAGTCGAAGACGTTGACCGTCGCGCCCGCGGAGGCGACGAGGGTCGGGGCCCACATCGTGTCACCGAGGATGTCGGACGGTTCCGTCAGGTTCTGGACCGCGCCGTTCCACGTGACGGAGGAGCCGTTGAGCGTCAGGTCGGCCGCGGCGCCGGTGACCGTCAGCCAGCCGGGGAACGCGAGGGACGAGTTGACGACGTCCATCGAGCCGGTGACCGTGACCTGGAGCTTCGCGTAGGCGTTCGGGAGCGCCTGGACGGCGGTCGTGACGGTCGAGTTGTAGATCTCGACGGTGCCGTCGTCCGTGAAGTGGTAGATGTGCGAGAGGCGCGAGATCGCCGTGCCGGAGTCGCCGACGAACTGGACGAAGGCGAGCGTCGTGTTGCGGACGATCAGCGTGCCGCCGGCGAGGACGGTGATGTTGCCGCCCTGGTAGAAGTACCCCGATCCGGGGGTCGGGTGGATCGTGTACGTCTCGCCCGCGGCCACGACGAGGTCGCCGTGGG
>JASHPZ010000065.1 GCA_030037815.1 Thermoplasmata archaeon | reverse complement strand
ACGAGCAGGTCCAGCTCCTCCTCGATCCGGGCGACCAGTTGGGTCGTCTCGGACGGTTCCTCGGGCGGAAGCTCCTCCCGGGCCGGGCGGTCGGTCCCCTTTCCGGCGGGCATGGCGTTCTCCCTCACCCCGGCCGCCTTACTTGAACGTTGTCGCAACGTTCCGTGCGCCTCGGGCCCGGTCCGCGGCGGGCGCGCCCGTAGTCGCGTTCGAGGGCCCGGGCGAACCCGGCCCACCCGCGGGCGATCGCGGGTTCCATCCGGGCTCGGGACGGGTTGGGGGGACCGAGGGCGGTCGGCCGCCGGACCCCGCGGAAGCGGAGTTCGGTCCCCCCGTCGCCGAGCTCCGCGAGCCGGTAGTCGATCTCCCAGGTGCGCAGGTTGCCCTGGACGTGGGCGTGCCACCGGTCGGGCGGGCGCAACGTGACGGTCTGCCGGCTCCAGTCCCAGCCGCGTCCGGAGTCCTCGAGGTCCTCGTAGACGATCCGGCGGGCGGAGCGCGAGAGGATGCGGCGCTCGTACCGCGCCTTCTCGAGCCGGGCGTCGTCCGGGGTGTAGTCGGTGCACCAGCGGAACACGTAGTCGAGCGGTGCTCGGAACGCGCAGCGGACCTCGTAGGTGGTGGCGCGCGACGCGGCCATCGGGAGCCGGCCGGCCACGGCGCCGCGTCTCTTCAACCCCGTCGGCGCCGACCGACGCCGGGGGGGCCGGTCGCCGGCTCAGCTTGCGCGCTCGACGCGGGCGCGGACCCGGAGGGCGGTGAGCGTGATCCACTCGCTCGGGGCGCCGGCGCGCTCGAGGGCGAGCGGTCGGACCGTACGGCCGCCGCCCCGCGGGAGCTCGTCGGGATGGATCCGGTCGAGCGCCCACCTCCCGTCGCGCCGTCGCTTCTTCGCGAGGACCTCGAGGGCCGGTCCGAGCCGGCGGTCGCCGCCGTAGCCGAGCTGCGTCAGGACGTCCAGACCGACCAGGACGTCGTAGTAGTAGTGGGTCGGATAGTGGAGCCGCAGCCAGGGCGCGTACGGGGGACCCTCGTGGACCAGCTTCCGCGCGAGGAAGAACTCCGCGCCGCGGGCGACCGCCCGGTCGACCTTCGCCGAGCGCTGGGGTTTCGGGATCGCGGCGAACGCGGAGAGCGCCTCCCACGCGTCCAACGTCCCCGGGGCGCCCGCGGCGCAGTTCCACCCGCCGTCCTCGCGCTGGTCCTCGAGCATCCAGTCGAGCAGCTTCCGGACGCGCCGGTCGTCCCTGTAGCCGAACCGGATCAGCATGCGGGCGACGTTGCCGACGATGCAGACCTCCTCCGTGTAGAGGTTGAGCGGCGAGCTGAGCGCGAGGTTGTACCGGAACACGCACTCGGCGAGCTTCCGGATCCGCGGGTCGGCCGACGTGAGCCCGAGGTCGGCGAGCACCGTTCCCTGCCAAATGGTGGACCGGAACGGCGGGAATCGGAGGAAGTTGACCCACTCGCGGACCGTGCGGGGGGTGTGCGCCTCCCAGAACCCGTCGGCCTTCTGCGTCGCGAGGAGGTCGGCGGCCCATCCGGTGCGCGGGATCTGCCGGCGGGCCGAGCGCACCTCGGGGTCGTCCTCGCCGCGCCCGAGGAGTTCGGTGAGCGCGAAGTACCGGACGGACGGCTGCGGGCTGCGGGCGAGGCGGAGATGTGACTCCGCGTCGGGGTGCGATCCGCGGCCGCGATCGGTCGTCATCTTCCGGTCGTCCGAGGCCCCCAACCCGCCCTCGGACTTGACTCCGGCGTGCGGGCGGCGCTCAGCGCGCCGCCCGCGCCCCGTACAGGCCCAGCCCGGCCCGGCCGATCGGCTCCGCACCGCGGGAGCGGGCCCACGTCCGGAGCGCGTCGCACAGTTCGCCGCCGGGACCGTGGTCGATGATCACCACCGAGCCCCGTCGCAGGCGCCGGTCCAGGGCACGCAGTTCCCCGCGGGTACCCGTGTCCCGGTGGGGGACGTCGTAGACGAACAGGTCGATCTTCGGCAGCTGCTCGGCGAGCATCGGGAGCACGTCCGCCTTGTCTCCGAGGCGAAGGTCCCACCGCCGCCAAAGGCGCGGCGGCACGGCCCATCCGGTCGACCGGCCGACCGGCAACGTCCACGACTCGTGGGTCGCGCCCTCCGCGATCTGCTGCTTCGTCGGGTGGCTCGGCCGGTCCACCGAGTGGAGCCGGCCGTGCCGATTCCGGTCCAGCGCGTTCAGGAGGTATGCCGATGAGACTCCCGAGGAGACGCCCACCTCCACCACGTGCGACGGACGCAGGAGACGGACGAGCGCGTGCAGTTCGAGCGGCGCGTCGATCTCGACGTACGAGCTCCGTCCCTCGGCTCGGTGCTGCCGCGCAAGGTACCCGAACAGGGCCCGCTGGCCCGCCGCCTCCGCGAGCGCGCGTTCGACCGCCGTCGGCGATCTCCCGCTGAGTCTCGCGACCCACTTTGGGTCCGGATCGGATTCGACCTGCATCGGGCGCCCCGACCCGGCCGGACGGTGCCGGGGCACTTCACCCCACCCTTCGAGCCGACCCGGGCCGAACGACCCGTTTTCCATTGGCGTGCGTTGGTCGCGCGAGCATGGAAGAGCGCGCGTTGGACCCGAGCTCTCCCGGGGTTCGGTTCCTCCTCGATTCTCCCGACCCGTCGATTCGACTCCTCACGCTCACCGAGGTACTGGGCCGGTCGGAGCGCTCCGCCGAGGTGCGGGAGCTCCGACGTCGCCTCGTGCACGGCCCCCGCCTCGGGGCGCTCCTCGCGGGGGCCGGACCGGACGGGAGCTTCGGCGTCCACTGGTACAAGAAGTGGGCCGGTGCGACCTGGCGACTCGTCTCGGCGGTCGAGCTCGGGGTGCCGCCCGACCATCCGGTGGCGCAGCGGGCGCTCCGGTACGTCCTCGACCGGCTCCCCCACCGTACGGCCGACCCGCACCGCGTGCGCGGTCGGTTCCGGGTGCACGCGTCCGTGCTCGGCAATCCGCTGGGGGTCTCCGCGCGGCTCGGGCGCGCCACGGACCCGCGCGTGCGGGCGATCGCACACGGCCTCGTGCGCTGGCAGTGGCCGGACGGGGGCTGGAACTGCGACTCCGCCCCCGACGCGACCCACTCGTCGTTCTACGAGTCCCTCGCGACCTTGTGGGGACTGAGCGAGTACCTCCGCACCTCGGGGGACGACTCCGTCCGTCCCGCGGTCGAGCGTGCGGCCGAGTTCTTCCTGCGACACCGCCTCGTACGATCCTGTCGCGGTGAGGGCGAACTCCCGTCGGAGTGGTCGCGGCTCCACTATCCGGTCTACTGGCACTACGACCTCCTCCAGGCTCTTCGGGTGCTCGGAACAGCCGGGGCCCTGGGGGACCCGCGGACGCGCGAGGCGCTCGACCGGCTCCTCGCCCGGCGCTCGCCCGACGGGAGTTGGGCCGCGGAGCGCCGGTTCTGGCGGAGCGGTCCGGCCGACGGCGCGAACACGGAGGTCGTCGACTGGGGCGTCGGTCCCCGCAACGAGATGGTCACGCTGAACGCGCTCCGCGTCCTCCGGGCGGCGGGGCGCCGCGCGGACGCGGGGACGTTCAGGCGAGCTTGAGCCGCCGGAGCAGACGCGGGAACCGCGGGTCGGAGCGCAACCCGTCGAACCGCGGCTCGACCTTGATCCACGCGAGCCACGCCGACCGTTCGCGGTCGGCCCGGTCGAGCCAGCGGAATGCCTGGTCCCGGTCGTCCAATCCGACGTGCACGAGCGCGATCCAGTACGACGGAACGTACTGAGTCCGCCCGCGACGGAGCAGTCGCGCGAGGATCGCCCGCGCCTCCCGCGCGTGGCCGGCGGAGGCGTGCGCGTGCCCGAGCACGGCGAGGCTCATTGTGCTCTCGTGGGTCAGCCGGACCGCGGTCTCGACCTCGGCGATCGCCGCGTCGTACCTCCCCTTCTCGAGGTACGGCCGGCCGAACCAGAGGTGGGCCTGCGCGAACCCGGGGTCGAGCGCGAGGGCCCGGCGGTACTGGTCGATCGCCTCGTCGTACCGCCGGGCCAGGTAGAGCACGTGGCCGCGCGCGGTGTTGATCCCGAGGGACAGGGGGTCCAGCTCGCGCGCCCGCTCCACCTCGACCAGCGCCTCGTCCAGCCGGCCCAACGCCTTCAGCAGGTCCGAGTAGAACTGGTGGGCCGTCGGGTAGTTCGGGTTGAGCGCGATCGAGCGGCGGAACTCCGTCTCCGCTTCCACCCACGCGCGGTCGTAGAGGAACCGGACGAACCCGAGCGACGCGTGGGCCTCGGCGAGGGCCGGGTCGAGTCGCACGGCCCGCAGGGCGGCCGCCCGGGCCCGCGGGAACGCCTCCTTCGGCCGGGCGAACTCGAGCCAGGCGAGCGTGCTGAAGGCGTCGGCGGCGCCCGCGTGCGCCTCGGCGAGCGCCGGGTCCTCCCGCAGGGCGTAGCGGAACTCCCCCAGCGCCGCGCGGAGCGAGTCGGCGGTCCGTCGGTTGAGGAGCGCGCGGCCCTTGAGGTAGAATGCGTGCGCGTCCGGGTCGGAGGTGATCGGGCGCTGGAGCGCCGCGCGCTCGCCCCCGAGGATGCGGACCTCGAGCGACCCGGCGATCTTGCGCGAGATCTCCGACTGGAGCGCGAAGACGTCCTCGACCTGCCGGTCGAACTCGCCGGACCAGACGGACTCGCCGCTCTTTCCGTCCAGGAGACGGGCCGTCACCCGGACGCGCGCGCCGGCCTTGCGGATCGCGCCCTCGAGGACCGACTGGACGCCAAGCTCGCGCGCGATCTCGGCGGGGGATGCGGCGGACGACTTGAAGCGCATCACCGACGTCCGTCCGATCACGCGGAGGCCGGTGATCTTCGAGAGCATCTGGATCAGCTCCTCGGTGATCCCGTCCGCGAAGTACTCGTCCTCGGCCTGACCGCTCAGGTTCGCGAGCGGGAGGACGGCGAGCCGCGGACGGTCCGGGGGGAGCTCGGCGGCGCGTGGTCGGACGGACGGGAGGAGGAGCCGGTAGGTCGGAACGGGCGTCTCGATGTGCTTGAGCGCCGGGGTGCCGAGCGCCTCGATCCGCACGTCGATCCGGTTGCGCACCTGGTCGTACACGGGCTGGGTCAGGCAGACGCCGCCCGGGTCCGAGAGCGGCTCGATGCGCGCGACGATGTTCACGGCGTCGCCGAAGACGTCGCGGTCGCGGTGGACGACGTCCCCGAGGTGGATCCCGATGCGCAGCTCGACGCGCACCGCCCGGCGGCGGGCGTTCCGGCGCTCGAGCGCCCGCTGGATCTCGACGGCGCACTCGACCGCGTCGAGCGCGCTCGCGAACTCCGCGAGCACCCCATCGCCCAGCGACTTGACGGCGCGGCCGCGCCGGACCTTCAGGCGGCCGCGGACGATCCGCTCCTGTTCTTGGACCAGCCGGAGCGCGAGCCGCTCGTCGCGCTGGACGATCGAGGAGTAGCCCACCATGTCGGTGAGCATGACGGCCGCGAGCGATCGCACCTCGGCCGTCACGCGGGCGGATGGGGGCTCGCCCTTAATGGCTGCCGGTGGGAGCCGGGGCACTCGGGCGTCCCGAGGCGGACGCGACCCGCAGCCCCCGCGAGCGCGGGGCGCGGTCAGTCCGTGAGTTCGCCGGCCTCGGATTCGCGCTCGACCGCCGGACTCACGCCCTGGTCCTCGATGTCGACCGCGCGGGGCTTCCACCCGACCGCGACGACGATCGCCGCGAGCGGGACGGCGACCAGGTAGAGCCAGAGGTCCGAGTACGTCCCCGAGAGGACGGCCGGCGCGAGCGTGCGGGCCGGGTTCAACGAGCTACCGGTCCACGGGCCGATCACGAACGTCGACAGGCCGACCGCGGCCGGAGGCAGGAGCAACCTCCATCGCCACCGCCCGACGCCCGAGTCCGCGAGCACGAACACCGACGCGACCAGGACCGCCGTGAAGCCGGCCTCCGCCACGAACGCCGGCGCGACGAGCCCGTGGGCGGGGAGGGTCGCGCCGAGGTGGCTGCCGGTTCCGAGCGACCGCTCGACGGCGAAGCTCGCCGCGAACGCGCCGGCGAACTGCGCCGTCCAGTACGGGATCGCCTCCCGCCACGCCACCCGGCCACTGACGGCGAGCGCCAGGGTGACGGCGGGGTTCAGGTGGGCCCCCGAGACCCCGACGAAGAGGAGGATCGGGACGAGCACCGCCGCGAACCAGGCGAGGGCCATCAGCCACGGGGGGATCCCCCCTCCGCGGCCCGCGGCCACGATCGTTCCGGTGCCGATCCCCACCAGGAGGCCGGTGCCCGCACACTCCGCGAGCCACCGTCCGATCCCGGAGCTCGTCAACGGGGATCACGCGGCCGGACGGAGCGCGGCGCGCCGCCGGTCGGCGAGCACGAGCTCGCGGCGCAGCCCGGCGATCCGGCCCCGCAGGTCGTCGCGCACTCGTCGGAAGCCGGCGTCGTCGAGACCGGCCGGGTCGGGGAGCCCCCAGTCCCTCAGGTCGAGTCCCTTCAACTGGGCCGGACAGCTCGCGTCGTCCAGACAGCCCATCGTGACCCGTTCGCGCGCCCCCTGCATCATCTCCGGGGTCAGGATCTGCGGGGGGTGCGCCGGGAGCGCGAGGCCGATCTCCGCCAGCATCGGGCCGGTGCGCGGGTTCGGCCCGGCCGCCGGTTGTGTGCCCGCGGAAACCGCGGTCCAGCCGGGCGGCGGGTCGGCGTTGAACATCGCTTCGGCCATCAACGACCGGCACGCGTTCTCGACGCAGATGAACAGGGCGACGCGCGGGGCGGTCAACAGCAGTCGTCGCAGCAGCCGGGTGGGCAGGTCGTCGGGTCGCACGCGCAGCCGGGGTCCTGGCAACACGTCTCGGGCATCGGGTACCTCGACCACTACAATATCTGAAGTGAGGATAAGCCGCCGCTACGTACCGGCGTAGTGCCGTACGCACGGGGTTCGCCGGGACGACGGCGCGCACGATCCTCGGTCGTACGTCGGAACGGGCCCGCCGGGATTCGAACCCGGGTTTGAGGCTCCGGAGGCCACCGTGATATCCAAGCTATACTACGGGCCCACTCCGTCGGCCGAGCGAACCATCCGTCCGGCGTGAGATCAGGTCGCGATACCCTCCCCGTCCCCGGTCGCGCTGGACCGGGACTTCTTGGTGGCGCGGTGGGAGGTGGGTACGCATCTTAAAGACCACGGCCCCGCGAGACCCGGGCCGGCGTCCGGCGAGCAAAGTCGGCCCGCCGCGCTTCCGTCGAGCGGAGTTCACGAGTCGGTCATCTAGTCGGCGGCCGGTCGAACGGCGATGACCGAAACGATGCGCGCCTTTGTGATGGACGGGATCGGACACGTCTCCGTTCGGACGAAGCCCGTGCCGGAGCCGGGCCCGAACGACGCCATCGTCCGAACGACCCACGCGCTGATCTGCACTTCCGACTCCCACACCGTCCGCGGGGCGATCGGCCCGCGGACGAACCTGACGCTCGGGCACGAGTCGGTGGGCGTCGTCCACCGACTCGGGTCGTCGGTCGAGGGCCTCCGGGTCGGTCAACGGGTCGCGGTGAACGCGATCACGCCGTGCTACCACTGCACGAACTGCCTGCGCGGATTCCCGTCGCAGTGCTCGGGGATGCTCGGAGGTTGGAAGTTCGCGAACGTGAAGGACGGCACGCTCGCCGAGTACTTCCACGTCAACGACGCCGTCGCGAACCTCGCCCCGATCCCCGACGACGTGCCGGACGAGCGAGCGGTCTACGCCTGCGACATGATGTCGACCGGGTTCATGGCCGCGGAGAACGGCGACATCCCGATCGGGGGGACGGTCGCGGTGTTCGGGGCGGGTCCGGTCGGGCTGATGGCCATCGCCGGCGCACTGCTGCGCGGCGCGGGGCTCGTGATCGCGGTCGAGACCGTCCCCCGCCGGCAAGAGCTCGCCCGCCAGTTCGGCGCCGGTGCGGTGGTCGACTTCGCGGCGGGCGACCCCGTGCCCGAGATCCTCCGCCTCACCGGAGGGGAAGGGGTCGACGCGGCGATCGAGGCGCTCGGCGCGGAGGCGACGTTCATCAACTGCGTGCGGGCGGCGCGTCCGGGCGGGACGATCTCGAACGTGGGGTACCACGGCGAGGGCGACTACGTCCGGATCCCGCGCCTCGACTGGGGGGTCGGCATGAGCGACAAGACGATCCGCACCGGTCTCTGCCCCGGGGGCCGGGTGCGAATGGGCCGGCTCCTTCGGCTCCTCCAGTCGGGCCAGGTCGACCCGACGCCGATGACGACCCACCGGTTCGACTTCGGCGAGGTCGAGGTTGCGTTCGACCTGATGGACCGGAAGGCGGACGGCATCCTGAAGCCGCTGATCCGGTTCGGGCCGGGCTGAACCTCGGTACGCGGCCGAACCGACGCGGCGACCCCGGCTCGGGCCATCCGGCCGAGCCGCGCGTCGCCGCGGACCCATCCGTCAAATCTGATTGAGCGGCGCTTCATGCCTCCGGCGACCCACTCTCGGGCGTGCACTCCGACTCCAGGGCCACCGGACCCGTGCCGAGATCCGGTCGCCCGGCGGAGGAGGTCGTCGCATTGCGGGACGGGACCCGCGTACGCATCCGACCCGTGCGTCCCGGGGACCGGGCGGCCCTCGCGGAGTTCGTGGCGGGCCTTTCGGACGAGGCGATCGAGCTCCGGTACTTCGACCCGGTCTCGCGCCAGCGCGCGGTCGACCACCTGGTCGGGCCGAGCGGCCCGGGCCGGACCTCGGTCGTCCTCGAAGTGCTGGACGGCCCGACCGGCCGGCTCGTCGGCCAGGCCGAGTTCGACCGCGACCCCGTCCGCCCCACGGTCGCGGAGGTGGCGTTCCTCATCGCGGACTCCCTCCACGGCAAAGGCGCGGCGACGCTCCTCCTCTGGCACCTGGCCGACCGCGCGCGGGCGGTCGGCGTGGAGGTCCTCGAGGCCGTGACCGGATCCGCGAACTGGCCGATGCTCGGCGTGCTCTACGGCTCGGGATTTCCCTGCACCGTCGCCGTCGAGGGCGGGCTCGTCCGGGTCCGCCTCGAGATCACGTCGGGACCGTGCTGGAGCCGCGCCGTTCGGGCCGAGCGGCCCCGGGACCCGCCCTAGGCACGCGGACGCCGTGGAATTGCGTCGGGCGCCGAGCATCGGCCCTACCTGAAGGCTAATCGACCGCGACCCGCTTCGGCGATGCGATGACCGGGGAGGACGCGGCGGCCGAGCGCGCCCTCGACCTGCTCGAAACGGCGCCGGTCGGGATCGCGCTGTTGCGCGCGCCGGGAACGGTCCGTTGGGCGAATTCCACCTACTTCGCGGTGACCGGTCGGGCCCGCGAGATCGTCGGGCGCGACTACCACGACTTCCGGGAGTCGGACGGCACCTGGTCGCCGGCGATCCGCGCGGCGCTCGATGCGGCATTGACGACGGGGGCGCCGGCGTCGTTCCCGGGGGTGCGCGCGCGGCACCGGGACACCGCGCAGCCGGTCTACGTGGACGTCGACATTCGACGGCTTCCTCTCACCGGCGACGGGACCGCGGACGTGCTCGTCATGGTCCGGGACGTCACCGAGCGCGTCGCCGAGCAGGCGCGGGCGGAGCTGTTCCACGCCGCGTTCCGCGGGTCGACCAACGCGATGCAACTCACCGACGCGAAGGGGGTGATGATCGACGTCAATCCCGCGTTCGAGCGGATCTACGGCTACTCCCGGCAGGAGTGCATCGGCCGCAAGCCGAACCTGGTCCGGAGTCGCTACACCCCGGTCGAATTGTACGAGCGGATGTGGGCGGACCTGCTCGACCCGGCGCGCGGTTCGTGGTCGGGCGAGCTCCTGAATCGCGACCGGCGAGGGACTGAGCACCCGGTCCTGCTCGCGATCACGGCCATTCGCGACGCGCACGGCGTCGTGAGCCACTACCTCGGGGTCGCGGTCGACCGGACGGAGCAGCGGGAGTGGGAGATGGCCTCCGCGCATCTCGACCGGCTCTCCTCGATGGGTCAGCTCGCGGCCGGGGTCGCCCACGAGGTCAACACGCCGCTCGCGAACGTGATGCTCATCGCCGAGAGCCTCCGTCGGAAGAACGCGGACCCCGCGGTCGACCGTCGCCTCTCGGCCCTCCAGGACCAAGTGGAGGTCGCGGCGCGCATCGTGCGCAGCCTGCTCGATTTCGCCCGCCGGGACGACCCGAAGGTCGCGGACGTCGACCTCGTGGACGTCGCACAACAGTCGGTCCAGTTCCTGCGCGGCAAGCAGTCGATGGACGTCGTGGTCGAGGAGGAGCTGCCCGCCGACGGCCTCCCCGTGCGCGGGGATCGGGGCCAGCTCGTCCAGGTCCTGACGAACCTGCTCAACAACGCTTACGACGCGCAGAAGGGCGGCGGGCGGATCGTCGTGCGCGGCCGACGTCGGGGGCGGTGGGCGGAGCTGGCGGTGGCCGACGCCGGGCCCGGCATCCCACCCGACGTGCTTCCCCACTTGTTCGAACCGTTCTTCACGACGAAGCCCGAAGGCGAGGGGACCGGACTCGGACTCGCGATCTGCCACGGGATCGTCCAGTCGCACCACGGCTCGATCCGCGGCCTGAACCTCGAGGGGGGCGGCGCCGAGTTCGTGGTGGTGCTGCCCCTGCGCGAGCCGGCCGCGTCCGCGCCCCGCTGAACGAAACCGCCGGCCCCATCCGCGCCGGCCGCGGGGAAAGGTCTAACGGTCGGACCGGGATGGACGCCCCGTGCGCATCCTGGTCGTCGACGACGACGTCGTGTTCCGCGAGGAGCTCGCGGAGCTGCTGCGCGACGACGGGCACGAGGTCGCGGCCGCCTCCTCCGTGCCGAAGGCGGTGGAGGCGCTCACCCGGGACGAAGTCGATGTGGTCCTGACGGACCTCAAGATGCCCCGCCACGGGGGCCTCGAGCTCCTGCGGGAGGTGCGGCGGCAGTGGCCCCGCACCCTCGTGGTGCTGATCACCGGGTTCGCGTCCGTCGATACCGCGCTCGAGGCGATGAAGGCGGGCGCCTTCGACTACCTCCGCAAGCCGTTCCGCATCGAACAGCTCCGGGGAACGCTCGAGCTGGCCAGCCAAGAGCGCGCCTTCGCGGCGCCTCCCGAGCGGCGGCGGGCACCCGCGGCCGAGGCCCGTGAGCTCGCCCGGTCGGGGGAGTTCGAAGTCCTCTACCTCGCCGAGGCGGCGCCGCGTTCCGCGCCGCACCTGCACTTCGAACCCCTCGACCCGACGTCCCCCGCGGCGGTGGTCGACCGCGTGCGGGAGTTCGTGGGGACCCACGCCCGCTCGGCCGTGGTGGTCGCCGGGGTGGACCGGCTGCTCGAGCGCCATCGCCTCGAAGACGTCGTGGCCGCGCTCGACCAGATTCGTCTTCTCGTCGCCGGTCGTGGGCCCCTGAGGGTCAGTTTCGACCCGGCGCGCATCTCGCCCGAGGCGGCCGCGGCCGTCGCGAGCGCGGTCGCGAGCGAGGAGACCCAAGGCACGCTCGACGCGCTCGCGAATCCGATTCGCCGACGCGCGCTCCAGCGCGCCCGGTCCGGGCCCGCCACGTTCAGTCAGCTGATGGAGGCGGCCGGGCTCGACGACTCCCCGAAGATGTCGTTCCACGTCCGCAAGCTGGTCGATGCGGGACTGCTGCGGCACGAAAGCGAGGAGTACCGTCTGACGACGCGAGGGACGGAGGCGGTCGGTCTCCTCACCGACGCGACGTTGCTCGCCCCGCCCGACCCGGCGGCCAACCGGACGTTCGCCGAACCCACGACGTCGGATCGCTCGGACGAAGCGTAGCGTTCCCCTGTGGGGGGTGCGGCCTCCGTTCGGGAGCGGGTCGCCGGGCGACTCCGCGGTCGGAGCCGCCCGGTCGGGGTGTCCGCGCGCTCAGCAGACGAGGAACCGGAGCACCCGGTCGCGGACCGAGTTCGTGGGGAACCGCTCGCGGAGGCGGAAGCGGGAGGCCAGCCCGTAGGCGTACGGCGCGAAGACGAGCACGAGGAACACGAGCGCGAGCATCAGGTCCCCGCCGGGGTCGGTGTAGCCCACGAACGACCAGCCCGTCCCCTGCACGTACGCCCCGTCGAATCCGCTGAGCCCCCAGATGCCGAACATGATCGCGGAGGAACCGACCGCGGCCGGGCGCTGGAACAGGCCGAGGAGGAGCGCGAGTCCCCCGAACGTCTCGCCCAGCGCGACCGCCGCGCCGACCGCGACCCAATTCGAGCTGAGGGTGGCGTACCCGAAACTCTGGATCGTCGCCTGCATCGTGCCCTGCTCGAACAGAATCCACTTCAGGATTCCGTCGAACAGGAAGATCGACCCGAACAGGATGCGCGCGGCCGACAGCGTCTGGGTCGCGTGCGTCGCCACCATGCGGTCGACCGACCGCGTCGCAATCCCCGCGGCGTGCTCGGCCTTCCTCGGTCGCGCGAACTCCGTGATCTCGGCTCCCATGTCCCCACCTGAGTCGGCGACCCCGCGGCCCGCTCTTCAATCGGCCGTCAACCGCGGTTGACGCGCGCGAGGTCGGCCACCGCCGGCACGCACCGGACGTGAGTCGGGGTTGAGACGGTCGCCCGGCTCCCCACCGCATGGACCGCAACCTCCGCCTTCTCGGCGTCGGCGTCGCGGTCCGGATGATGGGGAACGCCCTCTACAACCCGTTCCTGGCGCTGTTCCTCGTCAACGTCCTGCACGTCGGGTACCTCGAGGTCGGCGAGATCATCGCGGGCGTCGGCGTCGCGCTCCTGCCGTTCAACTTCCTCGGGGGCCTCGCGACCGACCGCCTCGGCCGGCGGCGTCTCCTCCTGGTCGGCCTGTTCGCCGAGGCCGCGGCGACCGCGGCGCTCGCCTACGCGTTCTCGATCCACTCGCTCGAGGGGGCGATCGCCGCGGCGCTCGCGGGCGGCGCCGTCACGACGACGGCGGGCCCGGCCGCCTCCGCCTACATCGCCGACTTCGCCGAGGGGTCGGAGCGGACCCGCGGGTTCACGTTCTACCGCATCGGCTTCAACGCGGGCTACTCCGTCGGGGTGACCGTCGGAGGCCTCCTGATCGCGGCGGTCGGCTTCGCCGGTTCGGTCGGCGTCGCGACGGTCGTGATGCTGGCCGGGGCGGTCTTCCTGGCCGTCACGCTCGCGCCGTCCCCGCGGGACCGGGAGCTCGCCGCGGCGCCCCGTCCCCTCGCGTCGGACGCGGCCGCCGTTTCGTCCGAGCGCCCGCCGACGATGGCGGAGAGCTTCCGGAAGCTGGCCCGCGACCGGGTGGCGCTCGAACTCCTCCTCGCCTTCGCGCTCGCGTCGCTCGTGGTCGGCCAGTGGTCGGTCATCTTCCCCCTCTACGTGCACAACGTCCTCGGCGTCTCCTACTCGCTCCTCGGCGCCGGACTCGCGTTGAACGGGCTCGTCGTGGTGTTCGGCCAGACCGTCACCACCGAGAGCGTGATCGGACGACGTCACACGTCCATCGCGGTGCTCGGGCTCGGGTTCTACGCCCTCGGGTTCGTCGGCCTCGGGGTCGCGGGCCTGTTGACCCTCTTCCCGACGCTCGCGTTCTTCGTCGCGGTCGTCGTGCTGACGGTCGGGGAGAACCTGATCACGATCCCCCAGGCGACCTTGCCGTCGAACCTCGCGCCGAGGTCCGAGATCGGCTCGTACAACGGCGCGTTCGGGATGGTCTTCGCGGCCGGCTTCATCGTCTCGGTGCTCGTCGGCGGATGGGTCCTATCGGTGACGACGAACCCGCTCACGATCTGGCTCCTCCTGGTCGCGCCGGGCGTGCCCGCCGTCCTTTTGTTCCGCCACGCGGCCCGCCGCCTCTCGGCGGCGCAGGACACGGCGTAGCGCGCCGGGGGAAGGCGCTAAGTGGACGCCGCGGGGTCGGGCTCCGCGTTCATGACGGCGAGCCGACGGATGGTCGTCCTCCTGCGCCTCACGGTGGGCCTGCTCGCGCTCCAGTTCCTGCTCGGCATCTGGGTGGCGCTGTTCGGGAAGTTCCCGGACACGCACGACCTCATGACCGCCCTCGCGTACTCGGGCGACCCGGTGCTCACCGCGCACTACGCGCTCGCGTTCGTCCTGCTCCTGCTCGCGATCCTCCTCGCCTACGTCTCGTTCGCAAAGGGGGAGCCGAAGCGCCTGCGGGTGCTGACCCTCGCGGGGCTCCTGAGCGTCCTCGTCGCCCTCGAGGCCGGCGTCCAGTTCGTCCTCTCGGGGTTCGCGAACAACGACTGGTCGTTCGTGATGGCGGTCGGGTTCATCGCGTCGATGGCGTTCTACGGCCTCGCGCAGGCCGTGGCGATCGCGCCGGACCGGAACGGATTCACCCCGGTGTGATCGGGGGCGCGCACCGCACCGCGGGGCGCTAGTTCGCCTTCGGGGCCTTCGCCTTCGCGGGGGGCGGCGACTTCGACTCGGAGTAGCCGCACCGGCCGCACGAGCGGCGGTCCGCGTGCTCCGCGAGGAACGTGCCGGGCCCGCACTTCGGGCACGACTTGTGGGTCCGGGTCAGGCTGTCGCCCTTCGTGTCGTAGAGTCCGACCCGCGCCTTCGCCACGACCGGGCTCACTCCTTCTTCTCGGCGGCGGGGGCCTCGGCCTTCGGCGGCTCGGCGGCGGGCGCGGCGGGGCCCTTCGCTTCCTTCTCCTTGAGGCCGTTCCGGACGAGGATGTGGGCGCGCGAGATCTTCTTCGCCGCGTCCGCGGACTCGTAGACGCGGGCTTCGCCGCGGGTGACGGCGGTGCCGAACCGGGCGCGCATCCGCTCGACCACGACCCGGTCCTTGGACGCGCTCACGAGCTTCGCGAGCTCGGCGCGCACCTGGTCGCGGGTCGGCGTAGCGGCGGTCGCGTGCGCCACCTCGAAGTGGTACTCCCGCCGCTTCAGGAGCGGGTTGGGGTGGTCTTCGAGAATCCTAATCTCCACGGGGAATTCGCCTCGGTTCCATCTGGCCGATCAGGTTGCGGACGTGTTCCTTCGCGTCCGCGTCAACGCGGACGAAAGAGACCCCCGCACCCGGGATGCCGTATATAACGGTGGCCCCGGCGGGAAGCGACTCGACGAGCGCGAGCGAGCCGAGGTCCTCCTCGCCGTCCACTTCGATCAGCCCGCCCGCCCCCGCGACCATCTCCCGGACCGCGGTGCGGAGCGACTCCGTCAGCACTCCCGGGGGGTTCCGGACGCGGACGAGCCGACGCGCCGCGAGCGGGGCGAAGACCGCGGGGTCGACCGGCTCGTTCCGCTGGGTCTTGTAGTCGACGATCCCGACCAGCGGCAGGTGCCCCAGCTCGACGGCGCGGGCGGTCACCCGGTCGCCGCACGCCGCGAACAGGCCCAGCGCCCGGAGGCGCCGGTCCGCTTCCTCACCGGCGTAGACCGGACCGTACCGCTCCGCGAGCGTCGGGCGCAGCGACTCGGGGACGAACCAGGCCCGCTCGTCACTTGACGCGGAGGGCGTACCGACCCGCGGCATGGATCCCCATCTTGCGAGCGATCTCGCTCTTCTCCGGGTCGATGACGACGAGGTACCCCTGCCACTCGCGCGAGGTTTCGCCGCCGCACCGGGGGCACTTCGCCGCCTCGGTGATCGTGTTGCAGCTCTTGCACGCCTTGAGGTTGATCATCGCTAGGCGCCCTCGGCCTTCGCCGCGGGCTTCGCCACCGTCCGCTTCCCGGCGGGCGGGCCGGACTTCTTCCCGGACTTGTCGTCGGTCCGCTTGTGCGCCTCCACGATCCACTCGAGCCGGCCCAGCGCGGGCTGGCGCATCGTGAGCCCGATGCGGCTGTCGCGGGGGGAGATCTCGGAGAGGGAGAGCGAGACGACGCGGGCGCGGACCTTGTAGCCGACCTTCAGGTCCTTCTTCGACTCGACGCCGACGAGCCGCTGGTTGTGCTCGTCGATGTTCACGCGGTCGTCCATGATCTGCGAGACGTGGAGCAGCCCGTCGAGCGGGCCGAACCGGACGAAGGCGCCGAACTTTCGGATCTCGACGACCGCGCCCTCGACGACCTCCTGGATCTCGGGGCGGAAGAGGAGCGCCTGGTACTCGACTTCCTGGTAGACGCCGCCGTCGCCGTGGATGATGTGGCCCTCGCCGATCGACTTCACGTCGCGGATCGTGACGGCGAGGCTCTGGCCGTCCACCAGCTTCCCCTCGAACTGCTGCTGGGCGAGCTCGGTGAGCACGTTCGAAAGCTCCGGTCCGAGCCGCTCGGGCGGGATGCGGACGACGTCCCGCCGGTGGTCGAGATAGTACATGTGCCGCCCGCGACTGGGGGCCTCTATAAGATGATTGGGGTCACGGAGGCCGGTTCGTCGGGCGGCCGCGACGGACCGCCGCGACCACGACGCCGTGGCCGGTCTCGAGCGCGCCCGCGCGCCGGCCGATCTTCTCCTCCAGCACGAGGAGATTCTCCCAGGTGCGCCGACGTCGGCCCGCGCTCGCGGCAATCCGCTCCTGGAAGGCGCTGACCGGCGCGACGGCCATCCGGTCGGTCACCGCGAACCCCGCCGCTTGCAGCAGGACGGCGACCTGGTCGGGCGTGTAGAACGAGAACTCGAAGAACGCCATGCGCGCCGGGTCGTACGGCTGGTGACCCTTCGCGAGCACGTGGTCCAGGAAGTACCGGTGGGGGTCGGCGAGGATCCGCTCCAAGAATCGACGCTGCGCGGCCACGTGGAGGAACTCCGAGGTCGCCGAGACCGGGGACGACACGTCCAGGATGAGGCGCCCGCCGGGGCGCACCACCCGCGCGAGCTCCCGCAGAAGCTCGGGGCCCTCGTGCCCCGCGAACCCGAGGATGTTGCCGTAGACGACCGCGGCGCGGAACGCCCCGGGGGCGAACGGCAGTCGCTCGCCGGTCCCCCGCACCCAGCGCACGCGGCGCGCGACCCGTTCCCGGGACGTCCGTTGGCGGGCCCGGCGGAGCATCGGCCGGCTCAGGTCCACCGCGACCGCCCGCCTCGCACGGCCGGCGATCTGGGCGGAGAATCGTCCCGGCCCCGGGCCGAGCTCGAGCACCCAGCCGCCCCCGGCGGGAAGGTGCTGCGCGAGGAAGCGGGCGCGCAGTTGTCCGTGCACGCGCCGCCGGGCCGTGCTGCCGAACCGGTTCCACTCCCGCGTCACCTGCGCGTCGAACCGCTCGCGGATCCGACCGTGCCGCACCGAGCGGCGCGCGGGCGGGAGCGCCGAAGGGGAGGGGGCCGGTGCCCCCAGGTTCGCCTCGAAGTACCGTGCGCCCGGGACCGGGTTGAATCGGTACGGGCGGATCGGTCGAAACCCGAGGGACCGGTACAGTTCGATGGCGGCCCGCATCGTCGCGAGCGTGTCGAGCCGCAGGCGTCGGTACCCGAGTCGTCGCGCGGACTCCATCGACGCGAGCACGAGGTCCCGGCCGAGGCCGCGGCCCCGCCGGTCGGGCCGGACGAACAGCCGTTTCATCTCCCCGACCGTGGACGAGAGTGGCCGCACCCCGACGCACCCGACCGCCCGACGCCTCTCGACCGCGAGCAAGAGGGCGCCCCGGGGAGGCCGGTACTCACCGGGAAGGCGGGCGAGCTCGTCCGCGAACCCCTGGAACTCGAGGTCCACGCCCAGGCCCTCCGCGTACTCGAGGAACAGTCGGCGCGCGGCGGCCACGTCCCGGGCTCCGGCGACCGGCCGGATCCGGATCGGGGTCGGGTCAGTGCGGGGCGAGCCCGAGCGCCTGGTCGGTCTTCGCGATCGACTCACGGGCATCCTTCGCGAGATGGAACATCGCGCGGATGGCGTCCACGTTCTCCGGGACGACGATCGACTCCTGGTGGATCGCCTGGAAGAAGTAGAGGTCGCGGCCGTCCAGGCGGACCCCCTCCTCCCAGAGGACGTTCTCCATCATGTCGTTGAACCCGATGCCGCGGTCGCGCGCGTACTCCATCACCTGCGGCGTCCCGTCGACGTGCTCCCACGGAGCGAACAGGTGGAACCGCGGCGCAGATCGGAACGCCGCGACGACGTCCAAGGCGTGCGCGGGGGGGCGCTCCAGCCGGACGTGGTTGACGTGGACGTGCATCAACGTCGTCGGCACGACGACCGCGGTCGTCGCGATCGAGAGGTCGGGGAAGACGGTCCGCACGTCGGGCCCGTGGTGGGACGGAAGGAGGAACGTCGGCAGGATCCCGTTGATCGGACCTCGCTTCGTCTCCGCGGGGTCGCTCGCCCGCCGCACGAGCGTCGCCTCCCAGTGGTCGACCCCCCAACTCGGCACGACGACCGACGCGGCGCGCGCGAGCCCGGTCGTGTTGCATGAGACGACGCGGAGCGACTTCTTGCCGAGGCAGGCGGCGTAGTTCCCGAGCGCGTTGAACGACGCCTCCGCGACGTCGGACTTCTCGCCGCCCTGGAAGATCGCGCGCACGCCCGCGGCATCGTACAGCTTGCGGTTCTCCCTGCCGACCTTCTCGGGGGCTGCGTCGACGACCACGTCGACCTGGGAGAGGAGGTCCGAGACCGTTCCGGCGACGGGGAGACCGGCCTTTTCGAACTCCGCCGCGCCGTTCGCGCCGGCGACGTAGAGGCGGTATCCCTTCTCCGCGGCCCGGCGCGCCTCGAAGCTCGGCCGCGTCTTGGTGACGCCGACCAGCTCCATGTCGGACTGCTTCGCGACCGCGTCCGCCACTCGCTTTCCGATCGTTCCGAACCCGTTGACCGCGACCCGGACCCGCGCCACCGTCGCCTCGGCGTTCGCACCGGCCCCGGCTTAAAGACGTTCCCGCCCGGCGTCGCTCGCCGGGCGAGGCTAAATCTCCCGCCGGGGTCGTGCGCCGATTCCGATGGAGTTCGAGCTGAACGACGAGGAGCGCGCGTTCCAGTCGGCGTGCCGCAAGTTCGGCGACCGGGTCCTCCGGACGAACGAGCGGAAGATCGACAGCGAGGGCCGGATCCCCGCGGACGTACTGCGGGCGATGGCCGACCTGGGGCTGCTCGCGATGCCGGTCCCGTCCGAATACGGCGGGATGGGCGCCTCGGCCGTCCTGACCGAGATCGCGGCCGAGGAGGTCGGCCGCGGCGACTTCTCGATGGCGACGGCGGTGTTCTTCCTGCTCGAGGCCGGGTGGGGGTCCATTCTCGCCCGACACGGGTCGGAGGCGACGAAGCAGGCCGTGCTCCCGGCCGTCACGTCGGGCCGGGCGTTCCTCGGCATCGCAACCACCGAGCCGACAGGCGGGAGCGACCTCCACGGCATGCACACCGAGTCCCGTCGCGACGGGAAGTCGTTCGTCCTCCGCGGCGAGAAGTCGTTCGTGTCGGGCGTCGAGGAAGCGAAGACGCTCGGCGGCGGCCACCTCACGCTGTCGAAAGCCGCGGGCGGTGGGTTCAACTTCCTCTACGTGCCGACGCGGTCCGACGGGATCACGACCCAGCGGTTCCACAACATGGGCCGGATGGGGATCTCGACCGGGAGCCTCACGTACCAGGACGCCCGGGTGCCCGAGGCGAACCTGGTCGGCCCCGAGGGGAAGGGGTTCGGGGTCGCCATGGAGGGGTTCATGGTCGCCCGGACGTTCGTCAGCGCGGCGTGCATCGGCGCCGCGGAACGCGCGCTCGAGACCGGGATGGCGTACATCCGCGAGCGCCAGGCGTTCGGCGCCCCTCTCGGCAAGTTCGAGGGGATCCAGTTCGAGCTGGTCGACCTGTGGACGCAGGTCGAGGCGGTGAAGTGGCAGTGCCGCCGGGCCGCGTGGCTCCTCGACACCTACACCCTGAAGGGTGACCCCTCGCACCGCTCGGAGGTCGAGCGCGCGGTCGCCTCGGTGAAGCTCACCGCCCCGCCGATCGCCTTCGAGTGCGTGAAGCGCGTGATGATGTGGTACGGCGCGGCCGGCTACACGGTCGACGTCGGCCTGGAACTCGGGTTGCGGGGGATCATGAGCTACCTCGTCGGAGCCGAAGGCGGCCTCAACATCATGCGGATCATCCTCGGCCGCGAGCTCCTCGGCAAGGAGTTCCTGCCGTACACCTAGGCGCCATGCCCGCCCGCTCCGGCGCCCGGGACCCGCCGGTCGACGAACGGGCGCTCCACGCGTGGGCGGCCGCGCACCTCCGGGCCGGTCGGACGGGACTGCTGCCGCTCGGGGACGACGCCGCGGCGCTGGTTCCTCCGCCGGGTCGCGTGGCGGTCGTCTCCACGGACTCCCTGGTCGAGGGGACGCACTTTCTCGCTCGGTCGCCGCCCGCCGCGGTCGGGGCCGCCGCGGTCGCGGTCAGCCTTTCGGACGTGGCGGCAAAGGGCGCCCAACCCGCCGGTGTCCTGCTCGCCGTGCTCGTCCCGCCCGGCTCCTCCTCCGCCTGGGCGCGCGAGGTCGTGCGGGGCGCGGATGCGATGGCCCGGCGGCACGGCGCCCTCCTGGTCGGCGGCGACACGAAACCGTCGAAGACGCGGACTCTGGTGTCGACGGTGGTCGGGTGGGGCCGGGCGAGCTCCCTCGCACCGCGGAGTCGGGCCCGGCCCGGTGACCTCGTGGCCGTCACGGGCGTGGTGGGCCGGGGCGGGGTCGCCGCCGGGGCGCTCACGGAGCACGGCGCCTCGCGGCGGACCCTGTCAGCGCTCCTTGACGTGCGGCCCCGGGTCGCCGAAGGCGTCGCGCTCGCCCCGGAGGTCGATGCGATGATGGACACGTCCGACGGCCTCGCCGAGTCGAGTCGACTCCTCGCCGCCGCGAGCCGAGTGCGGGTCGTGATCGAGGAGGCGTCGCTGCCGCTCGCGCGCGGAGTCCGGCGGCCGCGCCTGTCCGACCCCGAACGGCGGGCGGTCGCGTTCTTCGGGGGCGACTACGAACTCCTCGCGGCGATTCGGCCCGACCGGCTCCGCGCGGCGCGCCGGGCGGTGGCGCGCTCCGACGCGCGCCTCACCGTGGTCGGCCACGTCGAGCGCGGACGGGACGCGTGGCTGCGCACCGCCGACGGCCTCGCCCCAATGCCCGAACCGGGGTGGAATCCGTTCGGACGACCCCGGGACCGCCTGCAAAAATCCGCGGGGAAACGGGCGCGGCGTGCGTCACTCTAGCACAGTTCTCGTCACGTTCAAGTAGCCGCGGGGCCGGTCCATCGCCCGCCCGAGGATGGGGTCATGGCGAACGAACCTTCCAGCATCAATCCGTTCGAGACGGCGCGGCGACAGGTCGACATCGTGGCGGAGCTCCTCAAGATGGACGAGGGAGCGCGCGCCGTCCTGAAGTACCCGAAGCGCGAGCTGACGGTGAACTTCCCGGTCCGGATGGACAACGGGACCTACCGCGTCTTCACCGGCTACCGCGTGCAGTACAACATGGCGCGCGGGCCGTGCAAGGGCGGGATCCGCTACCACCCGTCGGTCACGCTGGACGAGGTCCGGGCGCTCGCCGCCTGGATGACGTGGAAGTGCGCCGTCGTCAACATCCCCTACGGCGGGGCGAAGGGCGGCGTCATCTGCGACCCGAAGCACATGAGCCCGGGCGAGCTCGAGCGGCTCACCCGCCGCTACGCGAGCGAGATCTCCGGCATCATCGGACCCGAGGTCGACATCCCGGCGCCGGACGTCTACACCGACAGCCAGACGATGGCGTGGATCATGGACACCTACTCGATGCAGAAGGGCTACTCCGTGCCCGGCGTCGTGACGGGGAAGCCGATCAGCCTCGGCGGCTCGGAAGGCCGCGGCGAGGCGACGGGCCGCGGCTGCGCCTACGTCATCCGCGAGGCCGCGAAGGACGCGGGCGTCCGCGTGAAGGGCGGCTCCGTCGCGATCCAGGGGTTCGGGAACGCGGGCAGCGTCGCCGCGAACCTCCTCTACGACGAACAGGGCGCGAAGATCGTCGCCGTCTCCGACTCGAAGGGCGGGATCTACAAGGCGGACGGGTTCAACCCGCACGCCGTCGAGGAGCACAAGAAGAAGACCGGCTCGGTCGTCGGGTTCCCCGGCGCGAAGTCGATCTCGAACGAGGAGGTCCTCGAGACGAAGGCCGACATCCTCGTCCCCGCGGCGCTCGAGAACCAGATCACCGCGAAGAACGCGGACAAGATCCAGGCGAAGCTGGTCGCCGAGGCCGCGAACGGCCCGACCGTCCCCGAGGCGGACACGATCCTGTTCCAGAAGAAGACGACCGTGCTGCCGGACGTGCTCGCGAACGCGGGCGGCGTGACGGTCAGCTACTTCGAGTGGGCGCAGGACATCCAGGGGTTCTTCTGGCCGCTCAGCGAGGTCAACACCCGGCTCGAGCGCGTGATGGTCCAGTCGTACGCGGACGTCCACAAGGCCGCCCAGCAGTACAAGGTCCACAACCGCACGGCCGCCTACGTGGTCGCGATCCAGCGCGTCGTGGACGCGATCCGGATCCGCGGCATCTACCCGTAGGTCCGGTCCGGGCCGCCCCGCGATGGACGACCTCCCGCGCTGCCGCCGCGCGACGTGGGCGGAGGCGGACGGCTGGGCGGACCGGGTCGCGGCCCGCGTCCGCACGGCCGACGCCGTCCCCGAGACGATCGTCGGGCTCACCCGCGGCGGGTGGGTCCCCGCGCGCCTCCTCTGCGACCGGCTCGGGGTGAAGCGCCTCGTCTCGCTCCGCGCGCAGCACTGGGGCGTGACGGCGACCCGGGACGGGCACGCCGAGCTGACCGAGGGATTGAGCGGGCCGGTCGCGGGGCAGAAGGTCCTGATCGTCGACGACATCACGGACACCGGCGAGAGCCTGCGGCTCGCGCGGGACCACGTCACGGCGGCCGGCCCCGCGCGCGCCGAGACGGCGACGTTCCTCCACATCGACCACGCGACGTTCGTCCCGACGTACACCGCGGAGACGATCCCGCGGGGCGCGTGGGTCTGGGTCGTCTTCCCGTGGAACTACTGGGAGGACCTGGTCGCGCTCGCGGAGAAGGCGGCCCAGCACGGCCGGGGGGTCGACCGGGTGCGCGCGACGCTGCGCGAACGGTGCGGGCTCGACGTCCCGCGCGCGGACCTCGAACAGGTCGCGCGGCGCGCCGGGATCGAGTAGGCGGACCTACCCCGACGCGGGGTCCGCGACCGCGCGCCGCGCGGCCGCCTTGAAGTACTGCTGCAGCACGCCCGCGCCGATCACGAGCCCCAGGCCCGCGACGATCAGCGCGACCAGGAGCGGGACCCCGGTCGGGTCGACCTGCCCCTCGAGGTACCGGACGAGGTAGACGATCCCGTAGCTCAGGCTCCCGATGCCGACGATCGAGGTCGTCCCGACGACGAACGAGCGCGGGAATCGCCCGCGCGCGAACATCCGCCGCACCGCCCGGCCGGTCTCCCAGACGAGCGCGCCGAGGACCCACCAGAAGAGGCCGCCCGCGAGGAACTGGAGGACGCGGTCGAGCGGCGCGCCGTTCGAGTCCGCCGACCAGAGGTTGAACCCGGTGAGGAAGCCGACGCCGACCAAGGCGATCGAGAAGAGGCCGAACCCGAACGCGACC
Organism: Thermoplasmata archaeon; assembly: GCA_030037815.1. Lineage (GTDB taxonomy): Archaea > Thermoplasmatota > Thermoplasmata > Lutacidiplasmatales > UBA184 > Lutacidiplasma. Next base: position 14,321 of record JASHPZ010000065.1, on the reverse strand, counting down.
GACCCCTGGCGGATGTCGGACGACGCGGAGCGGACCGACTCGATCAGCGCCTCGTCGATGTCGAACGTCCAGAAGATCAGGTAGACCCCGAGGACGACCGAGAGCCCGATGATCCCCCACGGGAGGACGCCGCCGGCGGCCGCGAGCCCGAGGATCAGGAGGACGAGCGCGAACGGCAGGATCGTCTTCGCGCGCAACTTCGGGTCCTTCAGGGCCCGGACGAGCGTGTAGTAGGTCGACTCGATGCTCTGGCTCTGGCGGACGAAGACGCGGCGGACCCCGTCGATCCGGACGCGCGACGCGAGGATCGGGAACAGGAACTCGTCCTCCGCCCCATCGCTGACGAGGTAGGCGCTGGTCGCCTCGACGTCCTTCAGCACCTGGTCGAACTGGTCGGCGACCCGGCGGTCGGAGAGCGCGCCGACCCGCGGCGAGCCGGTGAGGACGCACACCTCGGCTTCTTCGCCGGCCCCCCGCAGTTCGTCGAGCAGGCTGACGGCCGCGAAGATCGCGTTGAGGTCGGAGTCCTCGGGGTCGACGGTCGCGAGCCGGGTCGCGGCGTCGATGGCGGAGGACCGGCCGACGACCGGTCCGGCGACCTGGGCCTTGCGACCGAGGTCGTCGTCCCGGTCGACGCAGACGACGAGGCGCATGGCCCGCTAACCATGCGGCCCGAGGGCCTTAAGACCTCCTCTTTCGGCTGACGCCCCGCGCGGCCCGGCTGCCGCCGAGCGGGGCGGCCGCGACGTCCGCCGGATACGCTTATGCCGCGAGGCCCTCCCTCCGGGGGCCCCCATGGTCGAGCTGCCGGACAAGCGCGCGAAGTTCATCGACTGGTACCTCGAGGTGGTCGACCGCGCCGACCTCTCCGACAAGCGGTACGGCGTGAAGGGGATGAACGTCTGGACGACCTACGGGATGCGCGCCCGCCGCAACCTGGACGCGGTGATGGTGCGCGCGATCGAGGCGACGGGCTCCGAGGCGGTCGAGTTCCCGGCACTGATCCCTGAGACCGACTTCGCGAAGGAGAAGGAGCACATCAAGGGGTTCGACGCGCAGGTCTACTGGGTGACGAAGGGCGGGCTCTCGGACCTCGACGTGCGGCTCGTCCTCCGCCCGACGAGCGAGACCGCGATGTACCCCACGTTCGCCCTGTGGGTGCGCTCGCACAAGGACCTCCCGCTCAACGTCTACCAGATCGTCAACACGTTCCGGTACGAGACGAAAACGACGCGACCGTTCGTCCGCGTCCGCGAGATCCACTTCTTCGAGGAGCACACCTGCCAGGTGGACGAGGCCGCGGCGACCGCGCGCGTCCGCTCGAACCTCGCGGCGTTCCGCGCGATGGCGGAGGCGTTCGCGCTCCCGTACGTGCCGATCCGCCGTCCGGAGTGGGACAAGTTCGCGGGGGCCCACTACTCGGTCGCGTTCGACATCCCGGTCGGCGGGGCCCGCACCCTCCAGATCGGGAGCGTCCACCACTACCGGCAGAACTTCTCGGTCCCGTACGCGATCCGGTACGAGGCCGCCGACGGCTCGCAAGAGTACGTCCACCAGACGACGTTCGGGCTGTCGGAGCGCCTCCTCGGTGCCATCGTCGCCGTGCACGGGGACGCGAAGGGGGCCGTCTTCCCGTCCGCGATCGCCCCCTTCGAGGTCGTGATCGTGCCGATCCCGTCGGCCGACGCCCCGGGCGCGGCGGAACGGACCGCGTCGGAGCTCGCGGACCGCCTGCGCGCGGGCGGCCGGCGCGTCCACGTCGACCTTTCGGAGGACCGGCCCGGCGCGAAGTACTACCGATGGGAACTGAAGGGCGTCCCCCTCCGGCTCGAGCTCGGAAAGCGCGAAGCCGAGGCGCGGTCGGCGAGCGCGGTCGACCGACTGGGCCGACGCACGCGGGTCTCGTTCGACCGCCTCGAGGCGGAGGTCGCCGAGCGGCTGGTGGAGTTCGACCGGGCGCTCACCGAGAAGGCGACGGCGGAGTTCCGCGCGTCGTTCTCCGTCGCGCGGACGCTCGAGGAGCTCGCCGGCTCCGAGCGCGTGCGCGTGGTCGCCTGGTGCGGGCAGGAGGCGTGCGGCCACCGGATCGAGACCGCGATCGACGGGGCGCTCCTCGGAACGCCCGAGGAGGAACTTCCGCTCGAGCTCCCGACGATCGGCGCGTGCGTCGGCTGCGGCACCTCGGAAGGGGCTCGATGGGCCCTCGCGGCCCAGCCGCTCTAGGCGCGCCGGCTCACTCGGTCGGCGCGGGCGCCGGCGGGTTCGGCGAGACGAGCCACATGCCCGCGAGGCCGAACAGGAGCAGCGTGATCACGACGGCGTAGACCCCGTTGTCGATCCAGACGCCGAACGAGATCCCCCACCACGCGTAGAAGCCGATCGCGAGGATGACCAGCGAGGCGAACCCCCAGAACGTCGCCCGGCGGGCCGCCGACATCTGACGCAGGGGGCTGGTCGCCGGAGGCGGAAGCTCCTCGGCCATCGCGCCCGCGCGACCTGGGGCGCGATAGATAGCCCTTGCGGGGCCGCGCGACCGATCGCGCGCGCCGCGCGGCGGCAGGACTTTAACCTCACCCGTCGCGTTTCCGGGGAGGATGGTCGGCCGGGCGAGCCCGGGGGTCGCCGCGGCGGGCGCGAGCCCGGCCGTCGCCCAACTCTCGTCGGAGCAGCTCCGCATCCTCGCCTACGCGAGCGCGATCGGCGCGGAGTTCGACTTCGACCTCTTGGTCGCCGCGATGGGACTGTCCGAGGAGGTCCTCGCGGAGGAGCTCGAACGGCTCGTCCACCGCGGCATCCTGCGCGAACGGCCCGGCGGCGGCCGGTTCGGGTTCGAGGAGGAGGAGGTCCGCGCCCGGATCTACCGGTCCCTGACCGAGAGCCGGCTGCGCGTCCTCCACCGCAAGATCGCGGACGTGATGGAGACGGCGCATCCGTCCCCGTCGGCGGTCGAGCTCGCGGAACTCGGCCGGCACTACTTCCTGGGGAAGGTCCCCGAGAAGTCGCTCAAGTACAACCGGCTCGCCGCCCAGAAGGCGCGCGAGGGGGAGCAACCGGAGGTGGCGGTCCACCACCTCGAGCGCGTGCTGGTCGACCTCGCCGCGCTCGGCGGAGGGCAGTCGAAGCTCGAGGCGGAGGTGGGCGAGACGCTGGGCGACCTCTACTACGGGCTCGGGAACTTCCGCGCCGCCGACCGCTACTTTACGGAGGCGCTCGCGAAGGCGGACACGGGGGACCCGCACATCCACGCCCGGCTCCTCCTCGCCCGGGCCGAGGTCGCGCGCGAGAACCTGGACGTCGAGTCCGCGGTGAACGGGGCGGCGCAGGCGCTGCGGCTGTTCGGGAAGGCAGACGACCGGATCGGGATCGCGCAGACGTATCGGCTCCTCGGGCGGGTCGCGTTCCAACGCGGAGCGTACCGCGAAGCGCTCGACCAGAGCATGCGGGCCCTGGACGCGCTCCCGCCGAAGAGCGACCCGCAGCTCCTGGGACGCCTCTCGATCGACATCGGCAACTCGTTCGCCCTGCTGGGCCCGGAGGTCCGGGTCGAGGCGATCGAGTGGTACGAGCGCGCGGTCGAACGGCTGCGCCAGGCCGGCGACTGGCCCGAGCTCTCCCGCGCCTACCACAACCTCGCCGTGACCGTCGGGGAGACCCGGCCGCAGGACGGCCTCGAGTACATCGACCAGGCGCGGGAGGCCGCGGAGCGGGCCCACGACCCGCGGGCGCTCGGCCGCTCGCTCCTCTCGGGCGTCGAGCTCCGCATCGCGCTCGGCGAGCTGGAGGAGGCGGAACGCGACAACGAACAGGCCGGGCGGATCCTCGACCGGCTCGGGGACGTCCTGAGCCTCCAGTCGATCGCCGTCAACCGCGGGCTCATCGCCGAGAAGCGCGCCCAGTGGGAGGACGCGGAGCGGGCGTTCCTCGAGTCGCTCGCGTTCACGCGCAAGTACCAGCTCACCGCGGACGAGGCGGAGGTCCAGTTCTACCTCGCGCGCCTTCGGTTCAAGACCCGCAACCTGCCCGGCGCCCGCGCGGCGTTCCGCGCCGCCTCCGACCTGAAGGTGACGGAGCTCCGGCCGCAACACACGGCGCCGTACGAGGAGCTGAAGCGCCAGCTCGCGGAGGCCGAGGCCTCTTCGACCGGTGCGCCGCCGGCCGACTCGGACCAACATCCCTTATAGGCGCGGACCGGACTTTTCCTCTCGATGGCCGGCGCGCGGCGCGGGCGCGGGGCGACGAGCACGCCGCTGTTCGGCCGCACCGACATCCTGGACGACGTCGGCCGGCGGCTCGACCAGGTGCGCGCGGGCGGCGCCGGCGGCGGAGTCCTCGTCGTCGGGCCGAGCGGGATCGGCAAGACCCATTTCCTCCAGCGGACCGCGGAGCTCGCCCGCGAGCGCGGGTTCGAGGTGCTGGTCGGGCGCGCGCTGCCGCAGGAGCTCCCGGCGCCGTTCTCGCTGCTGCGCGGACTTCTCGCCTCCGCGCCGGAGCCCGAGTCGGAGCCCCGCGACGCCCCCGACGCGGCCGGCCCCGAGCTCCCGCTCTTTCTCGCGCCGGTCGCCGAGCCCCCCGTCGAGCCGCCCCACGGGGACGGCCATGGCCCCGCGGCGGCGACGACCGCAGCCGGGCCGCTCGACGAGGTCCTCGCCCCCCTCGGCCCGACCGCGATCGAGGGCCTGGATGCCGTGCGGGACGAGATGCTCGCGCGGCTCGTCGACCGCGTGATCGACCGCGCGGTCGAGCGCCCCCTCCTCCTCGCCGCGGACGACGTGCAGTTCGCGGACTCCTCCACGCTCGCGTTCTTGGAGCGGCTCGCCGCCGAACTCGGGCGGGCGCCCGTCGCGGTGGTCGCGACCTCCGTCGACCCCGAGGAGGCCCTCCCGCGGACGAAGCCGTACCTCGAGGCGCTCGCGGCCGCCCCGGCGTTCCGGGTCGCGCCGTTGCGTCCGCTCACCGTCCAGGAGGTCGGCGAGTTCGCCACCTGGATCCTCGAGGGCCGCTCCCCGGCGGAAGCGGACGTGCAGCGCTGGCACGCCCAGACCGAGGGGAACCCGCTGTTCGTCGAACAGCTCGTCCGCGCCACGACCGGGTCGGACGCCCCGGCCGGCGAGGAGGCGGAGGACGTCACCGAGATGCTCCTCCGCCGGATGCGCTCGCTCGAGGAGGAGGACCGCCGGATCCTCACGTACGCCGCCGTCCTCGGGAAGGAGTTCTCCTTCCGCGAGCTCGCCGCGGTCGCCGGGCTCGACGAGGAGCGCGTCACCGAGACGCTCGACCGGATCGTGCGGCTCGGGATCGGACGCGAGCGCGGCGACGAAGTGTACGAGTTCCTGACCGAGTCCGTCCGGGCGAACGTCTACGCGGAGCTGACGGAGACCCGGCGGAAGATCCTGCACCGCAAGGCCGGCGTGGCGCTCGAGGAGGCGGGCGGCGCCTCCGACGTCGAATTGGCCCGGCACTTCTACCTGGGCGGACTGGACGCGAAGGCGGTCGAGTACAACGTGCGGGCCGCGGAGGCGGCGACGGTCGCGTACGCCTACGACGCGGCCGTATCGCACATCGCCCGCGCCGTCGAGGCCGAACGCCGGAGACCGGACGCCGACGTGCGGCGCGAAGTGCGGCTCCTGACCGAGGAGGGCCGGCTCTTGGACGAACTCGGCAGCTGGAACCGCTCGGACGAGCTCCTCGAGGAGGCGGTCGGCCGCGCTCGCTCGGCGACCGGCGCCGACCTCGAGCTCGGCCGGGCCCTCTTGGCCCTCGCCCAGACGCGGGTCGACAAGAGCGAGTACGCGAGCGCCGAGGCGCTGGCCACCGAGGCGACCAAGGGCCTCGAGCGGTGGGGGACCTCCCTCGACCTGATGGCCGCGAGCCGGGTCCTCGGGATCGTCGCCTGGCGGCTCGGCGACCTCCCGAAGGCCGAGCGCCACCAGCGGGTCGCGCTCGAGATCGCGGAGCGGGACGGGACCGCGCTCCAGCGGGGCCACGCGCTCGTCGACGTCGCCAACACGATGGTCCCGCGGGGGGGAAGCCACCTCGCCCCCGCGCTCGACCTGTTCGAGCGCGCCGCGGCCCTGTTCGCGACCGCCGGCGAGCAGTCCGCCCGGTCGCGGGTGTTGATGGACCGGGCCGTCCTCGAGTACGCGGTCGGCCTCGTGGACGAGGCGTTCCGCCACGTGAACGAGGCGCTCGCCGCCGCGGAGCAGTCCCGCTCGCCGATCTACATCAGCTACTGCCTGCTCAACTTGGCGCAGTGGCACGCCGAGCTCGGCCGGGCCGGCCCGGCGTCCGCGGACCTGGAGCGGGCGGTCGCGACGATCGCCCCGCTCGGCGACCGGATGGCGCCGCAGCAGATCGCGATGACCTACGGCATGATCGCCGAGACGGAGGGCCGGCTCGACGCGGCCGAGGCCCACTACCAGGAGTCGCTCGCGCGCGCCCGCGAGCTGAGGCTGGTCTCCGAGACGTCGGAGGTGCTGTTCCGGATGGCCCGGCTCTCGTACCTGCGCGGCGAGCCCGCCGAGTCGCGGGCGCGGCTCGACGAGGCGCTCCAGGCCGGCATCCTCGAGCACCGCCCCGATTTCGAGCCGCGGGTCCAGGAGCTCCGGGGGCGGCTCGCCCCGGCGACCCCCACGCGTTAAGCGGACCGCCCCGGTGGAGGATCGTGGCGGCGGACGCCCCCGGTCGCTCCGCGGTCGACGGCTCGCCCCACCCCCAGCGGGGCGGCCCGGCCTTCGAGCGCGAGGTCCGCCGGATGTTCACGCACATCGTCGAGCGGTACGAGTGGTTCGACCACGTCGCGTCGTTGGGGAACGACTACCTCTGGCGGCCGCGGGCGCTCTGGGCCCTCGACCGGTTCCGCGGCGACGGGCCGGTGGCGCGCGTCCTCGACTTGGGGTGCGGCACCGGGGAACTCGCGCGCCTCGTCACGCACCGTTTTCCCGGCGCGCGGGTCGTCGCCGCCGACTTCACGCCCGCGATGGTCCGCCACGCGCGGGCGGCGAGCGGGCGGGAGCGCGCCCGTCTCGCGTTCGCCCGGGCGAACGCCCTCTCGCTGCCGTTCCCGGACGCGACGTTCGACCTCGTGACGAACGCGTTCCTGGCCCGGAACCTCGCGGACCTCCCCCGCGCCTTCGCCGAGATGCGTCGGGTCCTGCGTCCGGGCGGGACGCTCCTGACGCTCGAGATCACCGAGCCGCTCTCCCCGGCCTTCGGACGGCTGTTCCACGCCTACTTCGACCGCGTCGTGCCGAGCCTGGGCGCGCTCGTCGCGAGCGAAGGACCGTACCGGTACCTCCCCGAGTCGCTGCGGAGCCTACCGGGACGGCCCGAACTGCTCGCGACGTTCCGCCGGGTCGGGTTCGACCGGGCGGTCGCCGTCCCGCAGTCGATGGGGATCGTCACGGCGTTCCTCGCGGCGGCGCCGAGCGGCGCCCAAAGCCGTTAAGGGTCCCGCGACTCTTTTTCGCCCGTGCCCGACCCTCCGTTCGACGCGTTCCGGTACGCGAATGCGCGACGGAACGAGGTCGCTTGGCTCTGCCAGAACACGAACCACCTCGTGCCGCCCGAGGTCGTCCAGGGCGCGCTCGCCGAGTGCGTCGAGCGCCGGCGGTACGAGAGCTACCCGATCGCCGCCGGGGACCCCGAGCTCCTCGACCTCGTCCGGTCGGACTTCGGGCTCCCCGACCAGCAACCCGTCGTCACGAGCGGCGGCACGGAAGCGCTCTACATGCTCACGCGGGCGCTGCTCGCCGCGGGGGACGAGGTCGTCGCCTCCGACCCGAGCTACCTCATCATCCACAAGTTTGTCGAGCTGTCGGGCGCCCGGACGAAGAACCTGGACATCTACCGGGCGCCGTACCGGCTCTCGTCCGACCGCGTGCAGGAGGCGATCGGCCCGAAGACGAAGATGCTGCTCCTGATCGACCCGTTGAACCCGCTCGGCTCGGGCTATCCGCGCGAGGAGGTCCGCGCGATCGCCGAGCTCGCGCACGACCACCACCTCACGCTGCTCAACGACGTCACGTACCGGGACTTCTCGGAGGGCCACGCGCTCGCGGCCGAGTTCGCGCCCGAGGAGACCGTCACGGTCTGGTCCGTCTCGAAGAACTGCGGTCTCGCGGGACTCCGGTTGGGCGGGCTCCTGGCGCTCCCCGACCTCGCGAAGAGGATCGCGCGGTTCAACACGAACGACCTCGGCGTGAACGTGCTGGCGCAGGCCGCGGCGATCGCCGCGCTGCGGACGAAGTCCGCGTGGATCGGCGCCGTCGTCCGGCAGACCCGCGCGAACGGGGCCCGCATCCGGGACGTCGTGCACGGGGTCGAGGGAGTCTCGCTCCCGGTGTATCCGTCCCGCGCCAACATGATGGCGATCGACCTCGGCGCCACCGGCGTCACCCCCGAGGCGCTCCAGGAGCACCTCCTTCGGGACCACGGCGTCTTCGTCCGTGCGGGCAACTACCTCTCGCCGGCCCACGGCCACAAGTTCGTCCGCATCTCGTTCTCGAACGCCCCTGCCGACATCGAGCGGTTCGCCGAGGCGTTCCCGAAGGCGATGGCCGCGCTCCGACCGCCGGCCCCGCTCGCGCACTAGCGCGGCGGGACGACCGGGGCGTCCACCACGACGTGGGTGCGTCCGGGACCGTACGGCTTCACGTCGCGGGACGTGACCGGGCCCCGCACCGACCCGCCGGCCGCGCGCACCGCCTCCGTCACGCTCGCCTCGGCGTCCGCCCGGGCCGAACGGGCGTCGGCCACGGTGTGCACGTGGAGCACGCCGCCCTCGGGCCGCACGAGGTCGAGGGCTCGGGGGACCCAGGGGAGGGCGGTCGGCAGGTAGCCCAGGAAGACCCGGTCGGCCGCGCCGCGCGCGAGCGGGACCTCCCGATTGTCGCCCCGGTGCGGCGCGATCCGGTCCGCGACCCCGTTGAGGGCCGCGTTCTCCGCGAGATACCGGTGGGCGACCGGGTTCTTCTCGACGGCGACCACCCGCGTCCGGGGTCCCGACAGCGCCGCGGGGATCGCGAAGTAGCCGATGCCGGCGAACAGGTCCACCACGCGCTCCCCGTCGCGGACGAGCCGCCGGGCGCGCTGGCGTTCCGTCCGGTTCCCCGCGGCGAACATCACCCGCGCCGCGTCGAACCGCCACCGCACCCCGTGCTCGACCACCTCCGTCTCGGTCGGACCGCCGGCGGCGGTCACGACGGTGGGGCGGCGGAATTCGCCCGCGACCGGCCCGGCCTGGACCAACACGGTCGTCACGCCGAGCTCGGCCTGCCACGCCGCGCCGATGGTCGCGAAGTGCGGCTTCAGCCGCGCCGGGAGGCGCAGGAGGAGGACGCACCCCATCCGCTGGTATCCCGCCGGGAGCTCCGCCGCGACGGCGGACCCCGCGAGTCGGGCGACGCGCGCCCGGACCCGTTCGGCCGGAGGAACCCGCTCGGGGCGACGGGCGGAGTCCACGGGACGCTCCCGCGGGGCCCCTACGTGCGGGGGCCCTCGGGCTCCTTGTCGAGGACGACCTCGAGGAACTGCTTGAGATGCGCCGTCAGGATCGGGTTGTCGGTGAACCCGCAGGCGTCCAGCCCCGGCGCGGCCAAGAGCGCGTGCGCCCCGTCCGCGAGCACCTCGGTCGCGAGGAGGTTCTCCCGCGGTACGTAGGCGACCCCTTCGGGGACGCGCTGGAGCGGCGCGGTGACGAAGGTGACGACCACGCCGCGCTTCACCGCGTGCTGGATCTTCTTCCCCAGGTCGTCCCGCAGCTCGGCCACCTGCGGGGTGGTGAGGATGAACGTCTGGGTCGCCTGGTCGAGGAGCTCGCCGATCTTCTGGACGACCTTGTCGCGGCCCGACAGGAGGTAGACGAGCTGGGGCTCGCCGTGCTCCGCGACCACGCGGTGGAGCTGCGCGAGCTGCTCGAACACCTCCTGGATCGCGCCCTTCAGGGTCTCCGCGACGTCGAGCGGCGGCGTCGGCCGGAACAGGATCGGCTTTCCGCCGGTCGGCTGGGCGTACCCCTTCTCCGAGAGCGACTCGAGCACCTTGTAGGCGCTCGTCCGCGGGATGCCGGCCGCGGCGGCGAGCGTGGCCGCGTCGCCCACGCCGCGTCCGACCAGCGCGATGTAGGCGCGCGCCTCGTACGTCGTGAGCCCGACCTTCCCGAGCACGTCGGCGGCGCGACGGAACTCGTCCGACGCCTGGTTGCCGAGCGCGATCGCGGTCTCCTCGACGGTCGCCATGGGCGACCGGCGGGACGGACGGCCCGCCGCTTAAGCTGCGCCGGTCCGCCGCCTACGGGACCGGCTGCGTGAGCTTCAGCAGGGCGGCGGAGCCGAGGAGCTCTTCGACCTCGCCGGCGGTCAGGAGGCCGTGGGCGACCAAGAGTTCCTGGATCGGCCGGTGGGTCCGCTCCGCCTCGTGGAGCAGCTCGGCGACCTTGAGGTAGCCCAGGCGCGGGGTGAGCACGGTCGCGACCGCGGCCGACTCGATCAGGAATTTCTCGAGCCGGGGGGCGTTCGCGGTGATGCCGTCGACGCACGTGCGTGCGAAGACGGGTAGGTAGCTCGCGAGGATCTGCGCCGAGAACAGCACCTCGTACGCGGCGAGCGGCATCATCACGTTGATCTCGAGCTGGCCCGCCTGCACGGCGTAGGCGGTCGCCGCGTCGGCCCCCACCACGTGGAACGCGACCATCCCGAGGCATTCCGCCGCGGACGGGTTCACCTTCGCGGGCATGATGGACGAACCCGGCTGGATCTCGGGGAGGCGGATCTCGTCGAACCCCGTCGCGGGACCGCTCGAGAGGAGGCGAAGGTCGTTCGAGATCCGGAGGAGCTCGAGGGCGAGCGTCCGCAGCCACGCCGAGGCCGCGCCCAACGGCCAGCGGCTCTGCATCGTCTCGAACGGGTCGCGGGCGACCGTGAGCGGCAGCTTCGCGAGCTCCGCGAGTCCCTCCACCGCCTTCCGGCGGAATCCCGGTACCGAGTTCACCCCGCTCCCGACGGCGCTCCCGCCCAGCGGGACTTCGGCGAGCGCGCGCTCGACGGGCGCGAGCATTTCGACGACGTGCTCCAAGCTGGACGCATACGCCGAGAACTCGGCGCCGAGCGTGACCGGCATCGCGTCCTTGAGATGGGTGCGGCCGGATTTCGGAACGCGGGCGAACTCCTCGCCCTTGGCGCGCAGGCGGGCGGCGAGCCCGCCGACGGCAACCCGCACCTCCGCGAGCGCGAACAACGTCGCGACCTGTGCGGCCGACGGGTACGTGTCGTTGGTCGACTGCCCGCGGTTCACGTGGTCGTTCGGGCTGAGTGTGGCGTAGTCCCCCCGGGGCTTGCCCATCAACTCGAGCGCCCGGTTCGTCAGCACCTCGTTCACGTTCATGTGGAACGACGTGCCCGCGCCGGCCTGGAAGACGTCGACGACGAACTCCGCCGCGAACCGACCGGCCGCCATCTCCTCCGCGGCCTGCGCGAGCGCGGTGCCCCGCTCGGCGTCCAGCCCGCCGAGCGCGACGTTCGCGCGCACGCACGCGAGCTTCAGGAGCGCGTAGGCGCGGACGAGGTGCGGCGATGACCGCAGCCCGCTCACCGGGAAGTTCTCGTGGGCGCGCAGCGACTGGATCCCCCAGTAGGCCGTCTCGGGCACGTCGCGCGGTCCGAGCGAGTCCTTCTCGACGCGGTCGGGGGCCATCGGCGGACGGAGGAAAAACCTCCGACAAAACGTTTAGGTGAGCCCCGGGCTCGGACCGGCGGCGCCGGCGTCGGCGCGTCCGACCGTGGTCGACCCGGTGGAGCTTACGCTCGACATCGCCGGCAACGCGAGCGCGTTCGCCCTGCCGGCCCTCCTCTGGGCGCTCCTGTACCTGGTCGCCTGGGAGCACCCCGCGTTCGCGGAGAGCGTGGGTCTCGGGCGCAAGGCGTTCTGGCTCCTGCTCCCCGGGGGCCTCCTCGCGTCGCTCGCGATCCTGCCGTTCGTGCCGGTCGGGAACGACTGGGTCGCGGTCAGCTTCGCCGGGGCGCTCTTTCCGATCTTCGTCGGCCTCTACGCGCTCGGACGGTACGCGCCGCCGCGCGGTCGGTCGGCGACCGCCTACCTCCTCTTCCTGGGCGCGATGGGCGCAGGGCTCCTCCTCATCGTCCTCCCGTTCTCGGCCGCCGCCGTCACCGCGGTCGGCCGCGCGTTCGGGATCGGCCCCGCGAACGCCGCGACCGTGCTCGTGCTGCTCGGAGCGCTGGTCGCGATGGCCGCGCTCGCCGTCGTGACCCTCCGTTCCTCCGCGCCGGGGGCGCCGATCCTGCTCTACCTGGGCGGCCTGACGGCGGGCGTCCTCGTCTTGACGTTCGCCGGCACGGCCGCGATCGTCGGCGTCGGGATCACCGAGTCGTTCCCGTACTACCTCATCCCGCCCCTCGGGGTCGGGTTCGTTGCGGCCGCGCTCGCGCCCCGCGTGTTCCCGGGGCGCGAGGCGTTCGCCCTCCCCGCCGCCTTCCTCACCGGGACGTTCGGGGTGCTGCTCGGCGCGGACCTCCTGCGCCAGCCGCCGCTCTATAACGGCGGGCCCGCCGCGCTCTACACCATCGGCGGCGCGGGCGTTTCGGACCTCGTCTACCTCTCGGGACTGATGGCGCTCGCGGGCGCGTACCTCGGCCACACGCTCGCCGGGCGCGGGTTCGACCCCGTCGACCCTCGGGTCGCGGAGCCGACCCCGACCCCGATCGGCCGCCTCGGACGGGCCTTCCGCGAGGGCGTCGCCGGCCAATTGGACCTCTCGCTGCGGGACTCGTCCCTCGCCACCCACGAGGCCGCCGCCCAGGCGCGACGCCTCCTAGGGGCGACGCCCGCCCCGGACGACCGGCCGTGGGAGGGGCTGCCCGTGCCCGGCTGGGTGGTCAGCGACCAGGCGAACCTCGACGCGCTCGCCCGGACGGGAACGTCGGACCCGAAGGAGGGGTTCCGGGCGTGGCTCACCGCGCGGTTCCTGGTCGTCGTCGGGCGGGACCTCGGCGCCCGGCGCTACGCGCCGCTCGGTCCGCGGGTCGCCGCGTTCGCGGTCGACCTCGCGCTGGTCACCGCGGTCGCCGCGGTGCCGCTGACGCTCCTCGCCGTCACGAGCCCGGACGACCTGGTCGGCCTGCTCGGCTCCGTCTCGTTCAACGCGGCGGTCTACCTCTTGATCAGCCTCGGGTTTCTCTACTTCGTCGTCGGCCAGGCCTACTACGGGACGACCGTCGGCAAGCGGCTGTTCCGATTGGCCGTCCGGGACCGTTCGCTCGGGCGACCCGGGGGGCTCGCCGCGCTCGTGCGCACCGCCCCGAACCTCCCGATCCTCACGATCCTCGTGCTCGGCCTCGCGATCGGGGTCGCGTTCTCGACCAAGGCGGGCGTTTCGGGGGGGGCGGTGCTCGGAGGGTTCGTTCTCCCGGGTGGGGTGCTCTCCGCGATCGGGGTCGCGGGCTTCGTCATCGGAGGGATCGCGCTGCTCGGCGCCATCGGCGCCCTGACGATCGCGCTCTCTCCCGAACGCCAGCGGGTCGGGGACGTCTGGGCCGGGACCTGGGTCATCCAGGCGGCGCCGCCGCCGCGGCCGGCCCCGCGGCCGCCGGGGCCGGGCCGGTCCGCGTGAGCGGGATCGCGATCGACGAGACGTTCGCGTCCCGCCCGTCGCGGTTCGTCAGCCGCTCCGTCCCAATCGCGATCGACCCGACGGCGACCTGCCCCTCGAGGAAGCGGCGCCGGACGACCTCGACCACGTCCACGGCCTTGCCGATCGCGTTCCCCCGCGCCTTCACGACCACGGGGCCCGCGCCCGAGTTGAGTTCGCTGACGACCTGGAAGACGTACGTCATGGTCGGCTTCTGACCGATGAACACGGTCGCGCCGGGGTTCGGACGGCCTTCCATGGCCCGCGGGCCACCGCCTCCTCATAGAAGGCTTTTTTCGGGGGAGCCGACGTTATCTCTCGAGAGTCCACGCGTGTTCGCAAAGGTTATCGGCGGGGCCCCGTACGCGCGACGGGTCGTGCAGGGGTGGCCCAGCTTGGTCAAAGGCGCCAGGTTGAGGTCCTGGTCTCGTAGGAGTTCGTGAGTTCAAATCTCACCCCCTGCATCCGTACTGCCGAGGCCCGATGGAAGGTTCCCACACGCTCTGCCCCAACTGCGGGGCGACGGTCGCCCCCGACTCGCGGGTCTGCCCCGCGTGCGAGTTCTCGCTCGAGTCGGCGCCGCCCCCCGTCACCCACGTCGCGTTCGCGGACCCGGCGCCGGAGTCGCCGGGCCCGGAGCGCGCGCCGGCCGCGCCGCGGCCGGACGGCCGCGCGCCCGCGC
>JASHPZ010000064.1 GCA_030037815.1 Thermoplasmata archaeon | reverse complement strand
GCCTCCTCGCGACGCCCGAGCGCGACGGGGCGACGTTCGCCCGCGCGCTCGCCGCGGCGGACGTCGCGGTGTTCGCGCCGCGGACGCGCGGGTTCGACCCCGGCGTCGTGCTCGCCCAGCGGGCCGGGGTGGCGGCGCTCACGCTGCCCGAGGTCCGCCTCCCCGACGGCTCCGAGGGTGCGGTGCGCCGGGTCGACTCCGACGATCCCGCCGACCTCGCCTCCGCGCTCGCGGAGCTCGTCGCCGACCCGGGGGTCCGCCGGTCGCTCGCGGACGCGGGCCGGAAGTACGCCGCCGCGTTCGACCCGGACGCGGTGGCGGCCCGGGTGCGCGAACTCCGCGTCGGGCGTCGGAACTAGTCCGACCCGTCCGCGAGCTCATCGAGGCGCCACTCCGAGAACCACCGGCCCCCCGAGGCCCGGCGGACCTCGCCGAGGAGACCGTCCCACGCCACGCCGCTCGGGAGCTCGCCGCGGTCGACCGCGTCCAAGACCGCGCGGAACCGGCGCTTGAGCGGGCCGAACGGGTCGGTCGCGGCGTCCGCCCCCCACGGGCGGGCCGGACGGAGCACCCGCACCGTGTCCTCCGCCGTCGTCCAGACGCCGACCGCCGAGAGCCGCCCCGTGGCGGTCGCGCTCTCGAGCTTCCGCGCCGCGCGCTCCGGCGTGAGCACGACCGCGCACCAGTCCCCCCACGCGCGACGGCGGACCGCCTGGCGCAGGACCTTCCGCCGGTCGCCGACCTTCGCCTCGACCAGCCCGACCTCGTCGCCCCGCCGCGCGACCAGGTCGAAGTAGTCGGTCCCGTCCGGGTCAACGTAGACGCGGTAGCCGGCCGCCGCGAGGTGGCGGGCGGCCGCTTCGACGACCGCTCGCTCCGGGGTGCGCCGGGGCGGCGCGGCGGTCACGGGCCGCTCCGGAGGAAGAAGCGGTCGAGCCGCGCGCGCGGGAACCGGACGAGGATCGGGCGGCCGTGCGGGCAGGCGTACGCGTTGTCCGGCAGCGCGTACAATTCCTCGAGCACGCGCACCATCGTGTCCCGCGCGACCAGGTCCCCGGCGCGGATCGCCGCGTGGCACGCGATCGTCGCGGCCCGTCGCGCTTCGAGCCCGTCGGGGAGCGTCGGCCGTCCCCCGGACGCGAGCTCGCCGAGGAGCTCGCCGAGGGCCTCCGCGCCGGCGCGGCGGCCGCGGTACGACGGGACGGACCGTACGCGATGGGTCGCCGGCCCGAACGCCTCGACCTCGAACCCGGCCGCCCGAACGTCGTCGGCGTGCTCCGTGAGCGCGGCGCGCTGGCTCCCGGTCAGCTCGACCAGGACCGGTTCGACCAGCGTCTGCCGGGCGAGCACGCCTTCCCGGCGCAGGCGTTCGAAGACGACGCGCTCGCTCGCCGCGTGCTGGTCGATCAGCACGAATCCGTCGTCGGACGTCGCGACCCAGTAGAGCGCGTCCAGGCAACCGAGGAGGTCGAGGCGCGGGTGGACCCCGCGCGACTCCACCGCCCGCGGAGGAGCGCCCGATTCCCCGTCCAGCGTGCGCTGCCCCGTCGCTCCGACCGCGACCGGGGGCCCCGGCCCGGGGCCCGCCGCGGGGGCGAACGCGATCAGGGGGGCGTCGGCCGCGGGCGCCGGGTCGCGCGCGCCGGTGAGACCGGGCGACGCGACGAGCGCGCTCCGGACCCCGTGGCGCACCGCGTCGGCGACGTCCCGCTCCCGCACGAACCGGACCTCGCGCTTCGTCGGGTGGACGTTCACGTCGAGCCGGTCGTCGGCGATCTCGAGGTGCAGGACGGCCAGCGGGAAGCGGCTCTTCGGGATCCGGTCCTCGTAGGCGATCCGCACCGCCTGGGCGAGCGGTCGGGATTGGATCGGCCGCCCGTTGACCGCGAAGAAGATCCCGCGGGCGCTCGCCGCCGTCGCGGAGGGGAGTCCGACGGCGCCGAACAGTCGACCGCCCGGGAGTTCCGCGCTCACCGGGACGAACGCCGACCGCAGCTCGGGCCCGAGCACCCGCGCGGCGGCGTCCCCGACCGACCGGGCCGCCGGATAGATCGCGACCTCCCGGCCCTCGGACTCGACCCGGAACGATACCGACGGCCGGGCGAGGTACATCCGCTCGACCGTCTGGACGACGTCGACGAGCTCGGACGCGGGGCTCTTCAGGAACTTCTGACGCGCCGGCGTGTTGAAGAACAGGCCTTCGACCTCGACGGTCGTGCCCGGCGCCCGGGGCGCTTCGAACCGCCCGACCAGGGCGCCGCCGACGACGGAGACGCCGGCGGCGACCTCGCGGTCCGGGGGTCGCGAGACGAGGCGGAGCCGGGAGACGGTCGCGACCGCGGCCAGCGCCTCGCCGCGGAAACCGAGCGAGGCGATCCGCTCGATCGGGCCGTCCGGGTCGAGCTTGCTGGTCGCGTGGCGCTCGACCGCGAGCGCGAGCTCCTCCGCCGGGATCCCGTTCCCATCGTCCTCGACCTCGATCCGGTCGAGCCCGCCGTTCTCGACGCGCACGGTGACCCGGGTCGCTCCGGCGTCGAGGCTGTTCTCGAGCAGCTCCTTGACGACCGAACCCGGCCGCTCGACGACCTCCCCCGCCGCGATCCGCTCGACCGTTCCGGCGGCGAGCCGCCGGATCGGCCGTCGGACCGGTGCCGCGTCGCTCACGGAGGCTCCTCCGACCGGCGGCGGGCCCGTCGCCCGAGCGACGTCAGTTTGGCGTGCGCTTCCGCCGGCGAGAGGGCGTCCACGTCCAGCGACCGGAGCTCCTCCACGAGCGCGTCGGCCGCGCCGTCCGCGAGGAGGATCGCCTGGGTGTATTTCGGGCTCTTCGCCCGGCGGCGCGTCGGCGGGGGCAGGCCGACGCCCCGCGCCTCGAGCTCCCGCAGGAGCCGCTCCGCCTCCCGCAGCACCGGCTCCGGCACGCCGGCCAGCTTCGCCACGTGGATGCCGTAGCTGCGGTCGGTGCTGCCGGGGACGAGCCGGTGGAGGAAGACGATCCCGTCCGGTCCCTCGAGCGCGGCGAGGTGGGCGTTCCGGGCCCCCGAGAGGCCGCTGACGAGCTCCGTCAGCTGGTGGTAGTGGGTGGCGAGCATCGCCCGCGCCCGCGTCGTGTCGTGGAGGTGGCGGAGCGTCGCCCAGGCGATCGCGAGCCCGTCGAACGTGCTCGTTCCGCGCCCGACCTCGTCCAAGAGGACCAGCGACCGGGCGTCCGCGACCCGGAGGATCTCCGCGACCTCGGACATCTCGACCATGAAGCTCGACTTCCCGCGCCCGATCTCGTCCGTGAACCCCATCCGGGTGAACAGGTGCGAGACGACCCCGACCCGCGCGAAACGGGCGGGCACGTAGGAGCCCGCCTGGGCGAGGACGACCAGGAGCCCGACCGCGCGCATGTACGTCGACTTCCCGGACATGTTCGGTCCGGTCAGTACGAGCAGGCGGGACCCCGTGCCGTCGAGCTCGACGTCGTTCGGGACGAACTCGGCGCCGAGGCTCCGCTCGAGCGTCGGGTGGCGGAGGTCCCGCGCGACCAGGTGGTCCGACGCGTCCACGGTCGGCCGGACGTACCCGCGACTCGCGGCCAAGTGGGCGAACGTCGCCAACGCGTCGAGCTCCCCCAAGGCGCGCGCGACGCGGTGGACGACGCCGACGTAGGCGTCGACCGCCGCGAGGAACCGTTCCCACCGCGCCGCCTCGGAGAGCCGCAGCGCCTCGCGCGCCTCGAGGATCCGCCGCTCGACGTCCTCGAGCGCGTCCGACGTGAACCGCTCGGCCTGGGCCACGGTCTGCCGGCGCCGGAAATGCGGGGGCACGCGGGCGAGGTTCGGCCGGGTGACCTCGAAGTAGTAGCCGAACACCTGGTTGTATCCGACCTTGAGCGTGCGGATCCCGGACGCCGCCTGTTCCCGGCGCTCGAGCTCCTCCAGTTCGCCGAGCGCGAGCGTCTCGACCGTCCGCTGGCGGTCGACGTCGGGGTCGTGTCCGGTCCGGAACACCGGCCCCGCGTCCTCGGTCGCCGGCAACACGTCGACGAGGCTGGTCGACAAGAGCTCGCGGAGCGCCCCCGGTGGTTCCAACCGGGCGACCACTTCGCCCAGCAGCGGCGGCGGGGGCGAGCGCCGCAACTCGGCCGCGACGAGGCCGAGCCGCTCGACGCCCGCCCGCAGCGCCCCCAACTCCGGCGGCCGGACGCGACGTCCCGCCACCCGCGTCGCGATGCGTGCCAGGTCCGCGACCCCGTGGATCCGCCCGCGGAGTTCGTCCAGACCGGCGCCCTGGTCGACCAGCCAGGCGACCGCGTCCAATCGGGACTCGACCGCCGCCGGGTCGGCCAGCGGGTTGGCGAGCCAGAACGCGAGCGTGCGCCGACCGGACGCGGTGACCGTCTCGTCCCACGCCGAGAGCAGGGTCGCCCCCTTCGGGTCGTCGGGGTTCATCGGGCGGACGATCTCGAGGTGGCGAAGGGTCTTCGGGTCGAGGACGAGCCGTCGGACGGCCGACTCGCGACGCGCCGCGAGATGCGGGAGGAGTCGCGGCTGGGTCGCGCGCACGTAGGCGGCCAGCCGCCGGTCCGTCTCGGCCGACAACGGCTCGGCGGCGGGCTCGAAGGCGGCGGGGAGCTCCCCGTCCGCGAGCGGCGGCGGCGCCGCTTCGAGGCGCGCCCGCGGGAACTCGTGCCGGAGTGCGGCCGCCAACCGACGCGCTGCCTCCGCACCGGCGGCCGCCCAGAGGACTTCGCGGGGCTGGAACGGCGCGAGGGCGGCGACCGCCCCCTCGACGCCCGGGCCGTCGGTGGCGCCGTGGTACCACTCGCCCGTCGTCACGTCGACGGCCGAGTACGCCCCGGCGCCGTCGGCGCCGAGGGTCACCGCCGCGAGGAAGCTATTGTCCGGACCCCCGAGGATCCGGTCTTCCACGACCGTCCCCGGCGTCACGACGCGCGTCACCTCGCGGCGCACGAGCCCCTTCGCGAACCGGGCGTCCTCGACCTGGTCGCACAGCGCGACCTTGTAGCCGCGCTGGACGAGCCGGCCGAGGTACGTCTCGACGGCGTGGTGCGGCACCCCGGCCATCGGGGTCCGCTCGCCCCGCGTATCCGGGGCCCGGGCCGTGAGGACGACATCGACCTCCCGGGCGAGGAGCTTCGCGTCGTCCCCGAACGTCTCGAAGAAATCTCCGACCCGGAAGAGCACGAGGTGACCGGGGTACTGCGACTTGACCGCGGCGTACTGCTCGAGCAGTGGGGTGGTCAGAGCGGCCTCCGGCATCGGGTAGGCGTCGGAGCCGGGCGCGGGATATAATCGGTGGGGCGGGGCCGGGCGGAACGGTCGGCCGGGACGCCGCTGAGGGGGAGATTTGAACTCCCGTGGCGTCGCCGCCACCAGCTTTCAAGGCTGGCGCCTTACCGGGCTAGGCTACCTCAGCGCGCTCGGCGCATCGGCGTGCCGGCGATTAAGGCCTCCGAGGCCCGGGGCCGACGGGGACCGATGCAGGTGCCGGGAGATCCGCGACGGGACGCGACGACCCGACGATTCGAACCCGGGTAGTCAGCTTGGAGGGCTGACATCCTACCACTAGATTACACCTGCACGCGCTCCGC
>JASHPZ010000063.1 GCA_030037815.1 Thermoplasmata archaeon | reverse complement strand
CGAGCGGGTCGTGAAGTCGGCGAGGAGCGTCCGCGTGGCGTCCACCGAGCGCTCGAGCCGGTGCTCGCGCGCTTCGTAGAGCTTCTTCCGGGCCTCGAGCTTCGCACCCGCGATCCGCTGGGCGCGCTCACGCGAGACTTCGGCCTGGGTCGCCTTCGCGGCGTCCGCGCGGACCTGGGCGACCCGGGCGTCCCGCTCGGCCCCGATCGCCTGGCCGGCCTTCGTCTCCTCGGCCTGGGCGGCCGCGAGCTCCGCCTCGCCGCGTCGGCGGATCTCGTCGACGAGGCTCTCGAGGCTCATCGACCGGACCGAGGGCCTAGAGGATCCCCAGCAGCAGGATGATCCCCAGCACGAACCCGATGATCCAGAGCGTCTCGGGAATCACGAAGAAGAACAGCACCTGACCGAACTTCTCGGGCTTTTCCGCGATGATCCCCATCCCCGCGGCGCCGATACCGGATTGGGCCATGCCCGTCCCGATGAGTCCGCCGGCGATGGCGATTCCCGCTGCGAGCGTGGCGTAGTCCGACGGCATACGATGAACCCGCGGCGCCGAGTTGGGTCGGGTATATAACCGTCCCCGCCCCCGGAAACGCCCCGTCCACCGATAGGGAATCGCGCTCCGGAACCGGCCGGCGTCGGTGCGCGTTCTAGGTGGTCGTCGCGGGCGTCGGCGCGGGCCCGATCCGCTCGCGCCGTCGGCGTACCTTCACCGTGAGCGCGAGGGCTCCGATCCACACCAGGACGCTGAAGATGTACGCCGCAGTACACACCGGACACAGCGCGTGGATCTCGGCCACCTCCACGTAGGCGAAGTACCCCGCGGTGGCGACCCCGAGCGTGGTCACCACGGCGAGCGCGTAGAGGAATCGGAGGTCCCGCGAGTTGCGTTCGGCGAGCGCCGCGACCACGAGGATCGCGACGAACCCTGCGATGCCCACGGCGGCGTCCGGGATCCCGAAGAGGGTGGTCTTCCCGCTGGCGTCCACCGCGCTGCAGGAGAAGTAGGAGTTGATCGAGCAGCTCGACCGGAGTCCCGCGAAGACCGTCTCGAGCCCTGCGTAGATCGCGACGAGCAGACCGAACGTGCCCGTGAGGTAGACGTACGAACGCAGGCTGCGGGTTTTCATCGCGTCAGGAGATCTGGGCGAGGTCGCTGTTCACCTGCGAGACGGTGGCCGAGGAGCGAAGGTTCAATCCGGTCGCCGTGGACATTCCCGCCGCCTTGAGGATGTAGGCCGTGATCCAACACGCCTGCGTCTCGATGTAGCTCCACGGGGTCCCCGTCTCGTTGTAGACGGAACCGTAGACGGTGGACCACCCGTTCCCTTCCCACTGCTGCAGGTTCGCCGGGTCGACGATCGTGGTACCGGCATGGATGAACTGCCCGTTCACGACGAGGAACGGGATCGAACCGCCCGAGTAGGCCGTCACGTAGGCCGACTGGTAGCAGTTCGAGGTGGACGGGAAAACGCCGTCGCTCCCGTACACGTACTCGTTCACCTGGAAGGTGACGTGACTACTCGAGACCTGCGCGTTGGCGAGGATCATCTCGGGGGTGTTCTGGTAGGGCTCGGGGCTTCCGAACGAGTAGCCGGGCTTATTTCCCGTCACCGAACCGAACGCCGTCAGGGCCTTCCAGATCGCCCAGCTGCTCGCCGAGCAGTAGGGGCACCAGGTCGCCCCGTAAAAGTACACGACGGGGAGCCCATTGTCTTGCCACGCCTTCATCGTCCCGGCGGCCCAACCCGGTGCGGGTTGCGACGAGAGGGTCGACGCGGGCGGCAGGTACGGGCACCCGACCACGAGGACGGCGACCAGGCCGATGCCCGCGGAGACGACGATCCCGAGCACCACGCCGCTGACGACCGTCGTCCGGTAGACCTTCGTCCAGCGCTTGTCGGCGCGGAGCAGGAAGTAGATGAGCAGGATCGCGAGGACGGCGGCGGCTAGGGCGAGCCACGGGATGGCGGGGAGGAGGAGGCCGACCGGCGACGGAGCGACGTAGGCCAGGGCCGCCCAGACCGCCACGATCGGGACGAGGAGGTAGAGCACTCGGAGGAGCGTCCACCGCTTCTCCCGCACCTGCTCGACCTTCTTGGGCGACGGCGACGTCGGACCCTGGCGGTCCCGTCGGGAGCGCTGCCGGTGGTAGAGCGCGCGGAGCGCCCGTCCGGGGTCGCCCGCGCTGCTGTCGGGATGGAACCCGACCTTCGGGTCCTCCGCGATCTCGTCCCAGTCCCACCCTTTGGACCGGAGTTCGCCGACGCGGTCCCAGTCCACCATCGTCCGGCCGAACTCGGGCACCCCTTTTCCGCTTTGCCCTCCAGAGATATCCCGCTCCGCCCCCGAGCGGCCGCGGGGTCACGGGTCGGCGTTGGCCTTTAGTGCGGACGGACGGGTGCCCCGCGGATGCGGCTGACGTTCCTCGGCACGGCCGGCTCGTGGCCGACCAAGGAACGCTCCGCGAGCGCGATCGCGCTCGACCTGGAGCGCGAGCTCGTCCTGCTCGACTGCGGGGAGGGCACCCAACGGCAGTTCTTCCAGTCGAGCGCCTCGTTCATGCGCGTACGCCGGATCTTCCTCACGCACTTCCACGGCGACCACTTCCTCGGGCTGCCCGGGCTCGTCCAGAGCATGAACTTGAACAACCGGACGGAGCCGCTCGACATCTACGGGCCGCCGGACGCCGAGGAGATGGTCGGACGGGCGCTGCGGATGGGGTACTTCACCCAGCGGTTCCCGCTCACGGTGCACGCGCTCGCGCCGGGGCAGACGGTCGAACTGGACGGCTACCGGGTCACCACCGCAGAGGCGCGGCACCCGGTCCCCGCGATCTCCTACCGGATCGAGGAGGAGGCGAAGCGGGGGCGGTTCGACGGGGAGCGGGCCCGCGCGCTCGGGATCAAAGGGAAGGACTTCGCTCGCCTCGAAGAGGGACACCCGGTCCACGTGAACGGCACGGAGGTCCACCCGGCGGACGTGATGGGGCCCCCGCGGGCCGGTCGGTCGGTCGTCTACTCGGGGGACACCGCCCCGTCCGAGGAGGTGCGCAAGCTCGCCCAGCGCGCGACCCTCCTGATCCACGAGGCGACCGTCGGGGAGGAGATCGTCAAAGAAGCGAACGAGTGGGGCCACTCCTCCGCCCGCCAGGCGGCCGAGTGCGCGCACGCCGCCGAGGTGGGCGCCCTGTTCCTCACGCATTTCTCGTCGCGGTACAAGGAGCTCGAGCCCCTCGAGGGGGAGGCGCAGGTCGTGTTCCCCGGCTCGCGGGCCGCGCGCGACCTCCTCGACCACCTGATCCACCAGCCATGATCCGCGCCGAACTCGTGGTGCGGAACCTCCGCGAGGTGGTCACGCTCCGCGAGGGACCCCGGCCGCGGGTCGGCGACGCGATGCGGGAGCTCTCCATCGTCGACCGCGGGGCGGTCGCCGTCGACCGGGGCCGGGTCGCCTGGGTCGGCGCCGAACGGGCGCTCCGGTCCGCCGTCCGGCTGCGGGCGGGCGGCGGCGTCCACGACGGGGCGGGCGGGGTGCTCCTCCCGGGGTGGGTCGACGCGCACACCCACGTCCTCTTCGCCGGCAACCGCGCGTTCGAGCTGCCGCTCAAGGTCGCGGGCGTGAGCTACGCCGAGATCGCGGCGCGCGGCGGTGGGCTCTACGCGACCGTCCGCGCGACCCGGAGCGCCACGGACGCCGAGCTGCTCGACTCGGCAGCGCGCCGCGTGCGCGCGATGCGCGCGAGCGGTACGACCGCGCTCGAGGTGAAGAGCGGCTACGCGCTCGACCACGCGGGCGAGCTGCGCCTGCTCCGCCTCATCCCCCGCCTCGCCCGGCGGACGGGACTCCCGCTCGTCCCGACGTACCTCGGCGCCCATGCGGTCGCGCCCGAGTTCCGGGGGCGGCCCGACGCGTACGTCGACGCGGTCGTCCGCCGGACGCTCCCCGCCGTCTCCCGCGCTGGCCTCGCCCGGTTCTGCGACGTCTTCTGCGAGCCCGGTTTCTTCACGGTGCGCCAGTCGGAGCGGATCCTCCGTGCGGCCGCGCGGCTCGGCCTCGGGCTGAAGGTCCACGCCGACGAGTTCGTGCTCTCGGGGGGCGCCCGGCTCGCCGCGCGCCTCGGCGCCCAGAGCGCGGACCACCTCCTCGCCGCCGCGCCCGACGATCGGGAACGACTCGCGGCCGCGGGCGTTACCGCGGTCCTCCTCCCGGTCACCGCGTTCGCCCTCGGCGGCGCGCGCCGCGCGCCGGCCCGCGAGATGGTGGACGCGGGCGTGCCGGTCGCGCTCGGCTCCGACTGCTCGCCGAACTCCTGGGTCGAGTCGATGCCGGTCGTCCTCGCGCAGGCGGTGCACGGCGGCCGGATGACGCCCGCCGAGGCGATCACCGCCGCGACCGTGAACGCCGCGCACGCCTCCGGCCTCGAGGGCGCGGGGACGGTCGCGGTGGGCCGGAGCGCCGACTTCGCGGTGTATCCGGTCGGTTCGGCGACCGAGATCGGTTACCGTTTCGACGTCCGTCCGACGGCCGTTTACCGTCAGGGAAAATCGGTTTCTTCGGCGTGATTCCGTCAGTACATTCAAATAGGACCGCCCGCCTTCTCGCCGGTCGAGGTCGCCTAACATGGCGGAGAAGGTCGGAAAGGAGCAGATCAAGCGCGAGAAGGGATACCTGTACTACCTCGGCAAGGACGGGTACCTCTGGAAGACCCCGACGAAGCTGAACAAGTCGGGAAAGAAGGGCCGCGTCGGCACCGAGAAGATCACCCGCCAGGACGGCTACATGTACTTCCTGGACAAGAAGGGGTTCGTCTCGCGCGCCAAGATGAAGAACGCGTAGACGGGCCGACTCTTTCCGGGGGACCGACACGGTCCCCCGCATTCCCTTTTTTTCCGAGACTCGATTCCGGTCCGACCGACCCGAGAAATAGTCGGAGCCCGTCCGCGCCCCGGGCGTACGATGGTCTGCCGGAACGAGACGGACGACCCGCGCAAGTGCGAGCGGTGCGGCGCCTTCCTCTGGGTCGCCGAGGAAGGACTCTACTGCGGCGAGTGCAGTGTCCTGATGCCGTGCACGATGCGGATCCTGCCGCCCCCGCCGGCGTAGTTCCGCGCCGACGCGCCGCATCGCGAACTCTCTTCCCGGAGGAACGCGACGAACGTCTTCGCGCGTCGGCCCGGGCGGATTTCGTCGTGGGACCGACCGTACGCACTTATACCGGGCCGCTGTAGCCGCCCCCCGGAGGGTTTTCGAGGTGCTCTTCCCGACACCCCCCGCGTCCTGTCCTGCGCAATCCCGGCGAGGAACGGCCTCTCTCCGAGGCTGTTTCAGCGCCCGCCCGGGAGTCGCATAGGGGTCGGAACGCGAGGTAGGTGCGGAGAGAGCCGACCTCTCTCGCCCCCCCAACTAGAGGAGCGAACCGCACATGGCGGCCGCAAAGAAACGCACCATCGCATCGTCCGAGGAGCCGGCCCCGCGGCCGGCGAACCGGATCGGTCGTGAACCGATTCCCGTCCCGCGCCTCGTCCCGCGCGGCAAGACCGCGTTCGACACCGTCCCGTGGCGCAGCCACGACGCCCTGATCAAGAACGCCGAGGGGAAGGTGATCTTCGAGCAGAAGGGGATCCACGCCCCGGCGACCTGGTCGGAGACGAGCGTCAACATCGCCGCGTCGAAGTACTTCCGCATCATCCAGGGCCGCCGCGAGAACTCGGTGGACGGCATGATCCGCCGCGTCTGCCACTTCATCGCCCAGAAGGGCGTCGAGTTGGGCTACCTCGACACCGCGGACGAGGCGACCACCCTCGAGGAGAGCCTCTCCTACCTGATGGTCCAGCAGATGGCGGCGTTCAACAGCCCCGTCTGGTTCAACGTCGGGGTCCGCGAGCCGCCCCAGTGCTCGGCGTGCTTCATCCAGTCGATCCAGGACGACATGGACTCGATCCTCGCGCTCGCGACCAGCGAGGGCCGCCTGTTCAAGGGCGGCAGCGGGACCGGGACGAACCTCTCCGCCCTCCGCGGCAGCCACGAGCGGCTCGCCGGCGGCGGCATCGCGAGCGGACCGGTGTCGTTCATGCGCGCGTTCGACGCGCTCGCGGGTGTCATCAAGTCGGGCGGCACGACCCGCCGCGCGGCGAAGATGGTGATCCTCAACATGGACCACCCCGACGTCGTCGACTTCATCGACTGCAAGGTGAAGGAGGAGGACAAGGCGCTCGCGCTGATCCGCGAGGGGTACTCGTCCAACTTCGACGGGACGGACCCGGACTCCGCCTACGCGTCGATCGCCTACCAGAACGCCAACCACTCGGTGCGGATCCCGGACGCGTTCATGGAGGCCGTCATCCGCGACGGCGACTGGAAGACGACCAACCGGACCGACCACGCGGTCGCCGCGACGTACAAGGCGCGCGACCTCTGGCGGAAGCTGGCCTACGCGGCGTGGCGGTGCGGCGACCCGGGCGTCCAGTTCGACGACATCACGAACGATTGGCACACGTCGCCGAACTCGGGACGGATCAACGCCTCCAACCCGTGCTCCGAGTACCTCTACCTCGACGACTCGGCGTGCAACCTCGCGTCGATTAACCTGATGAAGTTCCTGGACGGGAAGGGACTGTTCGACGTCGAACTGTTCCGCCAGGCCGTCCGCACGATGATCCTCGCGATGGAGATCGTCGTGGACGCGTCCAGCTACCCGACCGCGCCGATCGCGCAGAACTCGCACGACTACCGGCCGCTCGGCCTCGGCTACGCGAACTTGGGCTCGCTCCTGATGCACTACGGGCTCGCCTACGACTCCGACGCCGGCCGCACGCTCGCGGGCGCCGTCTCCGCCTTCCTGTCGGCGGAGGGGTACCACATGTCGAGCGAGGTCGCGAAGCGGATGGGCCCGTTCGCGGGGTTCGAGAAGAACCGCGCGCCGATGCTCCGCGTGATGGGCAAGCACGCGAAGGCCGCCGAACGGATCCCCGTCAACGACCCTCGCCTCACCGCGTTCGTCCACGCCGCGGTCGACCGCTGGCACGACACGGAGAAGGCGGGCGAGCTGTGGGGGTACCGCAACGGCCAGATCTCGGTCATCGCGCCGACCGGGACGATCGGCCTCCTGATGGGCTGCGACACGCTCGGTCTCGAGCCCGAGCTCTCCCTCGTGAAGGTGAAGAACCTGGTCGGGGGCGGGATCCTCCGGATGGTGAACCGCACCGTCCCGGACGGGCTGTCGGCGCTCGGCTACGTCCCCGAGGAGATCCAGAAGGTCACCGAGCACATCGAGAAGGTCGGCACCATCGAGGGCGCGCCCGGCCTCGAGTCCGAGGACCTCCCCGTCTTCGACTGCGCGCTCGCCCCCGCGGGCGGCTCGCGGACGATCGCGCCGATGGGGCACTTGAAGATGCTCGGCGCGGTCCAGCCGTTCCTCTCGGGCGGCGCGTCGAAGACGATCAACCTCCCGAACGAGGCGACCGTCGAGGACATCGAGAAGATCTACCTCGAGGCGTGGCGCCTCGGCATCAAGTCGGTCGCGCTCTACCGGGACGGCTGCAAGGCCTCCCAGCCGTTCGAGACGGGGAAGGGACGGGCGGGCGCCCCGACGGGCGCGCGCGGTCCGGCCCGCGAGAAACTGCCCGACGAGCGGAAGGCGATCACGCACCACTTCTCGGTCGGCGGGCACGACGGCTACGTCACGGTCGGCCTCTACCCCGACGGCCGACCGGGCGAGCTGTTCTTCCGCGTCACGAAGGAAGGCTCGACCGTCAACGGACTGATGGACTCGCTCGGGATCTCGATGTCGATGGCGCTCCAGCACGGGGTGCCGCTCAAGGACCTCGTGCGGAAGCTCGCCCACCTCCGGTTCGAGCCGGCGGGCGCGACCAACAACCCGAAGATCCGGTTCGCGAAGTCGATCCCCGACTACGTCGCGCGGTGGCTCGCGAACGAGTTCCTCTCCGAGGAGGAGCGGCGGTCGATCGGGCTCGAGGGCCCGGCCGAGGCGAACGGGAACGGCCACGCGCCGGCGCCCGCCCCCGCGAAGCCGGCCGCGACCACCCAGACGGTGAAGTTCGAGACGCGCGCGCTCGATGCGTTCGACGCGCCCGCGCCCGGCGGCACCTCCGAGGATGCGCCGTCGTGCGCGCAGTGCGGCGGGATCATGGTCCGTTCCGGGACCTGCTACGCCTGCACCGTCTGCGGCTCGACCAGCGGCTGCTCGTGAGCGGCTAGCGGTCGAGCGGGGCCGCGGAGAGCGGGGTCTCGGCGGACGCCGTCGCCCCGTCCTCCGCGCCGACCGGCGCCTCGGTCCGGGTCCCCGCCTCGGTGAAGCGGAAGTTCCGCAGCCCGAGGGTGAACAGGAACCCCGCGACCGCGAACGCCGCGGTCAGCCCGAACAGCACGACGAACCCGACGTCGGTCGGGAACGCCTGCTCCGGGACCGGCGGCGGCCCGACGGGCACGAGGTGCGTGTAGGAGAGCAGGATCGACGTCACGAGGACCGGGCCGATCGCGCTCCCCAGGTTCCGGAACGTCTGGTTCATCCCGGTCTGGACCCCGAGGTCGCGGCGGTCCGCCGACAGGACGATGACGTTCGACATCGCGATCAGGACCGCGACGTTGCCGACCAGCATCGGGATCATCAGCAACAGCACGTCGATCACCGCGCCGTGCTCGAACAGCAGGACGAACGACGCGAGCCCGATGGCGGCGAAGCCGATCAGCATCACCGGCTTCGGGCCGAGCTTCGAGACGGTCCGCCCGATCGGGAGGCCGAACGCGAGCATCCCGAGGGCCGCCGGGAGGGCGACCAGGCCGTACTGGAACGGCGACAGGTTGAACCCCGGCGCGACCGGGAGCTCGGCGAGGTAGGTGGTCGCGACGAACGTGACGAACATCACGAGCCCGACCAGGACGCCGTTGACGTTCGACACCCAGATGTTCCGCTCCTTGAGCGCCGTGAACGAGACGACCGGGAACTTCGCGCGCGGCTCCCAGAGGAGGAAGAAGACGGCGGCGAGCGCCGCGAGCAGGAAGAACTCGGGGACGCCCCACGGAAGGCCGAACAGCGACCCCGCGCCGAAGCTCGTCCAGCCCCACGCCGAGCCCTCGGTGATCCCGAGCATCAGGAACGCGAGGGCAGCGCCGAGGCTCGTGATGCCGGGGATGTCGATCGGGCGGGGCGACAGGTTCGGCGACTCGCGGATCAGATACGCCGCGAGGACGGCGAGCAGGATCGCGACCGGGATGACCGTGTGGTAGGTGAGCTGCCAGCCGTACGTCGCGGCGATCCAGCCCCCGCCGGCGAGGCCGAGGGCGGCGCCGCCCGCGAACATCGCCGAGACGGCCCCCTGCGCCTGGCCGACGCGCCGCGCGGGGAACACCTCGGGGATCATCGCGAAGGCGAGCGGGAACATCGCCATCCCGAGGCCCTGGACGCCGCGGATCGCGATCAGCACGTAGATCTGGTTCGCGCGGGAGAGGCCGAACGCCGCGCCGATGTTCGGGGAGAACCCGGCGAGCGAGACCGCGACCGCGTAGATGCCCATCACGATGACGAGCATCCGCTTCTTGCCGTACTTGTCGCCGAGCTTGCCGAAGATCGGGGTGGCGACCGTTCCGACGAGCAGGTACGCGGAGATGATCCAGGCGACCGTGGTCGCCGGCGGGTCGTTGAAGAACGTCTCGAAGGCGCTGAACGACGGGAGCACCATCGTCTCGACGTAGGTGACCATCAGCGCCATCCCCGCGAGGACGAGGAGGATGTTCCGCGCCGCGCGCGGGTCGTACGGCGTCCCGGCGGCGGTCGTCAGCGGGCTCGCGCCGTTCATCGGGCGGCCTCCGTCGATCCGGTCGCCGCGTCGGACCGGAGCCGGTCCGCGATCGTGCGGAGCAGCCGCGCCGCGACCGCGACCTCGTCGGACGGGAGGTCCGCGACCGCGGAGCGGATCCGTCCCTCGATCGGGTGCCAGACCTTCTCGAGCGCCCGGCGCCCCTTCGGGGTGATCGTGAGGACGACCCGGCGCCGGTCGTCGGCGGCCGGCCCGCGGAGGACGAAGCCGTCCGCGACCAGTTGGTCGACGACGGTCGTGCACGCCGGGGCGGTGACGCCGAGGCGCCGGGCGAGCTGGCTCGGGAACGTCTCGCCGCCGCGCCCGAGGTAGTAGAGCGGCCAGAACTGGTGGGCGGTGAGGCCCTGGCGGGCCATCTCGGGCACGAGGTGCCGGAGCATCGCCCGCTGCGCGTTCTGGATCTCGTCGCACAGGTCGGTGCGACCGGACGGGGACGAGCGCACGAGCGCGGTCTGCATGGCGACGGGCGATTTACTTAGTCTATTTAACAATGCGGCGAGTGAAGGGTTAGCAAACTGAACAAATTCCGGGTATGGGGCTCACCGGAGGGCGTAGCGCGCGAGCTCGACCAGGTCGCGGAGTTCGGGCACCGTGTCGTGCGGGACGACCTCCCCGCCCCAGCCGGCGACGAGCGCCCCCGCGGCGAACGCCGGCGACCCGCCGGCCTCCCGCGCGCCGAGCGCGGGCAGCGCCCCGCGTCGGTCGGCTTCGAGGAGCAGGACGAGCGCCCCGACCGGGCCCGAGTCCGCCGCGATCCCACCCTTCGGGGGGCGGCCCCATGTCTCGACCCGGGCCTCCTCGTCGTGGAGGTGCGCGACCCGGGCCGACCGCCCCCGCGCGGAGCGCGGCGCGGCGGGGGCCGGGCGCCAGGCGATCTGCGTGCCGGCGTCCCGGAACCGGGCGAGGAGTCCCGCGTCAATCGGGAGCACCGACCCGGTCATTGCGCGAGCCCCCGGCCGTGCCAGAGGCGGCAGTCGGGCCGGACCGAACAGGGACCGCAGACGCTCAGGTCTCGGCGCTTCGGGCAGTCGCCCGAGATGCCGGTGTGGCACAGGACGAAGTCGAACCGCGTCGGGTCGAGCGGGTCGATCCGGCGGAGCGCCTCGCTGACCTCCTCGACCGCCGACCACGACCGCGTCCGGCGCTCGGTCAGTCCGAGGTGGTAGGCGATCCAGAAGACGTGCTGGTCGAGCGGGACCTTGAGCGCGCCCGTCGGTACCTCGGTCCACACGCCCAGGTCGGGGAACCGGTCCCGCACCATCCATCGGACGAAGAGGGTGAGGCGCTTGCACGGACTCGCCGCGCGGTCGCGCGGGCTGGGGAACAACGCCCGGTACCCCGCCGGGGCGCGGGAGGCCCGCCGGCCCTCCCCGCGGAGCACGCGCGCGAGGGCGTCGAGACCCCCGGCGAACCCGTCCCGCTCGAATCCCTCCACGAACGCCTCTTCGAGGCTCGCGTGGTGCCGGTAGTACTCGGTCAGCACCGCCGCGAGGTGGTCGAGCTGGTCGCCGCGGATCCAGCGGTGCCGGAACCCGACCAATCGTCGGCGTCGCTCCGGCGCCCACGACGGGTCGACGAGCCGGCGAACGTCCCCGTCCGCCGCGGCGGCGAGCCGCCCAATCGCCCCGCGGATGGCGGTGGTGTTGCCGATCGCGAGCGTGGCGGCGAACACTCCGGCGACCTCGGCGCTCTGCGTGTCGTGGACGAGCGGCCGTACGGCGGAGATCGGGTCGTCGGCGAGCGAGCGGTCGAACGGGAACTGCGCATAGAGCGTGTTCAGGTGCGCGGGGAACTCAGGCGTCGGGCGGTGCGCGCGCACGACCCGGAAACGGGGCCGTCGTCTTTACGTTGCTCGGGGCGCGGACGCGGGGCGTAACTATCCCTCCGGCCTTCCGGGGGCATGACCGGAGCGACGTGGGAGCTCCGACCGACGATCGATCGACGCTGGCTCGAGGCGCGGTCCCGCGCCGAGCCGTTCGTCCACGCCCTCGCCCTCTGGGACCTCGACCGGTCCCCCGAGTCGATCCGCGTCGCCTCCGCCGTCCGCCAGGAGGCGACCGAGGGGTACCTCCTGATCTGGCTCGGGCGCCCCCCGCGGGTGGTCGTCCACTGGTACGGCGACGCCCCGGCCGCCGACACGCTGGTCGGAGGTCTCCCTCCGCGACCGTTCGTCGCCATCGTCCCGCCCGAGGTCCGTCCGCTCGTCGAGGCGGCGCGGGGCGAGGCCCGGTCGTACCCGATCGACCTGTTGGCCCGAAAGGCCCAGGGGTCGCTGCCCGAAGCGACCGGAGTCCGTCGGCTGTCGGGCGCGGACCGGTCGAACCTGTGGCAGTGGGCGCAGCGACAATCGGACCCGGCGGCCGTCGGCTACCCGGAGCTCGACCCGGACCGGGAGCCGGTCTGGGCCGGCTTCGAGGGCGAGGAGATCGTCGCGGCGGCCCACGCACAGGTCCGGCTCGACCGCGGCTGGCTCCTCGGAGGAGTCTACACCGCGCCGGCCGCCCGCGGACGGGGCTGGGGCGCCCGTGTCACCGCGGCCGTGGTCCGCGAGGCCGAGGCGGCGGGCGCGCCGATCGGGCTCTACGTCCGGCGCGACCGCGCGCCGGCGCTCCGGCTCTACGAGAAGCTCGGTTTCCGCCCGATCGCGCACCGGCTCTGGCTGGACGTCGGGGCCGGCCTCGAGCCGTAGCCCCCAACGTCAAAGGCCCGGCGCCCCTCGGGCGCCGATGCCGTCGAACACCGAGGTCGCCGAGGTGTTCCGCCGGATCGCCGACCTCCTGGACGTTCTGGGGGAGCGGTTCAAGCCCGAGGCGTACCGCCGCGCGGCCCGGTCGCTCGAGGGACTCCCCGAGAACATCGCGCGGTACGCCGAGCGGAACGAACTGCGGGCGATCCCGGGCGTGGGCGAGGCGATCGCCGAGAAGATCGGCGAGTACCTCCGGTCGGGCGAGGTCCCCTACCTCACGCGGCTCGAGAAGGAGATCCCGCCCGGGGTGGTCGAGATCATGCGGCTCCCCGGCCTCGGACCGAAGACGGCCCGACGGTTCTGGACCGAGCTCGGGATCGAGGGCCCGGCCGAGCTGGCCGCGGCGATCGACGCGGGCCGTCTCGCGGGCGTGAAGGGGTTCGGCGACCGGAAGATCGGCCAGATCCGGGAGGCGCTGCGCGCGGCCCCGACGACCCCGAGCGGAGTCCGCATGCCGATCGACTCCGCCCTTCCGATCGCCCGCGGCCTCGTCGCCGCGCTCCGCCGCGGGAGCCCGGCCGACCGGGTCGAGGTCGCGGGGAGCTTCCGCCGCGGCCGCGAGACGGTCGGCGACCTCGACCTCCTGGTCACGTCGGGCGAGCCCGAGCGCGTGTTCGACTGCTTCTCGGCGCTCCCCGAGATCGGCGCGGTGCGGATGCGCGGGCCGACCAAGGAGACGGTCGTCCTCCGGTCCGGCCTCCAGGTCGACCTGCGGGTCGTCGAGCCCGCCGCGTTCGGCGCGGCGCTGCAGTACTTCACCGGTTCGAAGGACCACAACGTCCGACTGCGTTCTCTCGCCCGCGACGCGGGCCTCAAGGTGAACGAGTACGGGGTGTTCCGCGGGGAAGAGCGGGTCGCGGGCGCGACCGAGGAGGAGGTCTACCGGGCGCTCGGGCTGCACTGGATCCCCCCGGAACTGCGCGAGGACCGGGGCGAGATCGACCTCGCCCGCGCCGGACCGCTCGCGCGCCTCGTGGAAGCGGGCGACCTCCAGGGGGACCGCCACGTCCACCTCCCCGCGGACGCGACCCCGGAGGTCGGGGAACGCGTCGGCCGGGCCGCCCGGGCCCGGCGGCTCGCGTACATCGGCCTCGTCATCGCCTCGGTCGCCCCCGACGGGACGGTCGAGCGCCTCGCCGACGCGACCGTGCGGGCGGTCCGGGCCGCCGCCGGTGCGACGGTGCACGTCGTACCCCTGCTCGAGCGAGGCGCCTCCTTTGGGGGGGAGCCGCCCGCGGACCTCGTCTACGAAGGTCAGGTCGTCGCGCCGGGCGCCGGGGAGCGGGCGCCGCTCGCGAGCGCCCGGGACCGCCCGGTCTGGGCCGTAGCCCACGCGGGTGGAC
>JASHPZ010000062.1 GCA_030037815.1 Thermoplasmata archaeon | reverse complement strand
CTCGGGCGGGACGCCGGCGAGCTCGGGCGGGTGGGCCGACACGATCGCGACCCGCGGGTAGTCGGCGGCGAGCTCCGCGAGGAGCTCGAGCGCGCGCCGCGGACGCTCCTCGCGGACGAGGAGGCTCTTCCCCGGAACGAGGAGGGGCGGGGTCGGTCCGGGGACCGGCGGGTTCCACGGCCGGGCACCGGTCGCGGCCGGGTGCCGCAGGAGGGCGTTCCACGCCGGTCGGCGCGGCGGCGCGAGGAGGCTTCGCCGCTTGAGCTCGACCTCCTCCGCGACCCGCGCGAGCCGGCTCTCGACCAGGATCCGGAGCTCCTGCGCGGTGTGGCCGCGGGTCGTGTGCGAGAGGACCTCGCGGAGCGCGCTCCTGAGCCCCTCCCCGTACCCTTCGGCGTACCGTCGCGCGTACTCCTCGTCCGCCGGGGGCGCCTCGTCGGGCGGGGGCGACTCCGCGCGGTCGCCGCTCGTCACGCCGCCGCCCGGTCCCCCGGGGCGCCGTCGGTCGCGGGGGCCGTCGCCGCGGGAGTTCGTGGCGGCGGCCGCGGGTCCGCGTCCTCGACGGGGGCGAACTTGTAGCCGTAGTGGATCACGCCGGCCTTCCCCTCCTCGCGGAGCTTGCGGAACGTCGCGTGGACCCGCTGGCCGATGCGCAAGGTCGCCGGGTCGATGTCGACGACCTGGCCCGTGAGGACCGGACCTTCGACCGTCTTCACGAGCGCGAGCGCGTACGGCACCTGCATCTCGAACCCTTCCGCGGCTTCGTGGACGATCGTGTAGGAGAGGACCTCCCCCTCGCCGGAGAGCTGGAACGGCAGCATCTTCTCGATCGACTGCCGGTGGTGCGTGCACTGCGGGCAGACGGCCCTCGGCGGGAAGTAGATCGTCCCGCAGACCGAGCACTTCGACCCGCCGAGATTGTACCGCCGCGGCGTCTCGCGCCAGAATCGTGCGACCGACATCGTTCCCTCCCCTAGTTCGCGCGCTCCAGGAGGTGGACGACCGACGTCGCCCCCGTCCCGCCGACGTCCTGCGCCAGCCCGACCGTCGCGTTCGGCACCTGCCGCTCCTTCGCCTCGCCGCGCAGTTGCCGGACCAGCTCGACCACCTGCGCGACCCCGACGGCGCCGAACGGGCGCCCTTGGGCCTTGAGCCCGCCGGACGGGTTGACCGTCACGCGTCCGCCGTGGGCGAACTCACCGGCGGCGAACGCCGGACCGGACTTCCCCTTCTCGACGAACCCGAGGTCCTCGAGCGAGACGAGGGCCGCGATCGTGTACGCGTCGTGGATCTCGGCGACCTGGACGTCCTTCGGCGCCCGCCGCGCCTGCTGGAACGCCCGGCGCGCGGCCGAGCTGGTCGACTCGAGCGTCGTCGGGTCGGCGCGGTGCTGGAGCGCCATCGAGTCGCACGCCACCTGGCTCGCGGCGATCCGGATCGGCGTCTCGGAGCGTCGGCGCGCCTCCTCCATCGGGCCGAGCACGACCGCGGCCGCGCCGTCCGAGAACGGCGCACAGTCGAGCACGCCGAGCGGCTCCGCGATCGGTCCCGCGTCGAGGACCTGCGCGAGCGAGATCTTGTTGCGGTAGTGCGCGAGCGGGTTCTTCGACCCGTGCTCGTGGTCCTGCACCGCGACCTGGCCGATCTGTTCGCGGGTCGTGCCGTAGTCGTGCATGTGGCGGCGCGCGATCAGGCCCCACAGCGCCGGCAGGGTCGCGCCGAAGACGACCTCCCACTCGTGGTCGGCCGTGGAGGCGGTGATCTGGGTCGCGGTCGCGTCCGGCACGTCCGTCAGCTTCTCCGCCCCGCCGACCACGACGTAATCGTAGAGCCCGCTCGCGACCGCGAGGTACCCCTGGTGGAGCGCGAGCGCGCCGGAGGCGCCTCCGCCCTCGACCCGCATCGACGGGAGGTGGCGGCCGGCGAGCCCGGCGTAGTCGAGGATCAACGGGGCGATGTGCTCCTGGCTGATCAGCGTCCCCGAGGCCATGTTGCCGAGGTAGAGCGCCTCCAGGTCGGCCGACGAGAGCTTCGCGTCCACGAGCGCCTCGAGCCCCGCCTCGATCCCGATCTCGCGGAACGAACGGTCCCACAATTCGCCGAACTTCGTCTGACCGACGCCCAGGATGCCGACCTCCCGCATCCCTAGCTCCCTCCCATGTGGATCTTGCCGCGGAATTTCGCGTAGACGGCGTAGGGGATTTCGACGCCCTGGTCGAGGTACGACTGCACGGGGCGGCCGTGGGACCGGTCGAACTGGGCGAGCGCGTCGGTCGTCTCGAGGTCGAAGGCGTCCGAGCCCGCGCCCGAACCGTAGCCGACGACCAGGATCCGCTCGTTCGGCCCGGCGTGGTCGAGGACGTTCGCGAGGCCGATCAGCGCCGCTCCGGAGTAGGTGTTCCCGATGTACGGCGTCACGAGCCCGTAGCGCATCTGCTCGTCCGTGAACCCGAGCTGCTTTCCCACGCGCTGCGGGAACTTCCCGTTCGGCTGGTGGAAGACGACGTGCCGGTACTCCTTCGGAGTCGTCCCGGACGCCTCCATGATCTTGTGGGCGCACTCGGTCACGTGCCGGAAGTACGCGGGCTCCCCCGTGAACCGCCCGGAGTGGCTCGGGTACTTCTGGCCCTCGCGGCGCCAGAAATCCGGCGTGTCGGTGGTGTAGGAGAGCGTCCGGTGGACTCGGCAGATGACGTGCTCGCGGCCGACCACGAACGCGGCGCCGCCCGCGCTCGCCGAGTACTCGAGCGCGTCCCCGGGGGCGCCCTGGGACGTGTCGGTGCCGATCGCGACCCCGTACCGTATCATCTCGGCCCCGACGAGGCCGAGGCACGTCTGGATCGCCGCCGTCCCGGCCTTGCACGCGAACTCGAAGTCAGCGGCGGTGAGGTTCGGGGTCGCCCCGACGGCCTGCGCGACCACGGTCGCGGTCGGCTTGACCGCGTAGGGGTGCGACTCCGAGCCGACGTAGACCGCGCCGATCGTCTGCGGGTCGATCGCGCCGCGGATCAGCGCCGTCCGGAGCGCCTCCGTCGAGATCGTGATCGTGTCCTCGTCCGGGGCCGGCACGCTCTTCCGGTGGACGTTCAGGCCCTGCCCCATCCCCTCGCCGTCCGCGCCCCAGACGCGCCCGATCTCGGTGGGCGTGATCCGATACCGCGGGACGTACGCTCCGTAGCTCACGATGCCTGCTTGCATGCTCTTCCTGTTCGACTCCGTTAGAGCTCCTCGAGCCGTTCGAGAACGGCCGGCGCGGCGAGCGCCGTGGAGAGGAGCGGGATGTTCTCGACCTCGCTCAGGCGCACCGCGAGCGGGTCGATGCGCCCGGGGTTCGAGAAGACGACCGCGGCCGGCTTCAAGGGATGCGCGCGGATCGCGACCATCGGGGAGCGGCCGTACTTCACGTTCGAGAAGATGAGGGCGCGCTGGGTCGTCCAGCCGTACACCTCGACGAACCGCGACGCGTCGATCGAGAGGATCGCGCGCGGGGCGTCCAGGACGGTGAACCCGTGGATGTCCCGATGGAGGTCGACCCGGCTCACCGCGCGCGCGTCGAGCTGGTCGGCCAGCGATTTCAGCGGGATGGCGACCGCGAACTCCCGCATGCCGAGGATCCCTTCGGAGTGCGGCCGGAGCCCGAACCGCTGCACGACCGGGCCGCCATGCTCGGCATCGAGCGCGAGCAGTCCGTCCACGTACCGCCGGATGAACCCGGCGCCGGGGCTGACGCGGCGCTCGCTCTCGTAGTCGGAGATCACCGACGGCACCGTGGCGAGGTGCTTCGCCAGGTCGCGCTGCGAGATCCCGAAGTCCTCGCGCCACTTCCGAAGCGTACGCCCCGGATGCGGAGAGAGGACGACCTCGCCCGCGATCTTCTCGCGGATCTCGGCCTCCACGACGCGCCGGACCGACGGGCCGGTATAAATCGATGCTCTTGGTGTCGGTGGGTACCTTCGACATGTGCCGACGGACCCCGTCCGCGGCGCGGACGGTAGGTGGACCGGGCGAGAACTTCCGGACCGGAGGCCGGCGCCTCCGACCCCTTTGAACTCGCGACCTCTACCTTGCCAAGGTAGCGATCTTCCGCTGATCTACCGGCCCACTTCCGCCGCCGAGGCGGCCGGCAGTTTAACCTCTTCGCCGGAAACGGGGCGGTTTTCCGGCGGAGCGGCGCGCGCCTCCGGACAAACGCTTAAGCGCCGGGTCCGGCTCGGCCGCCGCATGGCGGGCGAGCCTTCGTCCGGCGAGCCGATCGACGTGCTGGTGAAGAGCTCGCGCGATCTCCTCCGCCCCGAGGAGCTCGTCCGCGAAGCGACCCGCGACATCGTCAAGGACGAGATCCGGCGCCACCTCGAGAAGACGCTCCACGACGACCCCCAGCTCGAGGCCGACCTGAAGGAGGCCGTCCGCGAACTCCTGCACGCCCGCGCGATGGAGTACGCGGCGCTCGTGCGCGTCGGCACCACCACGGCGCGCCTCGGACTCTCCGCGCTCCCGCCCGAGGTCCGGACCGCGCTCACGAAGAACCTGGTCGACCTGATCTCGAAGGAGCTCGGGCAGATCGTCGAGAGGTCGCTCTAGATGCCGATGGCACCGGACCAGGTCCGGATCTACGAGATCAAGCGGGTCGACGTCGAGGGGGCCCTCGTCATCGACGGCTTTCCGTCGGTCGGCCTCGTCAGCTCGATCGTCGCGAACTACCTGATCGACACTCTCGAGATGGAACAGATCGGCATCGTCGAGTCGCCGGCGTTCCCGACCGTCTCCCTCGTTCGGAACGGCAACCCGCAGCATCCGGTCCGTATCTACGCTGGCCGACCCCCGGCGGACCGCGCCGGGCGGGGGGCCGACAAGATCGTGGCGTTCGTGAGCGAGTTCCATCCCGCCCCCGCGATCATCCACCCGCTCGCCAACACGATCATCGACTGGGTCCAGGAACAGCGCTGTTCGCTCCTCGTCTCCCCGGAAGGGCTCGTGGTCGAGGGGGCCGCGCCGGGCGGAAAGCCGTCCCGCGCGCCGCGGCTCAACGACGTGAAGGTCTACGGCGTCGCGAGCACGCGGCGCGCCCGCGACCTCTACGTCGAGCCGAACATGATCCCGTTCGCGGAAGGCGTGATCACCGGGATCGCGGGCGTCCTGCTCAACGAGGGCCGGCGGCGCGGGTTCGACGTGCTGACGTTCCTCGCCGAAGCGCAGGCCGACTACCCGGACGCGCGCGCCGCGGCGAAGGTGATCGAGACGATCAACCGGATCCTGTTGCGGACGCCCCTCGACCCCGTGCCGCTCTACGCCGAGGCCGAGCGGATCGAGCAGCAGCTCCTGTCGATCCAGCGCCACGCCGCGGACCGGACGCGGGGCGAGTCGGCGACGCCGCCCTCCCCGCCGATGTACCGCTGAACGGCACCCGCGCGACCAGTTCGCGGACCCCCGCGACCAGGGCGTCCGCGTCGGCGTCGTCGTTGTAGAAGTAGAACGACGCGCGCGCGTTCCCCGCGAGACCGCGCCGCGCGTAGAACGAGTGGACGCAGTGCATTCCGGACCGGACCATCACGCCGTGGCCCTCGTCCAGGAACACCGCGACGTCGTTCGGGTCGACGCCGTCCACCGTGAACGCGAAGATCGACGACCGTTCGCGCGGGTCGTCGGCGCCGAGGACGTGGACCCGGTCGAGGTCGCGGAGCCCCTCGGTCACCCGGCGGTTGACGCGCAGTTGCTGCGCGTCCACCGTCTCGAACCCGACCCTTTGGAGGTACTCGATGCCGGCGCGCGCGCCGAGGACCCCCGCGTAGTTCTGGAGTCCGGCTTCGAACCGGTGCGGGGGCGGTCGCAGTTCGTGCGCCTCGAGCGTGCTCCACTCAACCGTCTCGCCGCCCAGGAGGAGCGGCCGGAGTTCGGCCATCGCGTCGGGCGCCCCGGCGAGCACGCCGGTGCCGGTCGGGCCGAGGATCTTGTGCGCCGAGACGGCGTAGAAGTCGACCCCGAGGCGGTCGGTGTCGACCGCGCGGTGCGGGGCCGCCTGGCACCCGTCGATCAGGACGCGCGCGCCGCGGTCGTGCGCGCGCTCCGCGACCTCGCGCACGGGAAGTGTCCGTCCGTCGAGGTTGGAGGTGTGGAACAGGCTGACGAGGCGGACGCCGCGGCCGAGCGCCGTCTCGAGCGCGTCCCCGTCCCACGTCCCGTTGTCCGGCAGCTCCAGGATCTCGATCCGGATCCCCCGCTCCGCGGCGAGCCGTTGCCAGAGCACCAGGTTCGAATTGTGCTCGCGGTCCGAGATCAGAACGCGGTCGCCCCGTTTCCACGCGAGCCCCTGCCCGACGAGGTTCAACGCTTCGGTCGAGTTCCGCACGAAGACGACGCCCCGCGGGTCGGCGCGCCCGAGGAACCGCGCGAACGCGTGGCGGCTCTCCTCGAACCGCCGCCCGACCTCCTCCGCGAACCGGTGGAGGGAGCGGCCCGCGCACCCCGGGTACTGGGTGTAGTACTCCTCCATCGCGTCCAGGACGGTGCGCGGGACGAGCGACATGCAGGCCGAGTCGAGGTAGACGGGCGCGGAGCGGCCGGGCGCGGGCTCGAGGGCCGGAAAGTCGCGGCGGAGGCTCTCCGCGTTCACGGCCGGCCCCGCTGGAGGGCCACCGCCGCGGCGGCCAGCGTGGCGGCCCCGATCACGAGCGCGCGCTCGTCGGGCGCGAACGTCGCGCTGTGTAGGCTCGCCGGGCGGCCCGGTACGCCGACCCCCAGCCGAAGGAACGTGCCCGGGACGCGTTCGAGGTACCGCGAGAAGTCCTCGGCGCCCATCACGGCGTGGTCGACCGCGGTGACGTTCGCGCGTCCCAGCTCGACCGCGAGCGCGTCCGCGACCACGCGGGTCGATTTCGGATCGTTGTGGAGCGACGGGTAGCCGTGGACGTACTGGATCGCGACGCGCGCGCCCAGGCTTGCGACGATCGACCGCACCCGGCGCTTGAGCACCGATTCCATCTGCTTGCGGGTCTCGGGCTTCAGCGTACGGACGGTCCCCTCGAGCACGACTTCGTCCGGCAGGATGTTGTTGCGCGTCCCCCCGTGGACGGACCCGACGCTGACGACGACGGGGTCGAACGGCTCCCGGACGCGGCTGACGAGGGCCTGCAGCCCGACCACGACCTCGCTCGCGACGAGGATCGCGTCCGGCCCCTGGTGCGGCGTGGACGCGTGGCCGCCGCGCCCGCGCACGGTGATGCGGAAGAAGTCCGCCGCCGCCATCGCCGCGCCTTCCCGCCAGCCGACCTGGCCGAGCGGGATGCTCGGGTCGACGTGCTGCCCGACGACGTAGTCGACCGTGGGGCGCTCGAGGCAGCCCGCCGCGATCAGCGGGAGCGCGCCGCCGGTCGACCCCTCCTCCTCGGCGGGCTGGAACAAGAGCTTCACCGGTCCGCCGAGCGCGCGTTCGTTCCGGACGAGGACCGCGGCGGCGCCGAGCAGGCACGCCGTGTGGACGTCGTGGCCGCACGCGTGCATCCGGCCGGGCGTGCGGGACGCGAACGAGAGCCCGGTCGCTTCGGTGACCGGGAGCGCATCCAGGTCCGCCCGCAGCGCGACGACCGGCCCCGGTCGGTCGCCGCCGACGAGCCCGATCACCGCCGTCGACCGGGGCGGAGTCCGGTACGGAATCCCGAGGTCGCGGAGCGCCGCGACCACCTTCTCCTGGGTCCGGAACTCCTCGGTCGACAGCTCGGGCTCGCGGTGGATCGCCATCCGCCACGCGCGCATCGCGGGCAGGACGCTGCGGGCCGCGGGCGTCCACGCCTCGGGCGTGTCCCGCATCGCCCCGGGGGAACGGCGGTCGCGATATAATGCGGACGGCGCGGCCGCGGTCGCGTTCCGCTCACTCGGGACGCGGGAGCATCGCCTCGACGGCGGTCGCCGGCTCGAGCGACGTCAGTTCGGCCACGGAGATCGAGCGATCCCCCGGCGGCCTCGGCGCCCGGAACCGGTTGAACCAGACCGCCCGGATCCCCGACGCCCGGGCGCCGAGGACGTCGCTCGCCCAGGAGTCGCCGACCATCACGGCCTCGCGCGGAGCCGCGTCCACCGCCTCGAGGGCGATCCGGAAGATCGCGGGGTCCGGTTTCGACACGCCGACCGACTCCGAGATGATCAGCGCGTCCACGTAGTCCGCGAGCCCGAGCACGGCGAGCTTCTCTTCCTGCTCCGCGGTGCGATTGTTCGTCACGATCGCGACCGGCACCCGCCCGTGAAGGTGGCGCAACAGCGCGGTCGCGCCGGGGATCGCCCGACGACGTTCGCGATAGAGCCCCTGATACCGTTCGACCAACCCGGCGCCCTCGGCCCGGTCGACCGAGTGCCCCACCAACTCCCCGATCCCGCGGAAGCGCTCGAGCCGGGCTTCGTCGACCGAGACGAGCCCGCGCACGACCTGTTCGTGGGCCGCCTCGAGGAGTTCCGAGTACCGGCGCTGGATCTGTTCGACGGAGAGGGCGCGCATCCACGGCGTCTCGTCCCGTAGCCGTACGAGCGCGTCGCGCGACGTGCCGGTGTGGTCGAACAGCGTGTCGTCGAGGTCGATCAGCAGCACCGGCCGGAACGGGCGGCGCGGAGCCTCCGACATCTCCTCCCTCCGGGGTCCGGGCTCAGCGGGTCGCGACGAGGAGTTGACTGGCCCCGGAGTTCGGGTCGAACAGGGGCCACGCCTCGGCGGGGACCCCCTCCTCTCGAGCGTATGTCGAGAGGTCCGGCGTCGTGACGCGCGCCTCCGCGAATCCCGCGCGGCGGGCGAGGTCGGCGAGCTCGAGGTCCTTGTAGAACGTGAGCCGGCTCGCCATCGGTTCCGGCGCGGCGGGCGTGCCCCGCAACGCCGCCGTCCCGGCGAAGACGAGGAACCGGCCGCCCGGGCGCAGGAGCCGGTGGACCTCGATGAAGGCGTGCAGTGGGTCCGGGAGGAACGAGACGACGCCGGTCATCACGGCGCAGGTGAACTCGCCGTCCGGAAACGGGAGCCGGGTCGCGTCGCCGTGGACGATGCGGAGGCGACCGGCCTCGATCGCCTCGCGGTTCTGTTCCGAGGCGGTGCGGACCATCTCCTCGCTGTGGTCGATGGCGGCCGCGGTACACCCCGACGCGAGCGCGGCGCGCAGGAACGCGCCGCCTCCGCACCCGACCTCGAACAGCCGGTCGCTGGGGGAGAGCGCGAGCTCGGCCAGGATCGCCCGGAAGTTCGGTCGGTGGTAGAGCGGGTCCCGGTAGGTGGCTACCGACGTCGGGCCGGCCGGCCGCC
The DNA here is from genome assembly GCA_030037815.1 of Thermoplasmata archaeon. Taxonomy (GTDB): domain Archaea; phylum Thermoplasmatota; class Thermoplasmata; order Lutacidiplasmatales; family UBA184; genus Lutacidiplasma. The sequence goes on along the minus strand of JASHPZ010000062.1, from coordinate 53,778 downwards.
GCGCCGCCCGGTCGGTCAGCCAGTCGGCGAACCGCTCGGTGGACCCGGCGAGGACGAGCGGCGCCAGGAGCTCGCCCGCGGTCCAGCCGGCGAGCTCGCCCGCGCCGCGGGCGACCAGGAAGCGGGACCAGCCGGTCCACTGTACCTCCACTTCGGTACCGTCCTCCACGGGACGGAACGCGAACGTGAGCGCGCTCGGTTCGCCGCCGGCCCACGGGAGCGGCGGCCATTCGATCCGGAACCGCTCCCCCGGGACCCACTCGGTGGTGACCGCGTGCGCGCTGGGGTCCGGCGGTTCGCGCAGCGATTCGAGGTGCGCGCCGGGGCCGGGGTTCCACACCCACCGGGCCCGTCCGAAGGCGGTCGCGAGGTTCCGGACCATCTCCGCAAACGCGAGCTGGGGCGGGTCGGGGAGCCGTATCGTGACGCGGACCGGCGCGGCGGTGGACTCGGGGGGCGACATCGCACGGTTCGCCACGGCCGCGCGACCTAAACGATTGCCGCGCGGGGCCGTGGCCGACGGGTGGCTCGGCGCGCCGCGGCCGCGCTCAGACCGACACGCCCGTGTCGTCGGGCCGCGTGATCCCGCCGATCGCCTTCGCGATGACCCAGATGGAGGCGAGCGAGAGCGCGAACACCGCCGCGAGCACGACGACGGCCCCAAACGCCTCCAACCCGAGTTGGTGGACGGCCGACATCCCGCCGCCGAAGAGCAGCCCGTTCGGCAGCGCGGAGTACCCCGAGCCCGCCGAGAACGCGCCCTGCGCGAAGACGGCGATCATCAGGAGTCCGAACACGCCGCCGACGAAGTGGCCCGGCATCAGGCCGATCGGGTCCGAGAACCACTTCGCGCGGGCGAAGAGGCGCTCGGCGCCGAGGAACAACGGGCCGCAGATGAGCCCCAGGATCGCGGCGCTCAGGGGGCTCACGAACCCGGCGAGCGGGGTGATCACGATCAGCCCCATCAGGACGCCGTTCGCGGAGTAGAGGTACCCCGGGTCGTTCCGGGTCTCGAGGAATCGGCACGCCATCAAGGAAAGGAACGAGAGGCCGGCGGCGAGGAACGTCGTGAGGACGACCACGGTCGTCTCGGCGTTGAACGCGAGCACGCTCCCCGGATTGAACCCGAACCACCCGACCCAGAGCAGGAGGATCGAGAGCGTCAGCCAGGTCGAGTCGACCTTGGTCGCGATCGTGGGACTCTGTCGGAGGCCCCGCGCCTTCTCCTCCCACCAGATCTGGACCATGATCGCGAGACCGGCCGCGCCCGCGGCGCCGTGGACGACGAGGCCGCCGGCAAAGTCGACCATCCCCATCCGCGCGAGCCATCCCGACGGGTTCCAGATCCACGCGGCGGGGAGCACCCAGATCAGGAGGAAGTAGGGGATCGCGTAGAGCGCGACCGCGCGGATCTTCACCTTCTTCACCATCACAACGCCGACCAGGGCGAAGGTGACCGCGGCGAACGCCGTCTCGAACAGGAAGTACGTCCCGGTCGAGAGGGCGAGAGGGTTGGCGGCCGTGCCGAGGAAGTAGCCGAACCGGTTCGTCGGGTCCGTCGACCACCAGACGCCCGAGAGGAGTCCCGGGGCGCCCGTGGAGGAACCGCCGAGGAACGGCGCGATGTAGCGCGGGTCGCCGATCAGGCCGTTGCCGACCGTCGGCGCGAACGCGAGGTCGAACCCGAGGAACGCCATCAGCGCGAGCGCCGCGCACGTCATGATCGACGTCTTGAGGAGACTCCGCCACCGGTCCTCGCCGAGCTCGCCGACCTCGAGGAACCCGACCGCGATCGTCATTGTGAAGACTAAGAGCGCGGCGACCAGGACCCAGAGGTTGTTGAGGCCGTTCGGAAGCATCGAACCGTTCCCGTGCGCACCGGCGGTGCGCCGAGAAAGCTCCGGATTCGGGGGTAACTACTTACCGTCCGGTCGGAAACCCCCCCTCGAGCGACGGACGCCCGTCGCCGCCCGGGGCCCGCGGTCGACCCCTCGCCCGCCGCCCCATCGGGTCGCCGCGGCGCCGTCTCCCTCGAGGCGCTAGGCGCTTCTTTTTATATGAGTGCTGACTTACTAAACTCGAAATCGGAGGGGTTCGGTCACGTCCGTTTCCGGAGCCTTCCTCGGATAGTACCATGGCGAAAATCATCGGAATCGACCTCGGAACGAGCAACTCGGCCGCCGCCGTCCTCGAGGGCGGACGGCCCGTGATCATCCCCAGCGCCGAAGGGACGACGGTCGGCGGCGGCAAGGCGTTCCCGTCGTACGTCGCCTTCACCAAGGACGGGCAGTTGATCGTCGGCGAGCCCGCGCGCCGCCAGGCGATCTCGAACCCGGAAGGCACCGTCACCGCGTTCAAGCGGAAGATGGGGACCGACTTCCATTACAAGCTCCACGGCAAGGAGTACACCCCCCAGCAACTGTCGGCGTTCCTGCTCCAGAAGATCAAGCGGGACGCGGAGGCGTTCCTCGGGGAGAAGGTCGAGAAGGCGGTCATCACCGTCCCGGCATACTTCAACGACAATCAGCGCCAGGCGACCAAGGACGCCGGCGCGATCGCCGGGCTCGACGTCGTGCGGATCATCAACGAGCCGACCGCCGCGTCGCTCGCGTACGGGCTCGACAAGGCCGGCAAGAACCAGAAGATCCTGGTGTTCGACCTGGGCGGCGGAACGCTCGACGTCACCATCATGGAGTTCGGGGACGGTGTCTTCGAGGTCCTCTCGACGTCCGGCGACACCCAGCTCGGCGGCACCGACATGGACAACACGCTGACCGAGTGGATCGCGGCGGAGTTCCAGAAGGAGTCCGGCGTGAACATCCGCTCGGACAAGATGGCGATGCAGCGGGTGCGGGACGCCGCGGAGAAGGCGAAGATCGAGCTCTCCTCCACGGTCGAGACGCAGATCAACCTCCCGTTCCTGACGGCGACCGCGGAGGGCCCGAAGCACCTCGCGCTGCCGCTCACGCGGGCGAAGTTCGAGGAGCTGATCCGTCCGATCGTCGACCGGTGCAAGGGCCCCGTCGACCAGGCGATCCAGGACGCGAAGCTCGCGAAGGACCAGATCAGCCGGGTCGTCCTCGTCGGCGGCCCGACAAGGATCCCGATGGTCCAGAAGTTCCTCGAACAGTCGGTCGGTCGGCCGATCGAGCGCGGAGTCGACCCGATGGAGTGCGTCGCGATGGGCGCGTCGGTCCAGGGCGGCGTCCTCGCGGGCGAAGTGAAGGACGTCCTCCTGCTCGACGTGACGCCGCTCTCCCTCGGGGTCGAGACGATGGGCGGGGTGTTCACCCGCCTGATCGACCGCAACACCACGATCCCGACTCGGAAGAGCCAGATCTTCACGACGGCCTCCGACAACCAGTCGACCGTCGAGATCAAGGTGTTCCAGGGCGAGCGGCCGATCGCGACCGACAACGTCGCGCTCGGGAGCTTCCTCCTGACCGGCATCCCGCCGGCGCCGCGCGGCGTCCCCCAGGTCGAGGTCGGGTTCGACATCGACGCGAACGGGATCCTGAACGTCTCGGCGAAGGACCTCGCGAGCGGTCGCAAGCAGGGGATCACGATCACGGCGTCCAACAAGCTGTCGAAGGACGACGTCGCGCGGATGGTCCACCAGGCCGAGGAGTTCGCGGACAAGGACCGGGCGCGCGCCGACCTGATCCACGCCCGGAACCAGGCGGAGTCGCTCGCCTACGAGGCCGAGCGCGTCCTCGCCGACCAGAAGGAGAAGATCGACGCTGCGGAGGCGGACGCGGTCCGGGCGCAGGTGAAGGCGCTCCGCGACACGCTCGCCCAGAAGGAGGTCCCCGTCGCGGAGCTCCAGGCGAAGGTCGACGAGCTCACGAAGGCGCTGCACGCGATCGCCCAGAAGCTCTACGCGGCCGCGGCGCCCGAGTCCCCGCCGTCGGACGGCGCCGCGGGGGCGCCGCCCGTCGGCGAGGACGGAGCCAGCGGTCCGAGCGCGGGCGCGGGACCGGTCGACGCCGACTTCAAGGTCGTGGACGACCCGTCGGGCGAGAAGGGCTCCCCGTAACCGGGAGTTACCGCGCGTCGGGGCCGACCGGTCGCGGCCAGACCCGACCCGACGGCGGGCCGACGTACTCCACGTCGGGGCGGATCAGCCGGTTGTCGCCCGCTTGCTCGAGCGCGTGGGCGGCCCACCCGGCGGTCCGCGCGACCGCGAACGTCGGCGTGAACAGTTCGGGCGGAAGTCCGACCGCCTCCAGCACCACCGCGCTGTAGTACTCGACGTTCGTGAACAGCCGCGCCTTCGGCCGCGCGGCGCGGAGCGCGGCCAGCGCCCGCCGCTCGACCTCCTCGGCCAGTTTGAGCCGCGCCGGGTCGGCGACCCGGCGGGCGATCGCGTGCAGGACCACCGCCCGAGGGTCCTCGGTCTTGTACGCCCGGTGGCCGAACCCGAACAGCACCTCCCGGCGACCGAGCCGCTCGGCGATCCAGGCGTCGGCGCGGTCGGCCGCACCGATCGCGTCGAGCATCTCCGACACGCGACTCGGCGCGCCGCCGTGCACCGGACCCTTGAGCGTGCCGAGCGCCGCGACGGCGGCGCTCACGAGGTCCGATTGCGTCGAGATCGCGACCGTCAGGGCGAACGTCGACGCGTTCATCCCGTGGTCGGCGAGGAGATCGAGGTATCCCTCGAGCGCCGCCACGCGCGCCGCGTCCGGCTCCGCCCCCGTCAGCATCCACAGGTAGTTCGCGGCGTGCCCGAGGTCGTCGCGGCCGGCGACGGGGGCGAGCCCCCGCGCCCGTCGGACGTACCGGGCGAGCAGCACAGGCGCAGCCCCGATCAGCCGGTACCCCTCGCCGAGCGTCGGCGGGTACCCGAACGTCCCGTCGCCGACCAGGGAGAGGAGCGTGCGCATCGCCTCGAGCGGCGGGAGGTTGGCGGGCAGCGCGTCCGCGACCCGGAGCGTCGCGTCCGGGAGCCGGCGCGCCGCCGCGAGCGCAGCGCGCTCCTCCGGGGCCGGGTCGCTCGTCGGCGGGTCGCCGTGCAACAGGAGGTGGACGACCGACTCGTAAGGGACCCCGGGCACGAGGCTCCGCACGTCGAACCCCCGGTAGACCAGCTCGCCCGTCTCCCCGCCGACGTACGAGATGCGGGACTGGCCGACCACCACGTCGTCGAGACCCTTCGAAACCACCCGCGGCGCGTCCATCCACGGACCGACTCCGCCGGGGCGGCATAACGGCGCGGGCGCTCCGGGTAAACGCTAAAGGGCCGTCCCCGTCCGTCGGGCGATGCCCGACCCCCCGACCCATCTGCTCGAGCGGGTCGTCCAGCAGAAGGTCACGCTGCGGCTCAAGGACGGCCGACAGCTCGTGGGGCGACTGCTCGGCGTGGACGAGCACATGAACCTCGTGCTCGACCAGACCGAGGAGACGACCGCGGAGCGGACGCGGCAGCTCGGCCGCGTCGTGCTGCGCGGGTCGAGCGTCGTGACGCTGTTCGCGCCCGACGCCCCGCGCCCGGCGTCGAGGTGACCGTGGCGGCGAAGCGGAGCGCCCCCCCGCGCCCTCGGCCGCAGGGCGAGACCCTCGCGGTCCTGAAGCTCCTCGCCGTGGCGGGCGCCGACCACGCCCCGGTCGTCGTCACGTCGCGCGAGGTCGGGGAGAAGCTCGGCGTGAGCCAGCAAGCCGCCGACCGGTACCTGGTCGCGCTCGAGGAGCGGTCGCTCCTGACCCGGTCGCTCGCGCAGCGCCGCCAGCGGATCCAGCTCACCCCCGCCGCGATGCAGCTGCTGCGCGCCGAGTACCACGCCTACCACCGGATCTTCGAAGGTCCGGCGCGGCTCGCCTTCTCGGGGACGGTCACGTCCGGCCTGGGCGAGGGGCGCTACTACCTCAGCCAGCCCGGCTACGTCGTCCAGTTCACCGAGCGCCTCGGCTACACCCCGTACCCGGGGACGCTCAACGTCCGGCTCGCCGGCGATTCGCTGCGCAAGGCGGCCGGGGTCTCCGAGTGGTCGGGGATCCGGATCGACGGATTCCAGGCGAGCGGCCGCACGTTCGGCGGCGCGACGTGCTTCGTCGCCCGGATGAACGGACGCGCGTGCCACCTGATCCACCCGGACCGGTCCCACTACCAGGACGTGGTCGAGTTCGTCGCGTCCACGCGGCTGCGGGACACCCTGCACCTGAAGGACGGGGACCCCGTCGACGTCGACGTCGAGGAGTCGTGAGCCCGGAGTCGGTCGCCCACGCGGTCGCCCGCGACCGGCGTCCGCCGCCGGCGCCGGAGGCCGCGGCGCGCGCGTACGTCAACCAGTGGGTCGAGGACGAGGCGATCGGCGCGGAGCGCGTCCGCGCGTTCGTCCTGATCCTGAAGACGCGGGGTTGCTACTGGGCCGACCTCAAGGGGTGCTCGATGTGCGGCTACTCGAAGGACACGCTCGGCCGCTCCGCGACCCCGGCCGAGCTCTCGGAGCAACTGCGTCGGGCGCTCGCCCGCTACCGAGACGAGCCGTACGTGAAGGTGTACACCTCCGGAAGCTTCCTCGACGACCGCGAGGTCGACCCGGAGAGCCGTCGCGCGATCGTCGGGGCGTTCTCCGGACGCGCCCGGCGGTTCCTCCTCGAGACGCTCCCCGAGTTCGCGCAGGCGGAAACGCTCCGTCCGCTCCGGGCGGCGTTCGCGGGCGAGCTCGAGGTGGCGCTCGGCCTCGAGTCGACCGACCCGTGGGTCCTGGCGCGCGCGGTCGGCAAAGGCGCCGCGCCCGACGAGTACCTCGCCGCCGGCGACCGGGTCCGCTCGCTCGGCGGGCGCGCGAAGGCGTACCTCCTGCTGAAGCCGCCGTATCTGACGGAGGAGGAGTCCGTCCGGGATGTCGTGCGGTCGGTGGCCGCCGCGGCGCCCCATTTCGACGCGCTCTCGGTCAACCCGGTGCACATCCAGAACGGCACGGTCGTCGAGCGGTTGTACCATCGGGGCCGCTACCGGCCGCCGTGGCTCTGGTCGGTCGTGGAGGCGCTCCGTCGCGGCGCGGAGGCGCGGGGGACGAGCCGCCTCGTCTCGTTCCCGACCGCCGGCGGACTTCCGCGCGGGCCGCACAACTGCGGGGAGTGCGACCGCGCGGTGCTCGCGGCCCTCGAGGAGGCCTCGCTCGCCCAGGAGTTCGGGCCGCTGGCCGCGCTCGACTGCGCGTGCCGGCCGGAGTGGGAGACGGTCCGCTCCCTCGAGGCGCTGGGGGTCGAGGCGTGAAGAGCCTCGTCCCGCGGCTGCCCCGCCACGCGGCCGCCTCGATCGCGCAGTTCCTCCGCGCGCACGCCGCGGGGGATGGGGTCGACGGGGTGGTGGTCGGGCTCTCGGGCGGGATCGACAGCGCTCTCACCCTCCGGCTCGCGCGCGACGCGCTCGGCGCCGACCACGTCCTCGGGGTGCTCCTCCCCGACGGCCGGTTCCCGCCCGCCCTCCGCGACGAGACGGAAGCGTACGCGCGCGACCTCGGGGCGGAGGTGCGCACCGTGCCGATCGACGCGGTCGAGCGGGCGTTCGCGGCGGCGCTGCCGGACGTGACGGACCGCGTCGCGCTCGGGAACGTGAAGGCGCGGATCCGGATGACGGTGCTCTACGCGCTCGCCCGCGAGCGGCGGCGGCTGGTCGCCGGCACGGGCAACAAGTCGGAGCTCCTGCTGGGGTACTTCACGAAGTACGGGGACGGCGGAGCGGACCTCCTGCCGCTCGGCGACCTCTACAAGACCGAGCTGCGCGCGCTCGCGGCCGAGCTCGAGCTGCCGGCGGCGGTCCGCGCGCGGGCGCCGACCGCCGACCTCTGGGAGGGGCAGACGGACGAGGCAGAGCTCGGGCTCACCTACGACGAAGCCGACCAGATCCTGCGCGGGATCGAGGAGCTGCGGCCGACCGACGAGATCGCGCGGCTGGTCGGTTGTCCGCGCGAGCGGGTCGAGGCCGTCGAAGCCCGGGTCGCCCAGCACCGCCACAAGCGGCGCCTTCCTCCGATCCCGAAGCTCGGGCTGCGGACGGTCGGCCTGGATTGGCGGGACTGACCGCGCGGGGCGCCTCCCGGTCGCTCGGGCAACGTTTTACCCCACCGGCGCTCCGCCGCCCCGTAGCCCCGTCGAGTATCCCTCCATGGACCGCGCCACCTACCAACGCCTCTACGACGCGCTCGCGACGTACGAGGACGTGCACCGCATCGCCCACGCCGAACACCGGGACGAGGAGCTCCTCTTCGTCATCCACACACACCGCGTCACCCGCGACGCGACCCGCCGCTTCTACGTCGTGAAACGGCAGGTGCCCCGCCTCGTCCACGCGTGGCGGCAGGGGAAGTCGATCCTCGACATCGCCCGCGAGTGGAAGTTCCCGCCGGTCCTGATGGGCCAGCAGATGCTTGGGGAGCTCGGCATCCCGCGGAAGAAGGTCTGGCAGGCATTCCTCCACCCCGAGACCGCGCCGGACGAGCGGCTCCGGCGCGAGGTGGACGAACTGCTCGCCGCCGACATGATCTACTCCCCGCGCGGGATGGAGCTGCAGCGCGAGCGGGGGCGCCAGGGGGAGGCGCGGATGCACACCTGGCTCGACAAGCACGGGATCGGCTACCGCACCGAGGTCGACCTGCGGGGCAAGTACGCGAAGACGCCGGACGCGCTGCTCGACGAGCCGATCATCTTCTACGGACAGAAGCTGACGTGGATCGAGTCGAAGGCGAACTTCGGGGACGACGTCGAGCTCCGCAAGAACCTGCGGCGGCAGCTCGCCCCGTACACCGAGATCTTCGGCGAGGGCGCGGTCGTCTACTGGTACGGGTTCGTCGAGGGCGCGGAGTCGCCCCCGGGGATCCTCTTGTGGGACGCGCCGACGTTCGAGGCGATCACGCCGGTCGTACCGCCGAAGTCCGAGCGAGCTCCCGCTGCGCACCCGTCGCGAGATCACGCTCGACCACCGCACCCGGCGTCGCCTCCTTCAGGCCCAGGATCAGCGCCCGGCGGCTCCGCCGCCGCGCCGCCTCCTTGAACTGCCGGGACATCGAGCGCGCGAGCAGGTCGCAGTCGGCCGAGAGGCCGCCGCGCCGGAGCTCCTGGACGAGCGCGATCGCCTCCGGCGTCAGCGCCGCGTCCGTCACGACCACGTAGGTGTCGAGCGGCGGTTCGCCCTCGGGCCATCGGCCGCCGCCGCGCAGCAACAGCTCGAGCGTCTGGTCGCCGATCGCGAGCCCGGCGGCGGGGGTCGGCGGCCCGCCGAACAGCTCGATCAGGTGGTCGTACCGCCCGCCCCCGAACACCGAGCGGCCGTCCCCGGACCGGGAGTACGCCTCGAACACGCTCGAGGTGTAGTAGGCGAGCCCGCGGACGACGGTCGGGTCGTAGACGACCCGGTCGCCGAGTCCCGCGCGCACGAGCAGGTCGAAGAGGCGTCGCAGGCGCTCGACGCCGACCCGCGCGGCGTCGTCCAGGCCGCGGTCCGCGAGGGTGGCGAGGAAGTGGGCGACCCGCGCCGGCGGGACCCCGTCCGCGGCGTCGCGGAACAGCTCCGCGAGCATCGCGCGCCCCGATTCCGAGACGCCCGCCTCCGCGAGCTCCCCCTCGAACTCCGCCGGGGGCACCTTCTTGTACCGGTCCACCGCGCGGAGGAACCCCGGCGCGTTCTTCGCCCCGGCGAGGCGGCCGATCCCGTCCGCGACCGCCCGGTCGTTCAGTCGGAACGCATAGAGGTCCGTCGCGCCGATCTCGTCCATCAGGAGCGCCGCGGTCGCGAGGAGGTCCGCCTCGGCCTCGACCCCGGGCACGCCCAGGATGTCCAGGTTGAACTGTAGGAACTCGCGGGTGCGTCCGGCCTGCGGCTCCTCGTACCGCCAGCTCTTCGAGACCGTGAACCACTTCACGGGCATCGGCTCCGACTTCGCGCGGTCGACGAAGATCCGCGCGAGGGACGGGGTCTGTTCCGGCACGAGGGCGACCGGCCGGTCGCCCTTGTCGTGGAACAGCCACGTCTCGGCGGCGATCCCCTCGCCGCTCTTCATCTGGTACAGCTCGAAGCTCTCGACGCACGGCACCTCGAGCTCGACGAATCCCGAGCGGCGGGCGGCCGCCCGCATCCGTCGGCGCAGCTCGGATCGGGCGCCCGCGTCCGGTGGCGGATAGTCCCGGAACCCCCGGAGCGCGCTCGGCGCCATCGGCGGTTTGGACCGAGGACCGGCTATTAATCGGATGCGCTCGTCGGGCGCATCGCCGCCGGCGCGTCGCCGGGCTCGCCCGGCGGGGCCGCCCGGTCGGCGAACGCGCGGACGCGCCCGAACGCGAGCAGCATCCCCGCGAAGTTGCGCTGGCGGAGCTCGACCGACACCTCGCGCAAGTCGACGAGCGCCGGCTGGATGTCCCCGCCGGCCGACCGGAGCTGGACGAGGCGGTCGCGCACCCGATGGATCTCCTCGAAGAACCGCGGCTGGACCAGCGCCCAGAGGGCGACCGCGGCGCGCGCGAGGAGTCGCTCCGCCTCCGGCCGCTGCGCATTGCGGAACCGCCGCCGTCCCTCCTCGAACGGTCCGAGCGCGGGACCCGGGTCGATGCCGAGCTCGCGCGCGGTCTGCGCGAGAAGTTCGCACTCCGTCAAGAGGATGCGACCGGCCGCCCAGTCCTCCTCGATCGCCCCGAGCGTCTCGCGGACGTGCGCGAGGCGACGTTGGGCGCCGGCGAGGTCGCCCGTTTCGAGCGCCGCGCGGACTCCCTCGAACTCCGCGTCGGCGTCGGGGGTCGGCACGATCGGCGCCAATTCGTTCCGCCGGCCGAGCGCCACCGCGTACTCCTCGGAGAGCGCGCTCGCGAGGTGCACGAACATCTGCCGCGCGAGGTCGGCGACCGCGGCCTCGTCGGCGGCGTCGTTCGCTTCGTCCATCCGGTCGTCGAGGTCGGTGAAGTCGAGCCCGAGCCGCTGCGCAGTGGAGGAGTACTCCTCGATGCGCCGCCGGAGCATGGCGGCGTCGGCCGGAGGCGGCAGCCTCGGCAGGTCGCGGAGCGGCTCGACCTCGACCGGCGGCCGGACCGGGGCGGCCGCGCCGAGCGCGGGGAACCGGGCGGGACGGGAGAGAACGGCGCCCGCGGCGTCGGGGTTCAACTCGGCGAGCGGCCCGTCCAGGTCGACCGTCGAGATCAGCTCGGCGATCGTCCGGAGGTACGCCGGATCGCCCGCCGACGGCCCGGCCGCCGCTTCCGTGACGGCTCCGAAGAGGGCGCCGGCGAGATGGCACTCCGGGCACGAGGTCGCCTCGGGGGGGACGGGCGAGCCGCACGCCGGACACGCGAGCATCGCGACGAGTGACTAGCTGCGACTCGGGCGGGGCGGCGCCGCGCGGGCGGACGGCCCGCGGATGTTCGGGCGGTACCGGTAGTCGGTGTGCATCGCCTTGAGGCGGCGGATCCGCTCGGCGGTCGGGGGGTGCGTCGAGAACAGCGACGCGAACGACGCGCCGCGGAACGGGTTCACGATGTAGAGGCTCGACTGGGCCGGCGAGCCGACGTTGATCGGTCGGCGCTTGTTCGCCGTCTCGAGCTTCGCGAGCGCGCTCGCGAGGGCCTCCGGGTCGCCGATCGTGTAGGCGCCGACCTGGTCGGCGCGGAACTCCCGGGAGCGGGAGATGGCGAGCTGCACGAGCATCGCGGCGATCGGCGCCGTGATGATGGCGATCAGCAGCACGACCGGGTTCACGTTGCCGCGTCCGTTCCCCGTGCCGCCGAACAGCATCGAGAAGAACACGATCTGCGCGGCGTAGCTGATCGCGCCCGCCAGCGTGGCCGCGAACGTCATCACGAGCACGTCGCGGTCGCGTACATGGGCGAGCTCGTGGGCGAGCACGCCCCGCAGTTCGCGGTCGTCGAGCATCGCGAGGATCCCCTCCGTCGCGGCGACGACGGCGTGGCGCTCGTCCCGTCCGGTGGCGAACGCGTTCGGGGTCGGCGTGGGCACGATCGCGAGGCGCGGCGCGACCAGGCCGAACTTCGGCGCCAGCTCGTCCACGATCTTGGCGAGGCGGGGCGCCTCGGCGGGCGTGACGATCTTGGCGCGGGTCGACCAGAGGACCAGCCGGTCGCAAAAGGCGTAGCTGATGAGATTCAAGACGAGCGAGAGCGACAGCGCGACGATCAGGCCCGCGAGCCAGGACCCGAACAGGAACTCGCCGACCAGCCCGCCGACGACGACGAACAGGGCGATGATGACCGCGAACAGCATCGCGGCCTTCGTCCGAGGACCGACCATCCGCCCGACTCCGGCGTGCCACCGGGCCACGCCTCAAAAGCTCTTGGCTCTCGATTTCGTCCGCGCCACCCCGGGAGGGTAGGACGCGCCCTCCCCGGGCTCACGCGGCGGCCGGTAGCGGCGCGAGATGCCGTCGGGCGGAGGGAGTCGGGTGGTGCACCCCCACGACGAACGGGACCCGACGAGGCTCCGACGTGGCGCGCTCGGGCGGGAAGCGCGCCCCGCAGCGGGGGCACCGGTAGCCGCGGGCGCGCCCCATCGACCGGGCGGCCCGGCGGCACCCCGGGCAGGTGGGACCGCGGACGGAGGGACCGAGCCGGCCCGGCGCGACGAGCCGGATCCCCTCGAGCCGGAGGGGCGGCTCGCGACCCCGGCTCCCCCAGACCTCGACCCGGTCCCCCGGGCGAAGGGAGGCCGCGACCCGCGGTAGCGTCTTGGTCGGCTCGAACGCGAGACAGTCGACCGTCGCCCCCGACCGGTCCCGGAGCGCGAACCGCATGTGCCCCCCGGCACGGGTTTCCGGCGTCGCGGCGACGATCCCCCGGATTCGCGCCGACGTGTACGGGCGGAGGTCGCGCACCTCCCGACGCACGAGGTGGTCGCCCGTCGCCTGGTTCGTGGCGAACAGCACCCAGCGATCGACGGGCTCCGAGCGGATCACCGGGACCGCGCGCCGCGCGGAGCGGGCGTCGGTCGCCCGCACGCCGAACAGGATCGGGCACGGAGTGTGCGGCGCGACCAGGAGCCGCCGGGTCGCCGGGTCCCGGCAGAGGAACACGCGCGGCAGCGCGCGCTCGGCGCGGGCGACGCTCGCGGCCGAGACGTCCCGGGGAGTACCCCAGCGGTCCGGGGTGCGGTACGCGATCGCCTCCCAGGTCTGGGTGCGGGCCGGCCACGCGATCGCCGCCGCCGCCCCGACCACACCGCGGTCCTCTCCCATCCACCGTACGTCCGCCCCGGCCGCCGCGAGCACGGCCCGGACCGCGCCCGGCGCGAGCACCTCCCGCACGGCCCCCCAATAGAGGGCCGGAGGGAGCGGCCCCTCGGTCGCGACGAACGCGGGGTCGGTCCCCGCCTCCCCGACGGAGGCGCGGTCGCGCACCCGCTCCCAGACCCGGTCGGCGAACCGGCGTCCGGCGGCCGGTGCGAGGCCGCGCCCCCGCGCGAACGCCCAGACCGGGCGTCCCCCGAGCGTCCCGACGCGAGTTCGCGGTCCCGCGCCCCGCCCGAACCGGGCGGACAGCGCCGCGTTCCCGCGCGTCTTCCAGGGGATGTTCGGGTTGAGCCGGACGAGCCGCGGGGCTCCGATCAGGTCGACCTGTTCGTCCCGCGCCAGCGCGAGGAGCTCGGTGAGGACCCAGGTCGTGCAGCCGCCGCGAGGGCTGTCGGTATCGTCGATCCCGATCCGGATGCTCCCGCCCCTCGCCGCGGAAGGGACCGGGGGACTTGAGGTCGCGGAGGCCTACGCGAGCCCGGCGAGCAGCTTCTCGTACGCCGCGTAGTTCGGCTCGACGCGGATGTCCGTCCGGGCGGGACCGTCCGGGCCGGGGACGAGCTTGCGCTCGAGCCCGTCGGCGGCGACCTCCTTCGGGCGGTGGAACACGCCGATCGGGATGCGGCCCTGTTCGACCGCCTCGAGGCAGAGCTGGAACATCACCTTGCGGTCGGTCGGGTCGTAGTTCGGCATCTTCGCGACGTCGACGACCTTCTCCCGCCACAGCTTGTACGTGTCGTTGTACGTCACGCACGGGGAGAGGTCCTCGACGAACGCGAACCCGCGGCCCTCCTGGTTGAACCGGAGCGCCTCCGAGAGGATCGCCGTCATCCCCTTCGGGTCGCCCGAGAACGTCCGCGCGATGAAGTTGGGCGCGGGGATCGAGAGGGCGGTGAGGATCGAGTGGAACGGTGGCTCGACGTTCCCCTCGAACCCGAGCTGGCTCGTGGGCGACGCCTGGCCCTTGGTGAGCCCGTACGTCTCGTTGTTCATCACGATGTAGAGGATCGACGCGTTCTTCTTGAACGCGTGCATGAAGTGCCCCATCCCGATCGCGTAGCCGTCCCCGTCGCCGCCGGCGGCGACCACCGTGAGCGCCGGATTGGCGAGCTTGACCCCTACCGCCTGGGCGAGGAGGCGCCCGTGGAGCGCGTGGATCCCGTTGACCTCGAGGAAGTTGTGGATCGACCCCGAGCAGCCGATCCCGCCGACCAAGACCAGGTCGTGCACCGGGATCTTGAGGTCGGCCGCGGCGCGCTTCACCGCCGCCAGCACGCTGAAGTCCCCGCACCCCGGGCACCAGATTGGGGGAACCGGCTTCGCGGACTGGGCTGGCATCCTACGCGACCTCCCGGATCTCGGCGATGACGTCGGGCGCGCGGAACGTGTGTCCGTCGTACTTCAGGATCGACCGCATCTTCGCGTGGTGCCACGGCATCGTCTCGCGGAGCAGCCGCGCGAACTGGCCGGTGTAGTTGTGTTCGATGACGTACGCGACATCGACCGAGGCGAGGAACGGGTCGATCTCGTGGACGGGGACCGGATAGACCGTGCGCGCCTGGAGGTACCGAGTCGCGACGCCGCGGTTCGACAGGGTCCGCTGCACCTCGTCGATCGGCCCGGACGTGCTGCCGTAGCCGATCAGCCCGATCTTCGCGCTCGACGGTCCGAACGTGCGGCAGGACGGGAGTTCGTCCCGTGCCTTCACCATCTTCTCCATCCGCTTCCGCATCATCCGGATGCGGTTCGGGACGTTGACGGAGACGTGGCCCCACTCGTCGTGCTCGTTCCCCGTCACCTCGGACCAGAGGCCCGGGGTGCCCGGCGGCGCGAACGGGCTGACGCCGTCCTCGGTCGCCTCGTAGACCTTGTACTGGGTGAGCCGCTCGGCCGCGTCGGAGGCGAGCCGCTTCCCGCGGTCGACGCGCGCGCCGGTGCCGTCGAAGCGGACCGACGTCGTCGTGTTCTGGCAGAGCGCCTGGTCGAGGAGCAGGATCACCGGGAGGCGCCAACGGTCGGCGAGGTTGAGCGCGTCGATCGTCAGATGGAACGCATCGTCGGGGGTCGCCGGTGCGAGGATGAACCGCGGGAACTCCCCGTGGCCCAGGTTCGCGAGGTGGGAGAGGTCCGACTGTTCGTGACGGGTCGGCTGGCCCGTCGACGGTCCGACGCGCTGACAGTCGGCGATCACGATCGGGACCTCCGCGGCGCCGGCGTGCCCGATCCCCTCGGTCATCAGGCTGAGGCCCGGCCCGCTCGTGGACGTCATCACGCGCGCGCCGGCGTACGACGCGCCGATGATCATGTTCACCGCGGCGAGCTCGTCCTCGGCCTGGCGGACGACCCCGTGGAACGCCGGGAGGTACCGCTGGAGGTACTCCATGATCTCGGTCGCCGGGGTGATCGGGTACCCGGCGAAGAACCGGCCCCCACCCACGACGAAACCGAGCGCGACGGCCTGGTTGCCCGTCGTGAGGATCAGATTGTGCGCGTCGCCGTCCGTCACCGAGAACCGGCCCGCGACCCCCGGGGCTTCGAGCGCGGCCTTCCGCCCGATCTCGAGCGCCTTCAGGTTCTTCTCGAGCGCTTCGCCCCCGCGCCGCTTGAACCGCTCCTCGATGACCGAACGCGTCATCGCCGGGTCGAAGCCGAGCAGGACCGAGAGGGCCCCGTAGGCGGCCGTGTTCTTGAAGATCGGAGCGCCGAGCGGGCCCCCGACCAGGGTCGCGAACGGGAACCCCACCGAGTTCGGCAGGTCGGACTGGAACGTCGTGGAGTCGTAGAGGACGAAGCCGTGCGATTCGAGCTCGGCGCGTCCGAGCTCGATCGCCTCGCGGTCGAACGCGACGAGGACGTCGACCTTCGACTTCACGGCGGCAACCGCGTCGCGGCTCGCGCGCACGCTCGCGTCGGCGTGACCGCCCCGAATCCGCGAGAGGACGTTCCGCGAGGTGTAGACGTAGAGGCCCCGCTTCCGGAAGTACCGGCCGAGCAGGTCCGAGACGGTGAGGGTCCCGTCGCCGCCCTGCCCTCCGATCATCACGCTGAGGTCCGCAAGCTCGAGGGGACGGGTCGGGGCGACCGGTCCCGACTCTCCGGAGATCGGAACGGTTCGGGCGGCAGGTGTCGTCATCGTGGTTTCCGAAGAGCGCTCGCGCGCTACTTTGCTCGTTTCAGGTCGGGGGCGTATTTAACGCATGGGCGGCGTTTTCGGCCGACGGCGCGCCCCGGGCCGCCCGCGCCGCTCGCTCGGCGCGACAAACGTTAATGCGGCCCCCACCGTCGGAGAGTCGATGGCCGAGCCGCGGCTCGTCGAGGACTACCACACGGAGACGGCGCACAAGCGCCGTTTGCCCGAAACGGTGGAACTGTGGGACGAAACGCTCCGGGATGGGGAGCAGGCGCCCGGCGTGCACTTCACGCCGGAAGAGAAGCTCCGCATCGCGACCGTCCTGAGCGAAATGGGGGTCGGGGTCCTCAACGCCGGCATACCGGTCGTCTCCGAAGAGGAGGCGCGGGCGGTGCACCTGGTCGCCCACGCCGGACTGCGGGCGCACGTCCTCGCCGCGGCGCGGACCGTACCGCGGGACGTCGACGCGGTGATCGCGAGCGGCGCGACCCACATCGCGATCTTCGTCGCGGCGAGCCAGGTCCACCTCAAGTACAAACTCAAGATGTCGCAGGACGAAGTTCTGCGCGCGTCCGTCGACTCGGTGCGCCGCGCGAAGGAGGCGGGCCTCCACGTCGCCTACGTCACCGAGGACACCGTCCGCGCTCCGTTCGACTTCGTCGAGCGACTCTACCGCGCGGTCCAGGAGGCCGGGGCCGACCGCCTCGTGGTGGCCGACACGGTCGGCATCATGACGCCGTTGACGTTCCGCTGGTTCCTGAAGGAGTTCCTCCTCCGGGTCCGACCGAAGGACCTCTCCGTCCACTGCCACAACGACTTCGGACTCGCCACCGCGAACACCCTGACCGCGGTCGAGGTCGGCGCCGTCGCCCCGCAGGTGTGCGTGAACGGGCTCGGCGAGCGGGCCGGCAACGCCTCCTTCGAGGAGGTCGTGCTCGGCCTCGAGTCGCTCTACCACGTCCGGACGGGGATCCGTACCGAGCGGATGCACGAGCTTTCCCGCCTCGTGGAGGAGCTCTCGGGGGTCCCCGTCGCGGCGAACAAGGCCCTGGTCGGGTACAACGCGTTCTCGCACGAAGCCGGCATCCACACGCACGGCATCCTCGCGAACACCCTCACCTACGAGCCGATCCAGCCCGAGCTGGTCGGCCGCCACCGCCAGATGATCCTCGGCAAGCACACCGGCAAGGCGGCGATCGTGGAGAAGCTCAAGGAGCGCGGACTGACCGCGCCGGACGCCCTCCTCCTCGAGCTCCTCGACCGCGTGAAGACCGAGACGGAGGCGCGCTCGAAGGAGGACCTCCAGCGGTTCCTCCACGAGTACCGGGCGCTGTTCGAGCGGCCCGGCCTCTCCGACGAGGAGTTCTGGACGATGGTGGACGCGGTCGGGATCCGGGCGGCGAACGCATGACGAACTCCAACGGACACGGGCAGACGCTGGCCGAAAAGATCCTCGCACGGTCCGCGGGCCTCGACCGGGTCGTCCCGGGCCAGATCGTCGAGGGGAACGTCGACCTGGCGATGATGCACGAACAGGGCGCGCAAACGGTCGCGCCGTTCCACCAGATGGGCGCGGAGAAGGTCTGGGACCCGGACCGCGTCGTGATTGCGATCGACCATTGGGTGCCGGCGTCCACCGAGGGCGCCGCCGTCCTGCACCGCATCCTCCGCAAGTTCGCCGCGGAGGTGAACCTCCCCCACTTCTACGACGTCGGCCGCCACGGGATCTGCCACCAGATCCTCGCCGAGAACGGCTGGGTCGTCCCCGGGGACCTCGCCGTCGGCACCGACTCGCACACGAACATGCTAGGCGCGATGGGCGCCGTCGCCGCCGGAGTCGGCCCGACCGAGATGGCGGCCGTCCTCGCGCTCGGTCGGCTGTGGCTCAAGGTGCCGCCGACGATCCGCATCGAGGTGAACGGCCGGCTGGGGAAAGGCGTGACCGCGAAGGACCTCGTCTTGCGCGTGCTCGGCGAGGTCAAGACGACCGGCGCGACGTACAAGGCGGTCGAGTTCGGCGGGTCGACCGTCGAGGGCCTCTCGATGCCCGAACGGTTCACGATCTGCAACATGACGACCGAGATGGGCGCGAAGGCGGGCATGGTGGCGCCCGACTCGAAGACCTACGAGTACCTCGAGAAGATCGCGAAGCATCCGATGCACCCGACGCAGCCCGACCGGGACGCGTCGTACGAGCGGACGATCCGGATCGACGTGGACGACATGCCGCCGATGGTCGCCTGCCCCTACTCGCCGGACAACGTCCGCCCGTTGAGCGACGTCGCGCGGGAGCACGTGACGATCGACCAGGCGTTCCTCGGCTCGTGCACCAACGCCCGCATCGAGGACATCCGTGAAGGGGCCGCGCTGATGAAGGGCCACACGGTCGCGAAGGGCGTTCGGTTCATCGTCTCGCCGGCCTCCACGCCGATCTACGAGCAGTGCCTCAAGGAGGGGCTGATCGAGGTGTTCACCGAGGCGGGCGCGGTGTTCACGAACTCGAGCTGCTCCGCCTGCTTCGGGGGGAACATGGGGATCCTCGCCCCCGAGGAGGCATGCGCCTCGTCGTCCAACCGCAACTTCCCCGGGCGGATGGGTGCGAAGGAGGCCCGCATCTACCTGATGTCGCCGGCTGCGGTGGTCGCGAGCGCGATCCGCGGCGAGGTCGCGGACCCGCGCGACCTGGTCTAGGGGGACGGATGCAGGAGGTCATCGAAGGCCGCGTCTGGACGCTGCCGCACGACGTCGACACCGACCAGATCATCTCGGGCAAGTACCTCACGATCATCGACCCGAACGAGCTCAAGAAGCACGTCTTCGAGATCGCGCTCCCCGAGTTCGCTCAGGAGGCGCGGCCGGGCGACATCCTGGTCGCCGACGAGAACTTCGGGTGCGGCTCGAGCCGCGAGCACGCCCCCCAGGCGATGCGCGCGATTGGCGTCGGCGCGGTGGTCGCCGACTCGTTCGCGCGGATCTTCTTCCGCAACGCGATCAACCTCGGGCTCCCGACGATCGAGGCCCGCGGCGTCCGCGCCCTATTCGAGAAGGGCGAAATCGCCCGGATCGAGATGCGGAAGGGACGGATCACCAACCTCCGCACCGGACGCTCGATCGAGTTTCCGCCCCTGCCGTCCCACCTGCTCGAGCTGTTGGAGGCCGGGGGACTGGTCGAGAAGGTCCGGCGCGAGCTCGAGGCGCAGAAGGCGGCGGCGAGGGCCGCCCCATGAAGGACGCCGGGTACGAGGTCGCCGTCTTCGGCGGCGACGGCACGGGCCCGGAGGTCGTCCGCGAGGGGCTCAAGGTGTTGGCCGCGCTCGGCGAGAACGGGCCGGCGCCGTGGCATCCGACGGAGTATCCCGGCGGGGGCCAGTACTACCTGAAGGCCGGGAAGGAGTGGGAGCCCGCGGCCGAGGAGGCCGCCCACCGGGCGGACGCGATCCTCTTGGGGGCCGTCGGGTGGCCGGGCGCGACGCTGCCCAACGGTGACATCGCCGGGCGCGCGCTCGTCCTGGGGCTCCGGGAGGGGCTCGACCTCTACGCGAACGTCCGGCCCTGCCGACTCTACCCGGGCGTGACCCACCGGATCAGCGGCGAGTACCGGACCGTCTGGGACCCGAAGAACGTCGACATGGTCATCGTCCGCGAGAACACGGAGGACCTCTACACGCCCGCCCGGGGCCGATTGACCCGTGGCGGCGAGACGGAGGTCGCCGTCGACACGCGGCTGATCACGCGGAAGGGCGCCGAGCGCGTGATCCGGTACGCGTTCGAGCTCGCGCGGGCCCGCGCGCGCGGCGCCCCCGAGGACGGCGTGCGCCGAGTCACCTGCGTCGACAAGGCGAACGTGCTCGAAGGGTGCCGATTCTTCCGCGAGACGTTCGACCGGGTCGGGCAGGAGTACTCCGAGATCCCGCGCGACTACGCCTACGTGGACGCGTTCACGCAGTGGCTCGTGCGGAACCCGGAACACTACAACGTGGTCGTCGCGCCCAACATGATGGGCGACATCATCACCGACCTCGCCGCGGTCCTCCAGGGCGGAATGGGGTTCGCCTCCGGCGGCAACATCGGAAGCGCCCACGGGATGTTCGAGCCGGTCCACGGCTCGGCCCCGAAGTACGCGGGGAAGAACCAGGTGAACCCGTTCGCGACGTTCTTTGCGGTCGAACAGATGCTCCGGTGGCTTGGCGACCGGCACGCCGACCGGCGGCTCACGGGCCAGGCCGACCGCCTCGAGTCCGCGGTCGCGCGGACGCTCGCCCGCGGCGCGGCGAAGACCTACGACCAGGGAGGCTCGGTGTCGACCAGCGCGGCGGGAGACCTCGTCGCGGCGGCGGTCCGGGGGGAGGCGCGATGACGGGTCGGGCGGTCGCGATCGTCGGCGGCGCGACCACGAAGTTCGGGGTCCGACCGCTCACCTGGGCCGAGCTCGCGCAGGAGGTCGGCGCCGCCCTGTTCCGGGAGGTCCCGGCGCTGACGACCGAGGACGTCGACTCGTTGTTCGTCGGCGCCGCCGAACCCGAGCGATTTGCGTTCCAATCCCACGTGGCCCCCCTCGCGGCGGAGCAGATGGGCCTCCGACCGCACCGGATCATCCAGCGGACCGAGCTCGCCTGCGCCTCCGGCCAGTCCGCGATCCGTTCGGCGTACGCCGCGATCGCGTCGGGCCTCTCGGACGTCGCGGTCGCGGTCGGGGTCGAGAAGATGAACCTTCCCTCGATGGCCGAGGCGAACGCGTCGATGGCGTGCGTGATGGACCGCGCCTGGGACGGACCGGCCGGTGCGACCGCGCCGCCGTTCTTCGCGATGGTCGCGCAGCGCCACATGCTCGAACACGGGACGACCGAGGAGGCGCTCGCCGCCGTCTCCGAGAAGAACCACCGGTTCGCGAACGCGAACCCGCACTCCCAGTTCTACGAGAAGACGTTCAGCCGCGAGAAGCTCCTCCGGCTCCCGGTCATCGCCCCGCCGCTGCGGTTGGGAGACTGCTCGTCCATGACGGACGGAGCGGCCGCCGTGGTGCTCGCGAGCGAGGACCACGTGCGCCGGTACACCCGGACCCCGGCGTGGATCCGGGGCACGGGCCAATATTCGGATTTCCACAATCTCGCGAACGCGGGGTCGCTGACGGAGTGGCCCGGGTTGACCCGAGCCGCCCACGAGGCGCTCGGCCGGGCGAAGATCGGCATCCGCGACGTCGACGTCGCGGAAGTGCACGACTGCTTCACGATCTCGGAGATCGTCGAGTACGAAGCGCTCGGCCTCTGCCCGCCGGGCCAGGGCGGCACGTTCGCCACCGACGGCCGCGGCGACCTCGGCGGCGACCTGGTCGTCAACCCGCGGGGCGGACTCCTCGGTTGCGGCCACCCGCTCGGCGCGACCGGGGTCGCGCAGGCGGTCGAGGTGTTCCGGCAGCTCTCCGGCACCGCCGCACGACCGGCGGAGAACGCGGAGTGGGCGCTCGTCCACAACCTCTCCGGCAGCGCGAACGTCCATTCGGTCATGGTCTACCAGCGCGGAGGCGCCGCGTGACGGTCGACCTCCCGCGGCGCCGAACGTCGACGGGAGACGCGCCGACGCCCGACGCGTCGTCGCCCCCCCGCGCCGACCCGGCCCCGCCCACCGAGCGGAAGTCGGGGCCGGCCCGGCCGTTCCTCCTCGACTTCGTGCCGCTCGAGTCCGAGAAGGACACCCGCCTCGCCCGGTTCTTCGAGCGCCTCGCGGCCGGGCGGCTCTCGACGACGCGGTGCGCGCGGGACGACCTCCTTCACTGGCCGCCCCGGACGGCGTGCCCGCGGTGTCACTCCGAAGAGCTCTCCTGGGTCGACCTTCCCGAATCCGGACGCATCTACGCGTTCAGCGCGGTCCTCGCGGGGGCGCCGATGGGGATGGAGGCCGATGTGCCGTTCGCGGTCGGTCTGGTGGACCTGGACGGAGTCCCGCTGCGTCTGTTTGGACGGATCGAGGGGCGGCCGTGGGCCGACCTCGCCATCGGTCTCGCGGTCCGGGTCGAGCCGTACGATGTCGGTGACGGCCGGTGGTTCTACCGATTCCGCGTGGTGGACTAGCGACCGGATGAGCTCCGGACCGCTACCGGTTGGCGCGCGTCGCGCCGTACGGTGGTTTCCGATAGTAGCCTATTTATAGCCCCCCTAGGTCTCGCGCGCCGCCGGTTCCCAGGAGTCCCGGCCACGCATGGACACGACGCAGCCGGGTTGGTGGAGCCGTCACGGGTGGACGGTCGCGATCCTGCTGACCGCGTTCGGGCTAACCCTCGCGATCCGGACGATCTTCGCCTACCCGATCATCGCGCAGTACGGCCCGCTCTACACCTACGCCGGCGGCTCCGATTCGTACTACCACTCGCGGGTGATGCAGTACATCATCCTCACGCACCACAACCTCGTCCGCGACCCGATGCTCCGGTTCCCGGTCGGGGCGATCAACCCGCGGGAGCCGCTGTTCGACTGGATGAACGCCATCCTGGGGCTCCTGTTCGCCCCGTTCTTCGGCGGGAACGCCGTCGTCGCGGGCGCGTGGTTCCTCGACCTCCAGGCGCCGCTGTGGGCCGCGCTCTCCGTGTTCCCGATCTACCTGATCGGACGCGAGGTGAGCGGGCGCCGGACCGGCCTCATCGCGGTCCTGATCTTCCCGTTCCTGAGCGCCAGCATCGACTCGTCGATCTTCGGGTACGCGAACTACCTCTCGTTCTACACGTTCCTCATCCTGGTCGTGTTGTACGGCTACATCCGTACGGTCAAAGCGGTCGGGAGTCGGCGGTGGATCGAGAGCTACCGCGACCCCCGGCAGTACTGGCCCGGTTTGCGGAACTTCCTACGGACCGAACGTACGGCCGTGAAATGGGCCGTCTTCACCGGCGTCTCCCTCGGCGCCCTCGCCCTCGCCTGGCAGGGGTACACGTACGACGTCGTGGTCATCGGGGTCGGCGTCCTGGTCGCGATGGTCATCGAGCGGGTCCGCCGGATCGACTCGTTCGGGCTCTACGTCGTGACGTGGATCGTCGGGCTGGTCGGCTTCCCGATGGAGATGCCGTACTACCTCACCCAGTACGGCTCGTTGTCGGCGCCGGGGTTCGCGACGTTCTTCGTCCTGCCGGCGCTGCTCTTCTTCGGGATCCTCATCCTGCTCCTCCCGTTCCTCCTGATGCGGGACATCCCGTGGGTGTTCTCGATCCCGCTGATGGTCCTCGTCCTCGGGCTCGGGACGCTCGCGCTCGCGGTGTTCCGCCCGAGCCTGTTCACGAGCCTGATCACGGGGCAGGGGTACTTCGTCAAGACCCTGATCTACTCGACCGTCGCGGAGGCGCAGGCGCCGTCCATCGACGAACTGATCATCGGCTACGGGGTGTTCACGTTCTTCCTCGCGTTCGTCGGGCTCGCGCTGTTCGGCTACCTCACCGTCCACCACCGGTTCAAGCGGTACCTCCTCGTCTTCCTCGTCTTCGCGATCCTGTCGATCTACCTGCCGATCTCGGCGTCGAAGTTCTTCCTCCTCGGCTCGCCCGCGTTCGCGCTGTTGCCGGCGGAGGCGATCCGCCGCGCCCTCGAGGTCGGACGGTACCCGGAGCTCCGGCGCAACGTCGCGTCGCTCTCCGACCGGCGGAGCCAGTTCTCCGCGTTCCGGAAGTCGTTCAAGGTGCGCCACGTCGTGATCATCGGCGTCGTGGTGGCGCTGCTTCTCCCGAACATCTGGATCTCGATCGACGCGGGGATCCCGGGGAACACGAAGGACCAGTTCGCGGCCCAGGTGGCGAAGACGATCCCGTCGTGGCTGAGCCTCAACTCCTCCGCGCCGGCCTCGAACTACTTCGGCGCCGCGGGCAGCTCGCTCGACACCCCGAACCAGTACGATAGCGCCGGCTACAACTGGCTCGCGCAGCAGGATACGAACGTCGCGCCGTCGAACCGTCCGGCGTTCATCAGTTGGTGGGACTACGGGTTCCAGGCGATCGACCAGGGCGACCACCCGAGCGTCGCCGACAACTTCCAGAACGGCATCGACCCGGCGGGCCAGTTCCTGCTCTCCCAGAACGAGTCGCAGGCGATCGCCGTCCTCGCGGTCACCCTCTTGCAGGCGGAGCAGAAGGCCTCCGGCCTCCCGTACCTCCCGACCGCGCTCAACCAGATGCTCGCGGTCGACGGCGTGAACCTCACCGAGTTCCACAACCTCCTCGTCAACACGAGCGCGGACTACAACCTCGTCGTCAACAACCCCGGCCGCTACCTCCCCGTCGACCCGTCCACGCTGACGGACGACAACGCGATGTACATCGCGACCGAGTGGTACCTCGCGAACTCGCTCACCCTCACGGGGATCTCGCGCGTCTACAACGACGTCCAGGCGTACACCGGCTGGTCGATCCGGTACGCGATGAGCGACACCCGCCTGTTCCCGTTCAGCGGGACCGACACGGGCATCTACTACGCACCGGCGGACCTGACGGGCCGCGTGATCGACGACGCGGGCCTCCCCTCGACCTACTTCAACGTCACGATCCTGGGTTCGAACGGTCAGACGTACCCGGCCGGTCAGCTCCCCGCGACGGTCTCGGCGGTCGACTACTACATCAACTATTTCGCACCGTTCTACAACTCGATGATCTACCACATCTACATCGGCTATAACGGGACCGACGTCGGGCTGTCGGGCGGGATCCCGGGCCTCTCCGGCGCCGCCCAGTCGTCCCCGCTCGAGCCGGGCTGGATGCTCCAGCACTTCATGGTCGTCTACAAGACGGCCTACTACTGCCCGCAGGCGAACGCGACCGACGGCTCGGCCTGCTTCTCGGCGACCAACGAGCCCGCCGCCGTCGCGAACGCGAAGGCGAACAACGGCACGGCCGACACCTCCGCGGTGAGCTACTTCCAGGGCGGCGAGTCGATGCTCGCCTACTACCCCGGTGAGACCCTCTACGGGACCCTCGAGACGTCGAACGGCGGGCCGGTCGGCGGCGCCCGCGTGACCGTGTTCGACCAGTGGGGGATTCCGCACATGACGACCGTCAGCGCGTCGGACGGCTCGTTCTCCCTCGTCCTCCCGCCCGGGAACGACACGATCAACGTGACGGCGGGCACGCTCCAGGGGCTGAGCCAGCAGGGGAACATCATCCTCAAGACGATCCCCTTCTACGTCCCGAACGCGCTCGGCTACAACCTCCAGGCGCCCGCGATCAGCCAGACGTTCCAGCTCGCGTCGGGCACGGTCTCGGGCCTGATCTACTGGAACACCGCGAACAACACGACGTACGACCCGGTGAAGGACACGGTCACCCCGGGCGCCCAGTTCGTCCTCTGGGGCGACACGAACCAGTCGCGGCTGACGGCCACGACCGACGCGAGCGGCGCGTTCAACCTCGCGAACGTCGCCCCCGGAACCTACCACTCGGCGGTCGTCTACCAGGGGCACAACTACTCGGAGTCGGAGGTGATCGTCACCCCCGGCGCGGCCGTGAATTCCTCCGCCGGATTGCCGGCGGGCCGGATCTTCGGGAACGTGACGTCGTCGTCCGGCGTCGGGATTCCGGGCGCGACCGTCACCGCCGGGACCCCGAACGGCACCTACGCGACCGCCTACACGAACGGGACCGGCGGGTTCAACCTCACGAACCTCGGGCCCGGGAATTACACCGTCTGGGCGAGCGTGCCTTCCGCCGGGTTGCGGTCGCCCGGGCCGACCGTCGACATCGCGGCCCCGGGCGCCCAGGAGTCGCTCAACCTCACCGCCGTGCCGTCGACCCTGGTGTCGTTCAGCGTGCAGGCGAACGGACAACCGGTCGCGAACATCCCGGTCCGGTTCACGCCGATCGCGACGTTCGGCAATCAGACGACCTCGCCGCTCTCGGCGATCGAGGCCGGGCTCGCGAACGCGACGGTCGTGACGACCGGTCCCAACGGGGGCGCGACGGTCGCCCTCCCCGCCGGACAGTACGCGGTCTACGCGGTCGGCTACGTCGGGAGCCAGCTCTACGCCGGCGTCTCGAGCGTCTCCACGCCCGCCGGCCTCGCGACCGTCGTCCCCACGCTCCAGCTGACGCCGGCCGTCTCGCTCTCCGGCACCGTCAGCGCGGTCGGGTCGAGCGGCGCCAACGAGACGGTCGTGACGGCGTACGCGCCGTCGGGCGGACAGGTGACGACGATCGCCGCCGCGTCCGGCGGCTACTCGTTGCTTCTGCCGGCGGGCTCGTACGGCGTCCTGTCGCTCACCGGCGCCTCCACGCCCGGCACCCCGCTCTACGCGGCGATCGCGCCCGTCACGCTCACCGGAACGACCCGGCTCTCGCTGACCCCCTCCAGCGCGGTCACGGCCCACTTCTCGGTCGGCGCGACGCTCGGGAGCGGGGCGTTCTACCCCGCCGCCGACGCCGCGGTCACGATCTCCGCGGGTCCGACCGGTCCGGCCGTGCCGCTGGTCGCGGACGCCAACGGTTCGGTCACCGCGTACCTCCCGACCACGCTGCCGCTCTCCGCGCCGTCGTACTGCGTCGGGGCGACGAGCCTCGGGTTCCGGTCGGCCAGCACGTGCGGCATCTCGCCGAACGGGCTCGCCTCGATGTCGTCCTACCCGCTGACGATCCAGACGGTCCCGACCAATCTCACCGTGCTCGGCCTGCCGTCCGGCACGACCGTGACCGTGAACTTCACGGCGGAGAGCACGACCGCGGTCTCCGTCATCAACCTCACCGGCGGTCCGCGGTTCTCGCTCGCGCTCGCGCCCGGCGTCTACGGCGTCGGGGCGAAGGCGGTCATCGGCAACGGCACGGTCGTCTACCTGCCGAGCCAGGTCCTCTCGACCACCATCCCGTTCGGGGCGACGCGCTCGACGCTGACGCTCACGCTGCTCTACCAGGTCAACTCGACCGGCACCCTCGCGCTGCCGTCGGGCGTTCCGATCGCGAACGTGACGGTCGCGCTCTCCTCCCCGCTCCTCAACCTCTCGACGAACGGGACCGACTACACGACGGACGGGTTCTACGCGGCCCCCGGCACGTACACCGCGACGGTCACCGGGACGGGCGGGGGCACAACGTACTCGAACGTGACCCGCGTCACCGTGTCGTCCACCGGGACGATCACGCCGAAGGTCGTCCTCAACCGGGCCGGCCTCGCGGTGACCGGCGCGCTCACGGGCGCGTCCGGGGCGTCCCTGTCGCTCAACACGACCCTCACGCTCGTCGGCCCGGGCGGGAGCCGGATCGTCACGAGCGTCAACAACGGCGCCTTCACCGCGACGTTGCCGCCGAACCAGACGTACTTCGGGTTCGCGAACGCGTCCGGGACCGTCATCGGGCCGAACGGGACGTACAACGCCGCCTGGTCGTCGGCCGCGGGCGCCTCCTGTACCGTCACGCCGTCCTCGGAACGGTGCGCGATCTCGATGGTCGGACGCACGCTCCCCGTGTTCCTCAACGGGACGCTGACGAGCCCCGGAGTCCCCGGGCGGGTCCCGGGGTCGCTCCGCCTCCTCGGCCCGTACCCGACCGACAACATCACCGTCGTCAGCACCACGAACGGCAGCTTCTCGGCCGCCGTCCTCCCGGGCGCGTACTCGGTCTACGCCTCGGGCGGCTCGGGCGCCGAGCCGCTCGGCGGATTCGCCTCGCTGCTCCTGCTCCCGTCGTCCGTCGGCAACGCCTCCATCGTGCTCTCCCCGACGTGGACCGACACGATCAGCGTCACCAACCCGAACGCGTCCGGCGCGACGGCCGGCCCCGCCTCCGTCTACGTCCAGGACCCGTTCGGCCGCGTCACCCTGTTCAAGAACGTGACGCCGGGCGCGCCGATCACGATCGGGTTGCCCGTCGGCGTCTATTCGATCTCCGCGGTCGCGCCGGGCTCCCTCAACGGGGTCGTCTCGAACGCGGTCGCCCACCAATCCGTCCGGGTGACGAACTCGAACCTGGGCACGGTCCTCGCGCTCGCCGTGCCGACGCTCGAACGGGCGGGCGGCACGCTGGTCGGACCGACGTCCGCGACCGTCGCGGGCGGCGGGGTTGCGACGTTCGGCTACACCGTGCGGGACGCGGGCAACGTGCCGATCATGGTGCAGGCGGTCGGGAGCCCCGCCTACTGGACGTTCAACTTCACGAACCCGTGGGTGAACCTGACGCCCAACGGGCCGACCGCGTCGGGCGAGGTCCGCATCACGGTGCCGACCGGCACCCCGGTCAACCACCCGAACGTGCTGATCGAATTTGAGACGGCGAACGGCACGATCGTCGGCTCCGTGTCGCCGTCGCCGCAGATCAAGGTCCTCGGGTACTACGGGGTGTCGATCGGGAAGTCGACCCAGGGCGTGACGGTCAGCCCGACCAGCGCGGTCGTGCCGTTCTACGTCGCGAACTCGGGGAACCAGGGCGAGACCGTCCTGTTGACGATCGTGGACCAGGCCCGCCTCTCCGGGCTCGGCTGGTCGGCGACGATCGGGGCGACGTCGGCCGGGCAGGGCCCGACCCGGTACATCGCGGCCGGCGTCAACACGACCCAGCGGGTCAACCTCACGACCACGACGTCCGCGTTCGCGCCGCCGGTCTCCGTCACGGTCGAGGCGACCGTGCTGAACGCCTCGGGCGCGGTCCAATCGACCGTGACGATCGGGGTCCCGACCGTGGCGATCCGCCCGTCGCCGAGCCCCGGCCAACCGCAGTTCACCGTCACCGGTCCGTCGGTCGGGAGCCCGCCGAACGCGCTCCCGGACTGGGTCGTCCCGGTGCTCGTCTTCGTCCCGTCGCTCGTCCTGATCGCGGCGGTCGTCACCTACCGCTGGTGGCGCACCCGGAGGTGGACGCGACGGTGACGCGCTGGTCGTTCTGGCTGGTGGTCGCGCTCCTGGTCGCCGGCCCTCTGGGCGCCGCCGGGCTCGTCGCGAGCGGGGGGTCGCCCGCGGGCGGGAACGCCGCGTCGTCCGCCTCGTCGGGCCTCACGCCCGCCACGGGCTCGGTCACGGCGAACATCACCGGCCCGAGCGTGGTCGCGCTGCGCGCCTCGACCACCTACATCATCCAGGCGACGGGCGGCCCCGCGGTCGCGCCGAACGGGACGATCATCGGGAACCTCACCTACTTCGCCCAGGTGCTCGGCTCCAACCTCACCGGCGTCACGCTCACGCCGACGAGCTCGCTGATCCTGAACGGCACCCCCGGCCGGCCGATCCTCGAGGTCGCGAACACGACCGAGGTGCTGACGATCCAGGTCGAGGTGACGAGCGTCTACCAGACGCAGAACCAGTCGATCAACATCACTTACCTCGTCCACGTCGTGCAGCCGTACGTCGTCCAGGCGACGCTCGTCACCGGCTCCGCGAACGTCGGGCAGTTCACGATCCTGGTCGCGCTGGACGGCACGCAGGTCGGCAACGTCAGCGTGCCCAACCTGGACGCGAACCAGAACTACCAGTTCAGCTACTCCTACGTCACGCTCGGCCTCTCGGCCGGCACGCACACGTTCACGCTGACGTTGCTCGTGCCGCGCGGGCTCGTCACGTTCGGCAACGGGCAGAACTCCTACTCGGTGTCGTTCTACGTCCCCGGGCCGACGCCCAACTATTCCCTGTGGTACCTCGCCGGAGCGGTCGCCTTCCTCGGGACCATCTTTATATTGGTCACCCGACTCGCCGCGCGCCGCCGCGGCGCCGCGAAGCGCTAGGGCGGGACGGGTCGACCATGATGGCGCAGCAGGAGCTCCGGTGCACCTCGTGCGGGCGCGCCGTCCCGGCGCCCGGCGCGACCCAGTTCCTCTGCCCGAACTGCGCCGAAGTGACGATTGGCCGCTGCGCCCGCTGTCGGGACCAGTCGGTCGTCTACCACTGCCCGAAGTGCGGCTTCGAGGGTCCGTAGGGGTCGTCCGTGGGCCGCGTCGCCGTCCTCTTCCGTCTGATGCCCCAGGGCGTCGAGACGGACATGCAGGGGCTCGCGAACGGCGTCCGCGCCGCGCTTCCCGAGGGCGTCCAGGTCCGCGGCCTCCAGGTGAAGGACATCGCGTTCGGGCTGAAGTCGCTCCTCGTCTCGGTCGTGATGGACGACGCGGGCGGCGTCCTCGCGAAGGTCGAGGAGGCGTTCGCGAAGATCCCGCACGTCGAGTCGGTCGAAGTGATGGAGGAGGGGCTCCTCTGAGCGGAGCTCCTTCCGCGCGCCCGTGGACCTACTGACCCACGTCCTGGTCGCGTACCTCCTCACGTTCCTCGCCGTCGGCCCGCAACCCCAGTATCTGGCGGCCGGCGCGCTCGCGGGCGGCCTCCCCGACGCGGACGCGCTGTTCTTCCCGATCGCCCGGCGGTTCCCCATCCTGCGCCACCACGGGATCACCCACTCGCTGCTCGGCGTGAGCGTGGTTGCGGGCGCGGGGTCGCTCCTCGCGCCGATGATCCTCCCCGGTTCCCCCGTCGTCTACTTCCTCGTGATGGAGCTCGGCGGGGTCGCGCACATCCTCCAGGACGGGTTCACCAACTTCTCGGTCCCGCCGCTCCTCCCGTTCTCGGAGCGCCGGCTCGAACTGGACGCCGACCGGGCGATCAACTTCGTCACGCTGGTCGTCTCCGCGGTCGCGTTCTACCTGCTCCTCGGCGTCGAGCGCAACCACGTCGCGTTCGCGGTCTACCTCGGGACGGTCTACGTCCTGATCGCGTTCTTCGCCGCCTACTTCGCGGTGCGCCTCGCCGGCCGCCTCGCGATCGGCCGGCACGTGAGGCCGGGCGGCGCGTTCGACCGCGTCGTGCCGACCGGCAACCCGTTCGCGTGGGTGCTCCTGTCCGAGCGGGCGGAGGGCGGTCGGGTGACGACCACGTGGGGACGGTACGTCCTCGGGCGCGGGCTCGTGGCCGGTCCCCTCTCGGTCGGCGGCCCCGTCGAGCCGGTCCCGTACACCGGACCGCCCGCGTCGGCGGCCGAGGCGCTCGAGTGGTCGTACCCGCTCGCCCGGAAGGCGAGCCGCGTCATCGGCGACACCTACCATTTCGGGGAGGCGTACCCGGACGCGGGCGGCGAGTGGACCGCCGTCTGGTATTCGCTCGAGTTCACCGCGTTCGGCCGGTCGTCCGGCGTGCGGGTCCGGTTCCCGAAGGACGGGGCGCCGGCCCAGGTCAAGTCGACGTTCTACCGGCCGCGGCAGCACCTGATCTGAGCGGCGGCGGCCGCGCGGCGGCGCCGGCCTACTTGTAGGTCGACTGGTGGACGGTCCCTTCGTCGTCCACGATGGTGATGCACTCGCCCTCGCACTCGAAGAGGCACGCCTCGCACATGATGCAGTCCGGTCCGTGGATGACGGCCGACTTCTCCGCGCGGAACTGGAACTTGGCGGCGACGGCGGGGTCGTCCACGACGTTCGGCCAGTTCTCGCGGGGCTGCATCTCGAAGACGGTCACCGGACAGACATCGCGGCAGTGGCTGCATCCGGTGCACTTCTCGTGGGCTACCTCGACGCTGACCATGGTCGTCCTATGACGTCCCACCGAGGTTGAATATATTAGGCCAACCGGTGGACACGCCCTCCGCGTACCGGAACCGGCCGCTCCGGGCCGGCCCGACGTCAGGGAATGTCGACCGGGTTCCAGAGCCCGACCCGCGGACCGCCGCGCAGCGCGTCCAGGGCGCGCACCTCGTCGGCCGACAGCGCGAAGTCGAACACCGCGGCGTTCTCGCGGATCCGCTCCCGATGGACCGACTTCGGGATCTCGACCACGCCGTGCTCGAGCCCCCACCGCACGAGGACCTGCGCGGGGGTGCGGTCGTGGGCGCGGGCGATCCCCTGGATCGTCGGGTGGTCCAAGTGGCGTCCGCGGGTGAGCGGCGACCACGCCTCCAACCGGATCCCCCGCCCGTCCGCGTAGGCGAGGAGCTCGGGGTCGAAGACGAACGGATGGAGCTCGACCTGGTCGACCGCCGGCACGACGTCCGAGTGGGCGCGGAGCTCCTCGAGGTGGCGGACCGTGTAGTTGCTCACGCCGATCGCCCGGCAGAGGCCCTCGGCGCGCAGCTTTTCGAGCGCTCGCCAGGAGGCGATCCGGTCGTCCGGTGACTTCGCCCGGGGCCAGTGGATCAGGTAGAGGTCGATGTAGCCGAGCCCGAGGCGCGCGAGACTCTGGCGGCAGGCCGCCTGGGCGTTCTCGAACCCGTGGTCGGTGTGCCAGAGCTTCGTCGTGACGAACACCTCGTCGCGGTCCAGACCGGAGGCGCGGACCGACTCCCCGACGTCGGCCTCGTTCCCGTACATCGCGGCGGTGTCGATGTGCCGGTAGCCGTCCTCGAGCGCCCACGCGACGGCGTGGCGCGTGGTCGGACCGGCTTCGGACTGGAACACGCCGAGCCCGACGCACGGGATCCCCGACCCATGGTTGAGGGGGAACCGGGCGGAGAGACGCGACGGCGGCGACGTGGCCCCGGTCATCGGGACCCGCCCCCGATCGGCGGCGCGATGGGCGAGCGCAGGCGGCTGGGCACGCCGCGCGCGAGTAGCTTCGCGTCGTGCCGTCGCAACTGCTCCTCGTGTTCGGGGCAGAGCGAGAACCGCTGCCAGACGGCGGTCGGCGACGACGGGTCGGTGGTGGCGGAGTAGAGCTCGACCGCGTGCGGGCGGTCGTCGCACGCGCCGCCGCTCCCGACCTCGGGGTCGCCGATCAACGGGCGCAGCGCGAAGTCGTAGGCCCGTCCCAGGTCGCAGAGCGGCCGCTGGAAGATCGCGCTCACGTTCGGGGACCCGTCGGCTAGAGGGTGTCGACGAGTCGCTTGAACTCGGCCTCGGTCCACCCCTTGAGGGTGGTCGTCCGCACGAATCCTTGCCGGCCGGTCCGGAGGGCGAGCCGGTTCGCGACCTCGTCCGACGGAAGTTCGACCAGCACGACTAGGTCGAAGGCACCCATCGTGTGGAGGAGGGCGACGACGCGCCCTCCGTCCCCTTCCACCGCGGCGCGGAACGCGTCGCCCCGTTCCGGGGACTGCTTCACGTCGCGGATGCCCTGGTCGGTCCACGTGACGAGGTACACGTACGACGGCATGGTTCCGACGGCGCCACCGGCTCGGGGCACCTAAGGGCTTCGGCCGGCGCGCGTACGGCTATCTGACGTCGCGGCGTGGGCCGCGGGCTCTCGATGTCGGAGGCACAGCTCGGACCGGTGCGGCTCGGCTACGAGCGGCACGGCGCCGACGGGGACCCGACCGTGCTCGTCCACGGCTCGCTCGAAGACCGGCACGCGTTCGACCGGGTCGCCCCGCTCCTGGCGCAGTCGCTGAGCATTCTCACCTACGACCGCCGCGGCTACGGGGAGAGCCGCGGGCCTTGGTCCGACGCCCGCGTTCGGGCCGACGCCGGCGACTTGGGGGAGCTGCTCGTGGCGGAGGACTTCTACCCCGCGCACCTGATCGCGCACTCCTACGCGGGCGCGGTCGCCCTGCGCCTGGCCCACGAGCGACCGGAGCTCGTGCGCAGCGTCGCGTTGCACGAACCGCCCTTTATCGGGTTGTTGCGAGGGACGCCCGACACCGCGGCCGAGGCGGAGCGCCTCGACCGGCTCGTGACGGAGGTCCGGCGACTCGTGGGCGCGGGGCAGCGGGCGGACGCGGCGCAGGCGCTGGTCGGCGCGTTCTCGGTGGACCCCGACGCGTGGTCGCGCCTCGGCGCGTCCGGTCAACGGCGGGTCGCCGAGCGCGTCGACCAGTGGGCGGACGAGTTCGCGGACCCGGAGGCCGCGCTGCCCTCGGAGTCGGCCGTCCGCGAGCTCCTCGTGCCGGCGCTCGTGACGGTGGGGGACCGGAGCCCGAACTTCGTGCATCGCATCGCCGAGCGCCTGGAGGCGCTGCTGCGGAACGGGACCTTCGAAACGATGCGGGGCACCGGGCACTCCCCTCAGTCGACCCAACCCGAGCAGTACGCGGGCCTCTTGGTCAACTTCTTGCTCGAGCGGAACGTCCCGTCGACGTAACCCGAGACCGGGAACTCCGACGACAGGCGGGGCAGCGCGCCGGCGGGTCCGAATCGGGCGCCACGTAGAACCGGACCGTCCCGCGCCCGTGCCGGAAGCAGGCGAACAGGCGGTGGACGACCGCGCCCCGACGGACCGGATACCGACGCCAGTAGACGACGCGGACCGGTATCTCCCCGCCGCGTTCGGCGAGGAACCGTTCGGGATCCGGGCCGAGCTCCGGCCCGTGGCGCGTCGCGAGGCGCAGGTCGCGCCGGAGGACCGTTCGGGCCGGGCTCGCGCGGCGGCGGAGCTCGCGGAGGACAAGCGTCGACGGGTCGCGCGCGGCCCACTCGGCGTAGACGCTGACCGACACCACGCCCCCG
Organism: Thermoplasmata archaeon; assembly: GCA_030037815.1. Classification (GTDB taxonomy): domain Archaea; phylum Thermoplasmatota; class Thermoplasmata; order Lutacidiplasmatales; family UBA184; genus Lutacidiplasma. The sequence continues at coordinate 19,126 of JASHPZ010000062.1, read as the reverse complement.
GGACAGGCGTAGACGGCCAAAGAGCCCGGAAGGCGCATCGTCACCGGATGCGGTCGCACCGGTTCGGAGCAGTGCCCGTAGCAGTGGGGGTCCGGGGGCCGCAGCGCCGCGGCGACGACCCGCGGCACCGGGCGCGCCGGGGTCACCGGGGGCCCCCGGCCCGGAGTCGACGGAGCCAAGCGCTCCGGAACAGGTCCGTCCAGCCCTGTCGCGTGCGCGCGACCTGCTCGGAAAATCCGGTGAACAGGTGGTCGACGCGACCGTCGGTCCACTCGAGGAACACCTGCGGGATCAGGTAATCCGGGGCCCAGTCGCCGTGGGCGCGGACGATCCGATCGGCGACCCGCACCTCGGCCCGTCGCTCGATGTCCAGTCGGCGATACGGCACCCGGAGCTGGCGGGCGAGCCGTCGGGCGCGCACGTCCGAGAGGGGGACGCAGTGCGGGCACCAGTCCGCGAGGACGATCGAGACCCGGGCCGGACGAGCGTCCGCGGGTCGGGGCCGGCGCGGCATGTCGTCCGGAAGCGCCGCGGCCGTATGAGCCCCGCGAGACGTCGCGTGCGAGCGTCCCGTTATGAACGCACCCCGAGTGCTCGGCCCGTGCCCCGTCGGGACTCCGCGACGATCCGCGACGCGGAGGCGCCCGCCTGGGTCGTCGTGGCGCCGGGCGTCCGCTCCCGACCGCTGGTCGAAGGGAACGGCACGGCGCTCCTGATCTACGAGATCGCGCCCGGCGTCCGGCTCGCCTCGCACGCGCACGGGTTCGCCGAGTTCGGCGTGATGTTGTCGGGGCAGGCGTTCCTCGACATCGACGGGGAGGCGCGGGACGTGCGCGAGGGGGACTCGTACTACGTGCCCGAGCACCTCCCGCACGGGTTCGCCGTGCCGGACGGTGTGCCGGCGGCGGTTGTCCTGGACGTGAGCGTCGCCACGGCCCGCGGGGAGGCTCCGGTCGTTCCCGGGCTGTTGCGTCAGGTGCAGGCGATCGTCACCCGGGCGCGGTAGGCATCAGGGCGGGTCGCCGCGCGCGGTCCGCCCGAGGAGGTCCATCACGCCGTTCCCGAGCCACTGGCCGCCGTCCACGGTCACGACCTCCCCGGTGATGTAGCCCGCGCGCGGGCTCACGAGGAACCGCACGACCTCCGCCACGTCCTCCGGCGCGCCGAACCGTCCGAGCGGGATGCCGTCCGTGACCGCGCGCACCCGCTCCGCCGAGGTCCACAACTGGCGGTCCGTGCCGTCCGTGCGGATCGGACCCGGTGCGACGGCGTTCACGCGGATGCGATGCCGGGCCCACTCGACGGCCAACGTCCGCGTCAGCGAGAGGACCCCGGCCTTCGCGGCCGCGGAGTGCGCGGTGCCGGGGCCGGCCATCCACGCGTACGACGCGACCACGTTGACGATCGACCCTCCCGGAGCGGCGCGGAGAAGGGGGAACGCGGCCCGCGAGCAGTGGAACGTCCCGTCCAGCACGATGCCGACGACCGCCCGCCAACCGTTCGGCGTGATCTCCTCGGCCGGCTGCACGAAATTTCCGGCCGCGTTGTTCACCAGTACGTCGAGGCGGCCGAACCGGTCCCGGACCGTCTCGAGCGCGGCGGCCACGCGGTCGTACTGCCGCACGTCGACGGGCAGTTCGAGCACGGTCGCGCCTTCGGCGCGGACCACCCGGCCACCGGCCGCGAGGTGCTCGGGAGAGCGGCTCGCGAGGGCGAGGTCGTAGCCGTCCCGCGCCAGGGCGACCGCGACCGCGAGCCCGAGCCCCGTGCCACCTCCGGTCACGAGCGCGACCGGTCGGCCCGCTCCGGAGGGGGCCGGCGTGGGCGTCACGGTGCGCGCATGCCGGCGGCCCGATTAGCGTCTAGGTGGGCGGGCGCCGCGCGAGGTCGGCGAGCGACCGCCGCATCGCGTCGAGGTCGGCCGCGGACAGCCCTCGGCCCCGCACCCCGTCCCGCCGGGCGACGGGGACGCCGTCCCGGAAGAGCACGATCGTGGGGACCACGTCGATCGCCAACGTCTCCCAGAGCGGATTCGACTCGTCGGAGATGTCGCCGTACGCGCACGGACCGGGGGCGTCGGCGGCGAACCGCTCGAACGCGGGGCGGAAGGCGTCCGACCAGGGGCACCAATCGGCGACGAACCCGACCGCCCACACGCCCGGCTTGAGCAGGTGGTCCCCGCGAAACGCCGACGCTCCGAAGGTTTCCACGCGACTCGCCCCCGCTGTGCGCGGAGTGCTAGTTGCGCTCGGCGATTTACGTTGTACGGGCCGGTCTCGGAGGGGCGACCTCGAGAGTTCGGAGGGCGGGGCGAAACGGGGCGGCTCTTCGCCCGGCGGTATCGATCGGCGCGGCCAAGCGACCGGACCCACGAGGTCGGAGCATCCGTTTAGTATTCGGTCCCGGTCGGCGGCGCGATGATCCGGGACGGCCAGCTGGTCTGCGACCGATGCCAGAAGGTCATCACCCGGATCACGAACGTCCCGGCGGAGGGCTGGGACCGGATGCACAACGTCTGCTCGGAGTGCTTCCTCGCGGTCTGGCAGAAGTCCCCGGCCCGGGTGTAGTTGCCCGAACCCCTCAGAGGGGGAAGACTTCCGCGACCTCGTCCTCGAACCAGACGAGCGCGAGGAAGTACCACGCCACGACCAGGAGCGGGAGCAGCCCCGGAAGGTCCGCGCACCCCGTCGCGACCACCACCGCGCCGGCCGCCAGACGTCGACCGTCGGCCACCGGTTCGAGGTGGGCGACCTCGGCCCCCAAGGAGTCCGAGATCTTCCAGGCGGGAACGAGGAGGTGGGCGCGGTGGATCCGGTACGAGGAGCCGTCCGCGAGGTGGACGACGTGGTGCTCCGCCTGCGCCAGCACGGGGCCCGGCCCGTCTCCGACGGCCGGGCCCCGCAGGACGATGCGCGGTCCGAGGAACCCCGCGCGGTCGAGCGATCCACGGCCGTCCGCGGTCTCCAATGCGACGGGCGAGGAGCCGACCGCCGGCCAGTCGAGTTGGGCCACGGGTTGCTGCCCCGACGAGAGGGTGAACCCTGCCGGGTGGTCGCGGGACCTCAACCAACCGAAGGCGCTCCGGTCGACCTGGGCGAAGGGAGCGAGCGGCACGGGGACGTAGCCGGGCAGGGGCAGATAACGCGCGCGGAGGCGCTCACGGCGCCGGCGCCCGCGGCCGACGCGCGCCCATCTCCCGCTCGATGCGCGAGAGTTCCGCGAGCGCGTCGTGGACGGCCGGTGGATTTGGGTCGGGCTCCGGATCCGCATCGAGCGCGGGCTCGGGCGGGGGCGCCGGAGGGACCGCGCGCCGAACTTCTACGGCTCCCGACGCGGGAGAGACGGCCGAAGCGGCGGGTGCGGGGGCCGGCCCGGGAACGAGCGGCGGAGCGGCGGGCGACGGTCCGGCTCGGAGAGGCTCCGGGCGTCGGACCTCGGGTTTGGGCCGGCCGTATTCTTCCGGGTCCGGGCGGAACGCCGGGACCGCACGGGTCGGCGGCTCGGGCGCCGGTTCGGCGTGGGCCGCGAACGGGTCCTCCCGCCCGAAGAAGTAGGCGAGCGTCCCGCCGATGGCCGCGACGAACCCGAGCAGGAGGAGCAACGTGGAGAGCGGGAACGCCCCCGGGCCGACGGGAGGGTACAGCCACCAGTCGAGCGCCCCGACGGTCAGGAACGCGGTCGCCGCGAGGAACAGTCCCACCCCGTTGCGCAGGAGGAACGGGGCCTCCGGCTCCGCGGCGGGGGAGAGCGCGTGGGGCGCGCGCCGCGGTTCCGCGGCCGCGGTCGCGACGTTCGAAATCGTGCCGCGCACCGTGCTCATCGCGCCGGACCCCGACCGCCGTCCGGAAGGAGGGTATCGACCGGGATAAACAGGTTCCCGTCCGGCACCGGAACGCGCCGCGGCGGCGTCAGCGTTGGCTGAGCAGGTAGACGACGCCCCCGATGAGGACGCAGACCACGCCCAGGATCGAGAGCACGCCCGAGCCGAACCCCAAGGCGAGCCATCCGAGCAACGCGATGACGATCAGGACGACTCCGGCGAGCAGACCGTCGTCCCGCCCGCGCGCCCGCCCGACGAGCGCGAACAGGCCCGTGATCAGACCGACCGCGACCAGGATCGCCGCGTGGTCCCAGTCGCCCAGGCCGCGGGCCGGGTGGCCGAGCGCGAAGACGACCAGCCCCCCGACGAGGCTCAGGAGCCCCGACAGCACGAACAGGGCGGCGCCGAGGATACCGAAGATGAAGCCGATCCGTCGGTCGCCCGAAGCCATGCCGGACCTCGGCCGAGGGAGCCCCACCGCCGCTTAGGTTTGGCGCGGGGAGGGCGGAGAGAAGCCCATATGAGGCGGGGGGGATGGGCCGGCGATGTCGTCGCGCCGGAGCCCCCCCGCCCTCCGCCGGGAGTTCGACCGCGAAGCGGCCGGGTACGACCGGACGGCTCGCGCGTCGATGCCGGGGTACACCGACCTCCACCGTACGCTGATCGGCGGCATTCCGTTCGTCCCCACCCGGGCGTTCCGGGTCCTCGAACTGGGCGTCGGCACCGGGACCCTCACCGCCCTCGTCGCCTCCACCTTCCCGCACGCGGAAGTGACCGGCATCGACCTCTCCCCGCGGATGATCGCCCGCGCCCGCGAGAAGCTCCGTCCGTTCCAGTCCCGCGTCGAGCTGATCGCGGGGGACCTGGGGGATTTCGAGGAGCGGCCGTACGACGCCGTCGTCTCCGCGCTCGCGATCCATCACCTGACGGATCCCGAGAAGTGGCGACTGTTCCGCCGGATCCGCCGATGCCTCGGGCCCGGCGGGTACTTCGGCGACGCGGACGACCACCTCCCGCAGGACCCGGTGTTCGACACCCGATACGCCCAGATCGCCTCCTCCCTGGCGCACGACCACCGACCGGCCGGCTGGACCAGCCCCCAGGAGGTCTGGCACGAGCACGAGAAGTTCGACCACCCGTCCACGCTCGAGGCGGAGGTCGCGGCGCTCGGGAAGGCCGGGTTCCCGCACGTCGGCGTGCCCTGGCGGTTCTTCGGCCAGGCGGTCGTCTGGGCCTACCGATGAGGGGTGACCCGGCGGGCCCGGGGTGACGCGGTGCGCCGCGAGACCACGTTCCTGGTCGGCGGGGGACTGACGATCGGACTCGGGGTCGCGCTCGGCGTCGGACTCTACTGGAGCGCGGCCGGCTGGGCGTACGCGAGCGCCTGGCTCGCGGCGGGCATCGCGGTCGGGTTCGGGGCCTTCTTCGTCCACGTCGGCCGCGACGAGGGGCACCACCGGCGGGCGTACCTGGACGCGCTCGAGGCAGGTCGGCCCCCGCCGCCCGGGGAGCCGCCGGTGTGACGACCCGACTTCCGCGGAAACCTTTAGAGGGAGGCGATTCGTCCAACGCCCGTGGCCGGGATGGGGTAGCTTGGCCTATCCTGGGGGACTGTGGATCCCTCGACCCGGGTTCAAAGCGGGACGGGGCCGACCCCCTCCCCTGAGACTCTCGGTCCCGGCCCTACCCGGCGCGCGGACGGCGTCGCCGGACCGGCCGGCTGAGCCGGTCGACCACGCCCGGTAGGTCCGAGAGGTTGTAGTCGGCCCACTGCGCGCCCCACTTCGCGAGGTCCTTCGGCGTCAGGCTCCACGTCGGAAAGCGCGACGCGCGGCCGAGCGGCACGACCCCGGGCACGGACGCCGCGGCCTCCATGTCGAACCGCGAGTCGCCGACGAGGAACGTCGGCACCCCGGGGAACCGCCGTCCGTACTCGCGCAGGTGCTCGCGCTTCGTCCCCTCGCGCGAACCGAGCACTCCGTCGAACCAGAAGCGCAGGCCTTCGCGCTCCAGGAGGAGGTCGGCCATCTCCGTCTCGGCACCCGTCGAGATCGCGAGCGTCCATCGGGCGTCGGCGAGTCGCTTCAATAGCTTCGGGATCTCGGGGAACGGCTTCGCCTTCGCGTACGCCTCCGTCACCTTGCGCTGATGGAACGTCCGCGCCGTCGTGGCGCGCAGTTCGCGCGGGGCGCCCGGGTACAGCTGAGCGAGCTGGGCTTCGAACGGCATGCCGGTGGTCGCGAGGTAGTGGAGCTGCGCTTCCGGCGCCGGGGTGCCGAAGGCGGTCGCCATCACGTCGGCCGCGACCTCGCTGATCCTCCAGATGTCGTCGAGGATCGTCCCGTCGAGGTCGAACACGACCACCCCGCGCTCGACGGCCCGGGGGTCGGGCGGCGGTTCGACCACCACGGGGCGCTCGAGCTCGGCGTACTGGCTCGACGCGAGGGCCATGGGGAGCTCCGGTCCGACCGCGGCCTCGGGCGTCTCGGGCTCCGACGGCGGGTCGGTGGGCGCCGCCGGCCGGCGACGACGGGGGGGCATCGCGTCCGCCACCGGCGGGGCCTCTTTAAGCCGCCCCGATACGTTTCGAGGGGCGTGGGACCCGACCGGGTCCCCGGGGACGGGATGCACCCGAGTCGCGCGATCCGCGGACGGACGACCCGCCTCCTCGAGGGACGCCGGATCGTCCTCGGGGTGTCGGGGTCGATCGCGGCGATCGAGGTCCCCCGGATCGTGCGCGAGCTGATCCGGCACGGCGCCGACGTCCGCGCCGTGATGAGCCCCGAGGCCGCGCGGCTGGTGACGCCCGAGAGCCTCGAGTTCGCGACCGGGCATCCCCCGGTCCAGTCGCTCACCGGGAACGTCGAGCACGTCACCCTCCTCGGGCCGGGCGAGGGGCGGGCCGACCTCTACCTGATCTGTCCGGCGACCGCGAACACGATCGCGAAGGTCGCCCACGGGATCGACGACACCCCCGTCACCTCCTGTGCGTCCGTCGCGCTGGGGGGCGGCGTGCCGATCCTGATCGCGCCGGCGATGCATGCGAACATGGGGGGCAACCCGGCCGTCCGCGAGGCGATCGAGAAGCTCGAGTCGTGGGGCGTCGGAGTGATCCGGGGCACGCTCGCGGAGGGCGAGGAGAAGGTTGCGTCGCCCGACGAGGTGGCGGCCGCAGTGCTGCATCGGCTCGTTCCGGGTCCGTGGCGGGGCCGGCGGGTCGTGGTCATCGGGGGGGCCGCCCGCGAGGCGATCGACCGGGTGCGTTCGGTCACGAACGAGAGTTCCGGCCGGTCCGCTGTCGCGCTCGCCTCCCAGGCCCACTTCCGCGGCGCCGACGTCGAGCTGTGGACCGGCGCGATGGAGGTGGCGGTCCCGTCCTGGCTCGCGACCCGTCGGTGGCGGAGCGTCCACGACCTCCTCGGCCTCGCCCGCGAGCGGTCGTCGCTGCTCGCGGACGCGGCCGCCGTGTTCGTGCCCGCGGCGCTCTCCGACTTCACCCTGACCCCCGAGAAGGGGAAGATCCCGTCCCGCGACCATCCCCGGCTGACGCTCCATCTCGAGCAGGCGCCGAAGGTGCTGCCCGAGCTCCGCCGGCTCGCGCCGGCGCCGACCCAGCTGGTCGCCTACAAGCTGGACGCCGGCCGCACCGCACCCGAACTGGCGGACGCCGCCCGCCTCCTCGCCCGGGAATCGGGGGCCGACTGGGTGGTGGCGAACGACGTCGCGTCGATGGGCGGGCCGGACACCGAGGCGGTCGTCGTTCACGCCGGCGCGGTCCGGGCGACGCTCGGCGGTTCGAAGTTCGACACCGCGGGCCAGCTGCTCGAGTTGGTCGGGAGCCAGATCGGTCCGGCCGACGCGGCCGGAAGCGCGACCGCCCGGCCCCACCGTCGCGCGCGGCGAACGCGGAGCCGTCCCCGCTGAGCCGCGCGCGTCCCGCCGCGCTTAAGACACCAACCCCGCTGCGCGCGCCGAGGAATCCATGGTCAAGCTGGCCGAGTGGCGCGGGAAGGAAGTGTTCCGGAAGTACGGCGTCCCGCTCCCCCGGGGACACGTCGCGCGCACGCCGTCCGAAGCCGAAGCGGTCGTCCGCTCGGGGTCGGTGCCGCTCCCGTGCGTCGTCAAAGCCCAGGTGCTCGCCGGCGGACGCGGGAAGGGCGGCGCCGTCCGTTTCGCGAACACCGCCGAGGAGGCCCGCGCGGCCGCCGAAGCGATCCTCGCGCTCGAGTTCAAGGGCGAGCGGGTGAAGGAGGTCCTGCTCGAGGAGAAGCTCCCGATCGGGAAGGAGCTCTACGTCGCGATCACGCTCGACCGGGCCCGACGGCTGCCCGTCCTCATCACGAGCGCCCAGGGCGGCGTGGAGATCGAGTCGGTGGACGACGCCGCGATCGAACGACAGCCCGTCCACCCGTTCCCCGGGCTGACGGCCTACGAACGGCGGCGCGCCGCCCGCTCGCTGGGCCTGTCGGGCGGGCCGGCCAAGGCGCTCGACGGGCTCCTGCTCGCGCTGTGGAAGGCATTCCAGCAGGAGGACACCGAGCTCGTCGAGGTGAACCCGCTCGCGGTCGTCGGCGACGGTCTGGTCGCGCTGGACGCGAAGGTGATCATCGAGGATGACGCGGCATTCCGGCATCCGGAGTACGCCGAGATCCGCGACGACCGGACGCCGCTCGAGGAGATCGCGCGCGAGAAGGAGATCGCGTTCGTCCAGCTCGACGGCAACATCGGCGTCATCGCGAACGGGGCGGGCCTCACGATGGCGACCCTGGACGTGCTGAAGGAGTTCGGCGGGAACCCCGGGGTCTTCTTGGACCTCGGCGGAACCGACGACCCGAAGAAGGTCACGGAGGCGTTCCTCCTGATGGCCCAGGCGAAGCCGGCGGCGGTGTTCCTGAACATCTTCGGCGGGGTCACCCGGTGCGACACGGTCGCCCGGGGCCTGGTCGAGGCGATGCGCCAGGTGCCGGAGTCCGAGCGGTTCCCGCTCGTCGCCCGCATCCGGGGCAACAACGAGGCGGAGGGGATCGAGATCCTGCGCTCCGCCGGGGTCACGTCCGTGCCGGACCTCAAGTCGTCCGCGCAGGCGGCGGTCGCGGCCGCCCGGGGGTCCGCATGAGCGTCCTCGTCGACCGCGACACCCGCGTCGTCGTCCAGGGGATCACCGGGCATCAGGGCACCGTCCACGCCCGGCAGATGCGGGAGTTCGGCACCCAGGTGGTCGCCGGCGTGACGCCCGGGAAGGCCGGCACGGACGTGGAAGGCGTCCCGGTGTTCGACTCGGTCCGGGACGCGGTGGAAAAGACCGGCGCGAATGCGAGCTGCATCTTCGTGCCGGCTCCGTTCGCGAAGGACGCGCTCCTCGAGGCGGTCGATGCGGGCCTCACCCTCGCGACGGTCGTCACCGAGCACATCCCATTCCACGACATGCTCGTGATGTACCACTACGCCCGTTCGAAGGGGTCGCGCATCATCGGGCCCAATTGTCCGGGGATCGCGTCGCCCGGGAAGGCGAAGGTCGGGATCATCCCGAACGTCGTGTTCCGCCCGGGGCGGGTCGGCGTGATCTCGCGGAGCGGAACGCTCACCTACGAGATCGTGAACGGCATCAAGGAGCACGGGCTCGGCCAGTCGACGTGCATCGGACTCGGCGGCGACCCGGTCGTCGGGACGTCGTTCGTGGACGCGCTCCCCCTGTTCGAGTCCGACCCCGAGACCGACCTGATCGTCCTGGTCGGCGAGATCGGCGGCACGGGGGAGGAGGACGCGGCCGAGTACATCCGCCACCACGTGCACAAGCCCGTGGTCGCCTACATCGCCGGTCGCTCGGCTCCGCCGGGCAAGCGGATGGGCCACGCCGGCGCGATCATCACCCGGGGACGCGGCACCGCCGAGTCGAAGCTGGCCGCGCTCGAGCGTGCGGGGGCGCACGTCGCCCGGTTCCCGTACGAGATCCCGGATATGGTCGCCGAGATCGCCCGGGCGCCGGGCCGCCGATGAGCCCGGAGTCGTCCGGACCGGCCGACCCGCCCGAGGTCGAGCCGTGCATCGTGCCGGGGTGCGGGGCGCCGAGCGTGCGTCACCTCGCGCTGGTCGAGGCAGCCAAGGGGTTCCCGAACCTCCCCGAGAAGGGGCGGCGCGCCCCGCTGTGCCGGGAGCATTACCGTGAGTGGAAGAAGGCGACCAAGGAGTCGCGGACGCTCGCGCGCCTCGGTCGGTAACGCGGAGGAATGGGTTCGACGGCCGACCCGTTCTGCGGGACGGCCCTCACTGCTTGCGCATCTTCTGGGCCCGCATGCGGCGGCGCATCCGCTTCTTGCGCCACTTCCAGCGCATGTGGCCGCGCTTCTTCCAAACCCGCGAGGAGCGTTTCATTCCCTCAGCGCCCGAACGCGCGCGCCTAGGGTAGGTCGTTTAAAAGCGTTCCCCCGACGGGAGCGCCCCGGTCGAGAGAAACCGGGCGGTCGGCTCACGGGTCCGCGACGACAAGCGCGGCGGAGAAGCCGTCGTACCCCTTCGACCCGACCGTCTGGATCGCGGTCGCGAACAGGCGGGGGTCGTGGGCGATCCGCTCGTTCATCCGTCGGACCCCCTGCACCTGGGCATCGGACGACGACGCATCCGCGACGTCCCCGCGTCGGACGACGTTGTCCGCGACGATCAGAGTGCCGCGTCGCGAGAGCGCGATTGCTCCTTCGAGGTACTCTGGGTAGCCCACCTTGTCCGCGTCGATGAACACCACGTCGAACGCCGGCGTCGACGCGCGCCGCAGCGCGGTGAGCGACTCCGCGGCAGGCCCGACGCGAACCTCCGCCCGTTCCGCGAGCCCGGCCCGGGCGAGGTTCGCCCGGGCGACCTCGGCGTGCCGGGGTTCCAGCTCGAGGGAGAGCAGGCGGCCGTCCGGCGGGAGTGCCCGCCCGAGCCAGATCGCGCTGTAGCCGCCGAGCGTGCCGACCTCGAGGATGCGCCGCGCGCCGACCGCGCGGGCGAGCAGGTGGAGGAGCCGGCCTTGCAGCGGGGAGACCTGGATCTCCGGCAGGCCGGCCGCATGGCTCGTCCGCAGCGTCTCCTCGAGGACGGGGTCCTCCGGGGCGAGGGCGTCTTCGTAGTACCGGTCGACGGTGGTCCACCGCGCGAGGTCGTCCGCCGGGGAGGGACGCTGGGTCATGCCGGTCGGAGCCGGGCGGCGCTTAATCCGATTGGGGTGCCAGTGCCCCCGCCCGTTATCTAGCGCGCCCGGCTCCGCCGGCGGTGCTCGACGCGGCCGACCTCGAAGTGAACGTGCTCGAGTTCCGGCAGCGGGCGTTCCAATTCGAGCGGCTCGCGGAGCTCGACGGCGCCGCGTACGCGGTGTTCTCGCGCACGGAGACCGAAACGGAGAGCCGGTTCCGGCCGAAGCTCGTCCACCTGCGGCTCGTGGTCCCCCATGCCTGGGTCGTCCTCGACGCCGCGCACGACGTCCTCGCGATCGCCCGGGATGGGTCGACGGTCCCGCCCCGCCGGACGGAACCGGTCGTCGAGGTCGCAGCCGAGCCCGCGGAGTTTCGGGAGCAGGGAGTCCCGTTCCGTCGGGCGGCGGGCCCGAACGGCACGCTCGTCTACGCGCCGACCGACCGCGCGGAGCGCGTGCTCACGCCCGCCGGCTACGCGGCCCTCGGGATCGCGTAGGGGCGGCTAGGGCTTCGGACGCATCGCCCGCTCGACGAGCGCCGCGATCAGGCCGCCGACGATCGGCGCGACCCAGAACAGCCAGTCCTGCTGGAGCGCCCAGTGGTCTCCCGAGAACGCGTAGGAGAGCACCGCGGGCGCGAAGCTGCGGGCCGGGTTGACGGAGGCGCCGTCGATCGGGATCGCGATCAGGTTCGTCATCGCGAGCGTGAGCGCGATGCCGACGGGGGCGAGGTTCTTCGCGAACCCGTCCGAACGGGTCGCGAGAAGGATGACGACCACGAGGAAGAACGTCATCGCGACCTCGAGGAGGAACACCGAGCCCATTGACACGAGGTACGGCGAGCCGTTGCCGCTGTACCCTTGCGCCGCGAGCGCGACGCCCGAGCCGGTCACGGCGGACCAGAGGGGCGAGTAGCCGTACGCGACGCCCGCGACCGTCGCGACGCCGACGATCCCGCCGACCAGCTGCGCGATGATGTAGCCGATGCCGTCCATCACTTTCGTGCGGCCCGAGACGACCATCGCGACCGTCACTGCCGGATTGAAGTGGGCGCCCGAGACGTCGCCGAACGCGTAAATCATCCCGAGCACGCCGAACCCGAGCGACAGGCTGAGCAGCAGGACGCGGTCGTACGTGACCCCCTCGAACGTGAGCAGGGCCGCGCCCGTGATCGCGACCAGGAGGCCGAACGTTCCGACGAACTCCGCGAGCAACCGTTGACCCATCGACCACGCCATCGGGGGCGGGGAGTTCGGGCGCGTTCTAAAACCTTCGCTCGGCGCCGCGGTACGAGGCTACGGGCGGCGCGTGGGCGCGGCGCGCCCGCGCGCGGGGGACCGGCGCGCCGCCGCTACAGGATCCCCATCTCGGTCAGCTTTTCCGGCAAGTAGTGCTCGGTCACGTAGTTGAGCCCGTACTTTGCGAGCGACTGCTGCTCCGCCTTCCGCCCGTTCTTCAGCATCAGTTCGATCTCGCTTCGCCACTCGGCCGTGCCGAACCGGGGGTCGGTCAGCTCGGCCTGGAGCGCGCGGACGTCCTGCTCGGAGAGCTTGTCGGACGGGAGCTCGTAGTTCTCGATGTCGGAGGCGGTGACGCCGAGGAACTCCGCGCTCGGGGTCGCGAGGTAGTTCGAGAGGTGGGCGGTCTTGATCGCCCCGTAGGCGACGCTCGCGAAGATGCGGAACGACCAGGGGTCGCCGTCGGTGAAGACGACGACCGGCAGCTTGAGCTCCTCCGAGACCCGCTTCAGGAACCGCCGGGTCGAGCGCGCCGGCTGGCCCTTCAGGTGGAGCAGGATCGCCTCCTGCTCCTCGTCGAAGTTGTTCTCCGCGAGGCGGTCGACCATGCCGCCGCACTCGATCGCGATGACGAACTTCGCGTTCGTCCCGACGAACTCGATCTTCTCCTTCTCGACGTTGAACGGCAGCGAGTAGCCGCCGTCGCCGACGTCGTCCCGGCAGTTGATCTTCTTGACGATCCCCTTGCGGTTCCGCTCCTTGATCGTCAGGTCGCCGATGACGGAGGCGCCGTTCTCTTCGGGATGGAGGCGGAAGTCCTCGCGGAGTCGGGTGCACATCACCTCCAGGTCCTCGATGAGGAGGTTCGACTCGTCCTCGCTGTGGAACTTCGCGTCCTCCCACGCCTCCGAGATGTAGTAGAGCTCCCGCAAGGTCGACGTCTTCCGGTCGCGGGACATCTCGTTGATGAAGTCGACCAGGTAGAACGTCCGGAGGAGCATCAGCGCGCCGTCGAGCTTGCGCGCGCTCCGCGTGCCCATCTGCTTGCCGAGCTTCCAGACGCCCTCCCGCATCTGGAACGCGAGGTTCTGCTTCGTCCGGAGCGGAAGCCGCATCCGCGGGATCTCGCCGCGGTCGAGCTGTTCGTAGATCTGGCCGGCCAATTCGAGGGTCGGGGCGAGCGCGTCCGCCCGGACCTTCGGGAGGTCGTCCTCACTCTTCGTCGGCGCGACCTTCGCCCGCTTCGGCGGCATCGTAATCGACCTCCTCCTCCGTCCCGCCCCCGGCGGCCTCCTCGGCCGCCGCGGCCTCCGCCGCCTCGACGATCGTCCGCGGCAGTCGGACGTCCCAGTCGCCGGGCAGGGGGTCGGCGCCCAGGAGGTGCGCCTCGTCCACGCCGGCGACGTACCAGTCGAGGTCGTTCGCCTCGACGTCGGTCTTCGGGGGGAGCGTGATGGCGAGGCGGGTCCGGCCGTTCGGCCCGAGCTTCGGCAGCGTCCACCAGACCCGACCGAGCGCCGGGTCCGAACCGTCGGGCGCGGGGGCGTGGGTCGCGAGCGGGAGGAGTTCGGGCGGCATCTCGACGAACACCTCGAGGACGCGGGCGCGCGGCGTGTAGTTCGTGATGTCGACGCCGACCTCGACCTGCTTCGCGTCCGGGGCGACCTTCGTCTCGACGTTCACGACGTCCATGATGCGCGTGATCACGGGCGTCAGGTCCGGGGTCGGCTTCCCCACCAGACGGCTCGTCTTCTCGGCGAGCTTCGGCAGGATCCGCCCGATGATCTCGAACTTCTCGCCCGCGAAGTCGCGTCGGCTCTTTCGCGAGAGGTGCGTTCGCAGGTGGCGGGCCGCCGCCTGGAGGGCGAGCGTCAGTTCCTTGTCGAGGTCCGGGTCCTCGGCGACCGCCTCCTTCGCCTCGCTCGTGAACGGCACTTTCGTCGAGGCGACGTGGACGAGGATCAGCGCGGGTCCGGACGGAAGCCCCGAGCCGCCCTTCTGGTCGAGCCCGTACCGCCGCCAGTCCATCGCGCAGATCGCGTTCGTGATCGCGCACGCCCCCTGCTGGAACAGGAGCGGGACCCGGTTGGCGAACCGGAGGATCTGGATCGGCTGGTCCGGCGGGAGCCCCCCGCCGTAGACGAGCCCGACCTCGACCATGAACGGGAATCCCGCTCGGACCTTCGGCGGGCGGCTCACCGGCGGAGCGAAGAACTCGGGGCGGAGGTCGCCGAGGACGTTCCGCAGGCCGCGCTTGATCAGCATCGCGCCGATCGGGGAGAGGCAGTCGGCCGACGGCGCGACCAGCGGCGCCGCGTGGAGCGCCGCCAGGAGCCGTTCCTGGCGCTCGGCCTGGACCGACGCGGGGGCGGTCGAGGCCGGCAGTCCCGAGCTCGCGAGCAGCTCCTTCGCCGCGCGGGCGCTCACCCCTTGCAGGTCCTTCGCGAGGAACTCACCGAGGGTCGGGCGGCGGGTCGACTTGAGCAGGTAGCCGAGCTCCCCGAGCTCGAGCCCGTACGGGTGCGGGAGGGTCTCCTTCGCCGCGGGCGGGAGGTCGGTGGAGGCGCGCTCGAACGTCGTGCGGGTCCCGTCCGGCTCGACGAAGACGACCCGCGCGTGCGGGTTGACGATCGCCGTCCCCCGCAGGTACTCGAGGGGCGACTGCCGGCCGCGGGTGTACCGCGCCTTGATGACGAGCTCGACCTTCGTGCCGTGGGGCCGGTCCCAGAGGACGACGTCCTCGGAGACGACCCGCGGCTGGTTCTTCTGGGTGTCGATGACGAGGTCGAGCACGTGGGCGGCCTCCTCCTCCTCGACCTTGGACGTGATGTGGGCGGGCCGCGCGGTCGTGAGGTTCGCGTAGAGGACCGCGGCGCTGACCCCGATCCCCTGCTGTCCGCGCGCCTGGCGGTTCGAGTGGAATCGGGAGCCGTAGAGCAGGCGGGCGAAGACGTTCGGGATCTCCTTGCGGAGGATCCCCGGCCCGTTGTCCGTGACGGCGACCCGAAGTCGCTCCTCGGACTCCTTCGCGATCTCGACCAGGATCTCGGGCAGGATCCCGGCCTCCTCGCTCGCGTCGGAGGAGTTGTCGACGCACTCCTTCACGGTGGTGAGGAGCGCCCGCTGCGGGTTGTCGAACCCGAGGATCTGGCGGTTCCGCTCGAAGAACTCCGCGACCGAGATCTCCCGTTGCTTCGCCGCGAGCTGCTGCGCGATCGTCGGGGGCGGCGGCACCGCGCGTTACGGGACGGGCGGCCGCTATAACACCCGCGTTCGAGTCGAACGCCGGTCAGGCGCCGCGGGCGGGCGACGGCGCCGGTCGCGTCGCGACGTCCCGGAGCACCGGCCGGAACGGGCGCCAGCGCGCCGGCTCCGCGAGGTCCACGTCCACCCGCGTCACCGACTCCTCGGGCGCGAGCCGGTGGCCGGGGACCGTCTCCTCCTCGATCGGTTCGCCGCGGACGTCCCAGGCGCCCGAACCGCCGCCGAAGACGACCCCGTCTTCCACGCCGACCCGGTTCACGTAGAGCGCCGGCAGGCCGTTCTCGATCGCGCGGGCCGGGAGGAGTCGTTCGAACAGGCGGCGGCTCGTGACGGGCGACGCGCTGACCACGACGAGGAGGGCGGCGCCGCCGAGCGCCAAGTCGCGCGACACCTCGGGGAAGAACGCGTCGT
Organism: Thermoplasmata archaeon; assembly: GCA_030037815.1. Taxonomy (GTDB): domain Archaea; phylum Thermoplasmatota; class Thermoplasmata; order Lutacidiplasmatales; family UBA184; genus Lutacidiplasma. Next base: position 3,225 of record JASHPZ010000062.1, on the reverse strand, counting down.
AGCAGATCTCGAGGCCGACCCGCGTCGTCCCGACGGCGACCGGGGCGCTCGCGTCGGTCGGGGTGAACGGGACCCCCTCCTCGAACGGGCCGAACGTCGGGAGGTACCGCTTCGGCTGGACCGCGACCGCGCCGGTCGGCGCGACCGCGAGCGCCGCGTTCAGGAGCTCCCCGGGGCGATCCGGAGAGACCACGGGGGCGCCGACCACGACCGCGGTGCCCGTCTCCCGCGCGACCGCGCGCAGCGACTCGGTCGGTCCGTCGTCCGGCCGGAGCGCGAGCCCGTGGATCCGGTCGCCGACCCGGTACCCGGAGAGGAACAGTTCCGGAAAGACCGCCAAGTCGGCGGGCGCGGCGCGGACGACCTCCGCCACCCGCGCGACGTTCGCCGCCACGTCGCCCGGGACGGGGGCGAGCTGGGCGAGCGCGACGCGCATCAGTAGAAGTATCGACGGACGGCCAAAAGGTACACGAACAGGACGACCAGGAGCAGGAACAGGACGGTGATCGAGCCGGTGAAGAACAGGTACGCCGTGGTCGCGAACACCAAGACGATCGTCGTCCAGAGCGCCCACGTCTCCTGGCGCCAGAGCGCGGTCGCGATCGCGAGGAAGAGCGCGCCGACGACCGCGAGGATCCCCGCCCCGTAGAGGTCGATCGACTGGAAGAACTCGAGCGACGTCGGCACGACCGGCCCGAGGAACTGGCTCAGGAGGAACAGGAGGCCGGCGAGCAGCATCCCGAGACCGAGGAGCGCGATCAGCACCGAGACGACCGCCACCCCGATCGGGAGCCGCGGCCGCACCGGGGTCGGCTCCCACCGCGGCGGCAGGCGGTCGAACTCGACCGGGGCGCCGCTCGTGGGGTAGGCCGAGGAGGTACCGCTCATGGAGGGCGTCCGGACGCCGCCGGACCCGCCCGGGGGGGAAATGTACCTTTCGTTACAGGCGCATCCGGGCCTAGAACCGCCGCTCGGCGGCCCCGTGCGCCAGCCACTCGAGGAGCTGGCGGTACGGACCGGGGGGGACCGGTTCCAGGGCGCGGATCGCCCGGTCCGCCCACCGCTCGGCCTCCGCGTGGACGGCGCTCGCGGCGCCGGCGAGGTCCGTCAACTCCTTCAGCCGAAGGAGGTGCTTCGCCCGCTTGCGGCGAAGCTGGAACAACTCCTCGAACTCCGCCTGACGACGTCCCTCCAACCGCGCGTACGTCTCGAGGCCGACGAGGGTCGCGTTCCCCTCGCGCAGGTCGTTGTAGAGCGGCTTTCCGAGCAAGTCCGGGTCGCCGTAGACGTCCAGGAGGTCGTCCCGGATCTGGAAGGCGATGCCGAGCGATTTGCCGTACGTCGCGAGCGCGTCCACGGTCGCGGGGGGCGACCCCCCGATCTCGGCGACCGACGCGAGGCCCGCGGTGATGATCGCCGACGTCTTCCGCTCGACCACCCGGAAGTAGTGCTCGCGCCCCGACGAGAGGTCGAACCGCGACGCCTCCTGGAGGACCTCCCCCTCGACCAGGTCGGCGCAGGCGCCGCCGCAGCGGAGGATGATCGACTGCGGGTACTCGGCGGCCAGTTCGAACGCCCGCACGAACAGGTAGTCGCCCGACACGATCGCGAGCGGGATGCCGAACGCGCGCGGCATCGACAGGCGGCCGCGACGGGTGTCGGCGTGGTCGATGACGTCGTCGTGCACGAGGGTCGCCGTGTGGATCAGCTGGAACGCCGCGGCGAGCGACACGATCGGTTGGACCGCGTCGTGGCCGAGGGCGCGGTAGGCCGCCGACATGAGCAGCGGGCGGACCCGCTTCCCGCCGGTCGCGACCGCGTACCGGGCGGCCTCGGTGAGCTGCGCGTACGTCGACCCGAGCACCTGGCTCAACCGCCAGTCGATGTCGTTCAGGTCGTGGACGAGGACGGGGAGGAGCTCCGCGACCTTCCCGGCCATCTCGGCGCCCAACGTCTGGGTGACGAGCGACTCGAGCATCGCCTCCTGCGACTCGGGGGGGGCGGGGCTCGTCACGAGTTCCCTCCCAGCCGGGCGGGCCACCGGAGCCGCATCATGGCGTCGAGACCGGCGCTGCCGATATAGCGCATCCCTAGCGCCAGGAGCGGGTCGAACGCGCTGACGCGGTCCGCGAACCGTTGGAGGCGGGCCGCCCGCGCGAGGGGGGCGTAGAGCGCGGCCCGCCACGCCCGGTCGTAGGCGGCGAGCGGCATGCCGTGGCGGACGTGCTCCGCCGCCGCGCGTCCCGCCAGCCAGCCGCTGACCATCGCGGTCGGGATGCCGCCGCCGTTGGTCGCCATCACGAGGTTCGCGGCGTCGCCCGCGAACACGGCCGTCCCCGCGACCAGGCTCTCGGGCGGCGGCCCGACGGGGACCCACCAGGCGGTCCGCTCCCGCGCCGGGCCGAGGTGGGCCTCCGCGAGGAACCGGTCCAGGACGGCGCCGAGGGAGACCCCGGGGGCGAGCGCGGGCACGCCGAGCCCGACGTTCACGTCGTGCGCCCGCGGGAACCGCCAGGCGTAGCCGTGCGGGGCCGCGTGGCCGAAGTAGAGGTCGATCGCGTCGTCCAGCGGACCGTCCACGGTCGCCGTCATCATGCGGAACATCGTCCGGACCGGACGGAACCCGACCGACCGGGCGACCGTCGAGGTCGGGCCGTCCGCGCCCACCACCACGTCCGCCGTCACCGGGTCGCCGTGCGCGAACCGGACCTCGTGGCCGTGGACGCCGGTCACCCCGACGGGGAACCGGAGCTCCGCGCCCGCGCCCTCGGCGCGGGCGGCGAGCGCCTTGTCGAAGGCGCGCCGCGAGACGGTCGCGCCCCGCAGGGGGAAGCGGAACCGGTGGCCATACGGCGAGACGCACGCCATCGACCGGGTCTCGCGGAGCACGGCGGCCGGCGGGACCTCGTACGCGGCCCGGATCACGTCGGCCGCGTCGAACAGGTCGGCGAGCTCCTCGGGGGCGGGCACGAACTCGCCGCACTGGACCGGGTGCCCGAGCTCGGGCCGGTGGTCGACTAAGAGGACCCGCGCCCCGCCCTCCGCGGCGGCCCGGGCCGCGAGCGACCCGGCCGGTCCGGCGCCGACCACGGCGACGTCGAACCGCTCCATCGCCGTCAGGCGCCGGTGAGCACGAAGTGCTGCGCGGCGGCCTGGATCGCCCCGAGGACCGGTTGCGGGTAGACCCCGAGCGCGACGACCGCGACCGCGGCGAGCGCGATGGCG
>JASHPZ010000008.1 GCA_030037815.1 Thermoplasmata archaeon | reverse complement strand
CGGCCCGTACGCGGCCCCCGCCGCCCGCGGCGCGGCGTCCAGTCCCCGCCCGGCCCCCGACTGCAGCAGCCCGCCCGCCCCCGGGAAGCCGAACGCGACCAGCCGCGTGCCCGCGGTCGCGATCAGGAACGGGGAGGCGACCGCGATCCCGAGGTAGGCGACCAGCATCACCGGGTTCGGGCTGTCGACGGCGAGCTCGAGCGGCACGACCATCACGCACGGCAGGAACGCGAGCTCGGCGAACAGGAGCCAGGCCCGCTGCGGGATCCCGGCGAACGGACGGAACGGCCAGAGCAGCATGAACGGCGGCAGGAGGACGAGCAGCACCGCGAGCAGCGCGTCCCGGATCGCGACCGCCAGCAGCAGGCCGAAGACCGCGGCGAACTCAGCGAGGGCCAGGACGAAGGCGAGCGCCCCGTTGTTCCAGGAGTACCCGAGCTCCGCCCAGCCGGCGAGATTCACCCAGTGCTGCCACGCCCCCCCGTCCCACCCGGCGACGACCGGGTAGACGCTGGCCGCGAGTCCGAGGAGCGCGGACGCGATCGGGACGGCGAAGTTCGCCCCGACGACCGCGACGATCAGCCGCGGCAGGAGGTCGTCGATCCGCTCGGCCCACCGGCGGACGAGCGGCTTCGCGAGGTAGAGGAGCGCCACGCCGACCGCGACGAGGGTGATCGCCGGGTCGACCAGGTTCTGGAGGAGGTAGTCGGAGAATCGCGCCGCGGTCGCGAGATAGGCGGGAGACGCGGTCGCGCCGGAGAGCGGCGGGTAGAGCGCGGACGCCTGCAGTTCCGGGACGACCAGGTTGTCGTACGTCGGGCCGATGACGGCCGCCAGGATCGCCGTGACGAGCGCGAACAGGTAGAACAGGATCGCGCGGAGGACCGTGTTCCAGGGGATCGCGGCGAGCACGGGACCTCCCGCCGCTCACGTGCCCGTGACGACCCAGTGGGCGAGGCCGTAGACGACGCCCGAGATCGCCGCGACGAACAGGAGCGTGCCGACCAGCGCGTCCCGCGCGCGGTCCTTCGCCTGCACCTTCTTCGTGATGTCGTTCGAGAACCAGCTCATCGCGACCCGCGCCCAGACGAGGGCGAGGATCCCGCCGCCCGCGCCCGCGACCAGCTCGACGAGCCGGTTGATGGCGGCGGAGAAGTTGCTCGACGGCGACGGCGCCGAGGTGTTCGACGTGGTGCCGTGCGGCGCGGGCGGGGGCCCCGCGGCGGTGGCCGCGAGAACGATCGCCAGGACGAGGAGGCCGCTCGCCCGCGGCGCGGCGACGTTCACGGGGCCTCCAGGTTCGCCCAGGCGAGGATCTCCACCCCGTTCGAGCCGACCTCCGAACGCACCGTGCCGTCGGCGATCAGCCGATCCAGTTCCGCGCGGGCCGACTCGACCGGAAGCCCGTCCTCCTCGGCCAGCAGTTCGACCGTCGCTCGGTCCACTCCGTCGCAGGCGTGGATGATCTGCCGCAGCACCCCGCGCGCGTCCGGTGGCGGCGAGGGCGTCGGGGCCGGGGCGTGTCGGCGGAGCCGCCACACCCCGACGCCAACCGCGACGCACGCCGCGGACACGACCAGCGGAGCGACCCAACCCTCGTTCGGCGCGGAGGGCGCCGGCGGGGGAGGCGGAGTCGGAGCGGCGGCCGGGGGCGGGAGAACGACGTGGGAGGTGTTCGTCACCGCACGGCCGGCTGCGTCGACGACCGTGGCCGAGACCGTCAGGTTCCCGCTCGCGTCGACCGGTACGGCCCACTTTCCGTCGCCGTCCGCCGGAACGGTCGCGTTCCACGCGGTACCGGCCGAGGTGTTCACCCACAGCCGAACGGGCGGCACGCCCCCCGTCGTGACGACCGTGAGGTCGAGGAGTCCGGTGGCGCCCGCGGCCGTCCGGACCTGCGCGCGCAGCGGCGGGGTCGGTGGGAACACGAGGCTCCCGACCCAGACGGAACCGGCGGCGTCGACCACGACCACGGTGACGTTCGGCGGTTCGGCCCCCGGGAACGTCGCGTTCCAGACGACGTCTCCCGGCGCCGCCAACGACCCGGTGAGCGGTCCCGCGTCGCTCGCGGCGGCGGTCGCGCTCACGTCCCACTCGAACGGCGCCGCCCCGGCGAGGATCGACAGCGCCCCGAGCACGCGGGTCGCGCCGCCGGCGAGCTCCGACCGCGCGGCGTCCCCGGCATCGAGCGGAGCGGCGACCGGGAGGTCCGGGCTCACCGCGGCCGCCGTCGCGCCGACCGCGTCGACCGCGACGACCGAGAGGTCATCCTCCCCCGGCTCCACCGGCGCGAACGGCAGCTCGAGCGTGCCGTCCGCGTAGACCGTCGTGGCCCCGGCGCTGCGATTGCCGACCTCCGACCAGGTAAGGCGGAACGGCGGGACCCCACCCGCGAGCGTCACCGGGACCGCCGTCGTACCCCCGACCTCCGCCGGGGCGCCGGGGGCCGCCACCGAGACCGCGAGCGGCCCCTCGACGGGAAGGCTGAGCGACGCGGTCGTGTTCGCCGGCCCGGTGGCGAACTGGTCGAGGCTGACCGATACGGTCGCACGGCCGGGGTGTTCGAACGTGCAGTTCAACGCGGGATCGGAGCCGGCCGCCGCGACGTCGGTCCCTTCCTCGCAGACCTCGGCCCACGAGTAGGCGGTTCCGTTCAGGACGGCCACCCGGAACGCATCGGGGACTCCGACCTCGGCCGTGTACGACGACGGAGCGATCGCGGCCTCGAGCCCGTCCCCGACGGTGAGCGGCTCCGCGGCCGTCGCGTTCGCCACGAGGCCGTCCGCGTCCGCGACCACGACCGACGGCACGTACCGGCCCGCGGCATACCGGTGGGCGAGCGAGAAGGGACCCGGGGCCGAGAGGTTCGCCCAGCCGACCGTGCCGTCGTCCCACGTCACCCGGAGGACGTACGGCGGCCAGCCGCCCGCGACCGTTCCGGAGAACCCCGCGACCGTGCCGGTCGCCTCCGGATTCGGACCGGCGGTGGCGTTCAGGATCGCAAGGGGCGCGTCGACCGACACGTTCGCGAACGCCGTCCCGACCACCGCGGTCTGCGCCCCCGAGCACGCCTCGGTGGCGGCCGAGCGCAGCTCGAGCTCGGTCGTCCCGCTCGCGACCGTCGCCGCCGAGAAATTCGCGGTCGCGTCGTCCGTGGCGTTGAGGACTCCGCCGACGGTGGGCCCCGGCGTCGACCAGCGGTACCAGTCGGACGTCAGGTTGCACTCCGGCGGGATCCCGGTCCAGACGGCCCGGAACACCGACGCGTTCGCCGGCACCATCCACCAGCTGGTGGGCGCGATCTCGAGGACGGGGTCGACGCCCGCGGCGGAACGGACCGGCACGGCGCCCCCGGGCATCGGGGGAGCGACCGTCACCGCTACGATCGTCACGAGGACCCAGCCGAACCAACCGCACGCGCGCACCGTCCCACCGGCGGGACGGAACGGGTCGGTCGAGTAACCCCGGCACGCCCCGCGGAACGGTGGAAGGTGCGGCTACCGGCCGACCGTCAGCGCGACGTGCTCGCGCGAGAACGGCAGGAGCGGCGTCTCGGACCGGACCGGAAATCCCCCGCGGCCGAGTTCCGCCCGCGCCTCGGCGACCACCGCCGCCGCGCTCCGTCGCTGCGTGACCGAGCGGACCTTCAGCATCAGGATCCCGCGCCCGCCGTCCGCGAGCAGGACCCGCGCGTTCTCGACGAAGATCCCCGCCTGGTTCCGCTGCGCCACGTCCTGGTAGAGGAGGTCGACCTCCCCGACGTCCGCCCGGTACCGCTCGGGCAACTGGGCGTCCGCGAGCAGCGGCAGGAGGTTCTCGCGCCGGCGCGCGAGGGCGAGGAGCGGCGCGAACGCGGTCGGGCTCTTCTCGACCACGAAGATCGGGGTCGTCGGGAACGCGTCCGCGAGGTGGCTCACCGTCGTGCCGTGCGCGCCGCCGAGGTAGAGGATCCGGCGCGGGGTCCCGAGCACGTCCGCGGGGGGGGCTTTCAGGAGGAGCGCCGCGAGCTTCGAGCGGAACGGGTCCCACTCGCGGAACTCGCGGCCGCCGACGGACCGCGTGGCCTCGCCATAGACCCGGACCCCGGGTTCCGCGTTGACGGTGAAGAGGTCCCGCCCGTCGCGGTAGACTCCGGTCCAGACGGTCGGTTCCACGGGGCCCCTACTCGGTCGCGAGCCAGTACTCGACCTCGACCGGCGCGTTCAGCGGGAGTTCCGCGACCCCGACGGCGGCCCGCGCGGGTCGCCCCGCATCGCCGAACAGCTCGACCAGGAGGTCGGTCGCCCCGTTCGCGACCTCGTGCGGCCGGTGGAACCCGGGGGACGACGCGACGAACACCGCGACCCGGAGGAACCGGGCGATCCGGTCGATCGACCCGAGCTCGGCGTCCAGCGCGCTGAGCGCCTGGAGCGAGGCCCGGCGGGCGAGCGCCTGGGCGGTCGCGACGGAGACCTCCCCGTCCACATGCCCCGGGCTGACGACGGCGCCCGCCTCCGTCACGATCTGACCCGCCACCCACGCGAATCGGCCGTCCCGCGCGACGGGCCGGTAGGAACCGGCCGGCTTCGGCGGCGGGGGGAGCGCGAGGCCGAGCGCGCGGAGCCGCTCGGAAGGGCGGTCGGCCACGCCGACCGTAGGGGGGACGGGAGAAAACGGTGCGGGCCGGCGGCAGGCGTAAAAGGCCGGCCTCCCATCCGATCCGCATGTCCCTCTTCCGTCGGCTGCGTCGGGAGAAAGACGAGCCCGAACCCCCGGCGGAAAGCCCGGCCCCCGCCGCCCCTTCGGCGCCGGCCCCCCCCGCCGCGCCGGCCGAGGACGCCGC
>JASHPZ010000061.1 GCA_030037815.1 Thermoplasmata archaeon | reverse complement strand
GCCGGGCGCGCTCGCGTTCGCGTTCCCGCCGCCTCCGCCGACGGCGCCCGCGGCCCCCGCTTTGACAGCCGTGCCGCCGGAGCCCCCGGCGCCTCCGGAACCCCCGCTCCCGCCGGCCCCGCCCTCGCCGCCGAATCCGCCGTTGCCGCCGTGGGCCTCGTTGTACATGAACGTGTCATCGGTGAGGACGACGACGCCCCCCTTGATCCAGACCGCGCCCCCCTCGGCGATGTCCCCGTCGCCCCCGTTCGTTCCGTTGTGGCCCGGTCGACCGGCGGTGCCCGGCTTCCCCGGCTTTCCGGCCTTTCCCGGCAGTCCGTTGGCGCCGTTCCGCCCGGCCTTGCCGCTCGCACCGTTCGTCCCCGAGCGCCCGTCGCGACCGGCCTTCCCCTTCGCCGCTCCGGACTCGAGTTCGATGCCCGAGATGTTGAGATGCCCGCCCTCGACGACGAAGAGGCGCGTGGAAAGTCCGCCGCTCACGATGGGGTCGTACCCGCCGCCGGTGATGTTGACCGTGAGCTTGGCGGGAATGACGATCTGAGAGGTGAGGGTGAGCGGGGCGCAGTCGACCCCGAACTGCACCGTGCCCCCGGCCAGGACGTCCTTCGTGAACAGCGTAGCGTTGCAGGTCGAGAGGATCGTCGCGGCGGTCAGGGGAAGCGAAGGGGAGTCCGTGGTCGACCGGGACCGCCCCACCCCCGCGCCCGCCGCGGGAGCGGCCGAGAGGACGAGCGACGCGACGACCAGCGCCAGCACCCCGAATTTCACCGCGCGCCAACCTACCGCGACCATGCGCGACCCCGCGGTGCGAGCCATCGGGTTCCGGCTATAAGAATCCCCGAGACTTCGCAGCCTCCGGTGGGCTCGATTCCTGCGCGGACGAAGGGCGAATCCGCCCATTCTCCGTCGTTCCCTGGGGTGCCTAGCCCTAAAGTGGGTCCGCGCGTCGCCGGGGAGATGACGCGACGTGGAACTCGGGTCGGCACGGTCGCACTGCTCGCGTGGGTCGCGCTGACGCTCGTCTTGTCGATCGGCGCGGTCGGGGTCGCGAACCACGGCCCGTCGCACCCGCGCGCGGCGGGCGCGCGCGCCCCGGTCCTCTCCGCCGAGGTCGGGCCCGACTCCACGGCCAATACCGTCATCCAGACGATCTCGAACGTCGCCGCCCCGGTGGCCGGGAGCTGGAGCCCCGCGTTCAACGAGATCTACATCCCGAACACCCCGACCGGGTTGAACTCGAGCAACCTCACGATCTTCTCCGGTGGGACGCCTTCGACCGAGCTCGGCTACCTGTTCCTCGGGAACTACTCGTCGATCCAGGCCCCGACGTACGACCCGGCGGCCCAGGCGATGTTCGTCCCGAACCAGAACGGCACCGGGTACGACAACGTCACGGAACTGTCGAAACTCAACACCGTCGTCGCCAACATCGACACGGGGTACTACTCGAACCCGACGACCCCGGTCTACGACCCGGTGAACGGCTACCTCTACGTCTCCGACCAGTCGACCGCGAACCCGATCGGCCTCATCGACAACGTCAGCGTCATCGACCCCGAGAACCTCTCGGTGGTGGCGCAGATCCCGGTCGGGACTGACCCCACTCCCGGCGTCTACGACCCGGCGGACGGCGACCTCTACGTGCCGAACTCCGACCTGCTCGAGACGAACGTCTCCGTCATCAACACGACCACGAACTCCGTGGTCGCGACGCTCTCCGGCTTCTCCTCGCCCGAGACGCCCGTCTACGACCCCGTGAACCAGGAGGTCTACATCCCGAGCTCGGGCACCGCCAACCTCACCGTCGTCCGCGGGACGAGCGTCGTCACCACGATCGCGACCGGGTCGTACTTTGACAGCGGGCCCGCGACCCCGGTGGTCGACCCCGCGACCGGGGACGTCTACGTCGACAACCCGGGTCCGGACAACATCCTCGTCATCTCGCCCGACAACACGGTCGTCGCGAACATCACCCCCGGCGCCGACCAGGTCGCGGCGCTCCCGCCCGTCTTCGACCCGGCGAATGGCGAGGTGTACGTCCCCGCCGAGAACTTCAACGACAACACCGGCAACGTGATCGTCGTCAACGCGACCACGAACACGGTCACGACCACGATCGACGTCGGCAGCTCGCCGTCGGTCGGACCGTTCGACCCCGCGTCGGACACGCTCTGGGTGGAGAGCTTTGACGACAACAACGTGAGCATCATCGCCGCGGGACCGCTCTCCACTTCGACCGGTCCGGGAGCGTACACGGTCTCGTTCACCGAGTCCGGGCTTCCGAGCGGAACGTACTGGACCGTCTCCCTGAACGGCACGACCGAGAACCGGACCACGAGCGTGATCCTGTTCCCCGGCATCTCGAACGGGACCCATGCGTACGACCTCGGCGCGTGGGGCGACACCGACGCCTGTGTCCTCGACGAGAGCTCCGAGACCGGGAACGTGACGGTGTTCGGCGCCCCGGTGAACATCCCGGTCACGTTCCGCTGCTCGGGGTCGACCCTGGCACCTCCCGCATCCTCCCCGTCGTCCGGGTTCCTGGGCCTTCCCGGCGATGACGGGGTGATCGTCCTCGCGGTCGTCGGCGTCGCGGTGGTCGCCGTCGCGG
>JASHPZ010000060.1 GCA_030037815.1 Thermoplasmata archaeon | reverse complement strand
GGAGCGGCGGCGCCCCGCGGCCGGCCGAGCGGGGGTGGGCGGACTGCGACCCGGGCCTGACGGAACGCCGACCGCACGGTCCGCACGACGGTCGGGAGCAGTTCGGGCGCGTCGACGGTGAGGCCGAACCGGATCGGGGCGCGTCGGTGGCCCTCCCGGTCGATCTCGCCGGCCCGGATGCGGCGGGAGCTGACGGGACCCAAGTCGTCCGCGAGGACCATCGGGACCGTCGCGATCGGCACGGGCGGGCGCCCCAGGCGCCGTCGTTCCTGGTTGACCAAGTCGCCGCCGGCCGCGGTCTCGGCGGAGACGACCAGAACATCGACCCCGGGGAGGACCGACCCGCCGAACGTGTCCTCGAGCGGGGTCGTGCGCCATCGGTCGGCCGGGAAGTGCGCGGCGAGGAACCGTCGGAGGAGCCGGACGCGGGTCGCGTACGGCTGGACGAGGGCGGCGTCGGGTTTGGGATGCGCGGCGAGGTACCGGTCGGTCGTCACGCCGATGGCGACGTGGCGCCCGGCCCGGAACGCCGCTCGCAACAAGGCGACGTGGCCGACGTGGAGGTGGTCGAACGTCCCGCCGAGCACCGCGCGACCGTACGGCGGCATCGTCGGCTCACCGGAAGAACTGCGCGAGGAAGACCACCGCGATCAGCGCGATCGAGGCGTAGAGGAGGAACTGGAGGTTGCGCTTCGACTGGACGCGGCGGGCGTAGGCGTCCCGGCACGCCCGACTGCACGTCTCGTCGTCCACCGAACAGACCTTCCCGCAGACGCGGCAGTGGCGGTGATTCGGTTCGGCGGACACGACGGGCCGAGCAGCGCCCGGGAGGGCTTAGCGTTGGGGGCCCCGCTCACGCGCGGCGGGACCGGCGCCGCGGTTCCCGGTCGTCCGGCCCGAGGGCGGGCTCGGGGTCCATCGGGTTGGGCGGGTCCTCCGCGTAGGCGCTCAGCCCGGCGGCGCGGAAGTCGCCGATCAGCTCCTCCTCGGCGGTCGGCTTCGGGGCCCGCCGGAGCGCCCGCGAGCCGGGGTGCGGGACGACGGCCTCGCCCTCGACCGACAGTTGGCGGAGGAGGTTCAGCCAGATGCGGCCCTGGCTCGCGATCGCGGTCTCGAGCCGCTCCCTGAGGTCGCTCGTCTGCTCGATCATCTCGCCCTCGAGCCGGCGCATCTCGCGGGCGACCTCGCGGCGGAGCTCCTTCATCCGCGCCTCGGCCTCCTGGGGGAGGGCGCTCCCCTTCTCGAGGTCGGCGACCTTGAGCCACGTCTGCCGGAGGAGCGGAAGCATCCGGTCGGTCAGGACCTCGAGCCGGCGGTCGAGGTCGCTCACCTCGGCGCGCACGGTCCGCTCGAGCCGGGCCGCCCCCTCCTCGGCCTGCGTCCGAAGGCGGAGTTCCGCGTCGGCGACCGCGGTCTGGAACGTCTTCTCCTGTTCGGGCCGGACCGCGTCCAGCGACTGGAGGACGCGCTCGCGGACCGCCGAGTCGAACCGGGTCGAGTCGATCGTCCGCGCGAGCGACTGGTCGACCTCGGATTTGAGGCGCGCGAGCAGCTCGACGTACTTCTCGCGCTCCTTCTCCTGGTTCTCGCGCAGCTTCTGCTCGAAGTACGACTGGAGCCGGACCTGGAGGCCCGCGGTCGCCTGCGCCTGCGACTCGGCGAGCTCGGCGACCCGCGCCTCGCGTTCGACCGCCATCCGGCGCTCGGCCTCGGCGACCCGCTCGGCGGCGATGCCGGCGGTGCGCTCGCGCTGCTCCGCGAGCGCGGCCGTGAGGCGCGACTCGAGGTCCTTCGCCCGCCCGTCGATCAGGACGATCGACCGCTGCTCGGACTCGCGCTGCTCCTTCGCGCGCTTGAGGTCGATCTCCTCGGTGCGCCGCTGGAGGAGCTCGCGGACGCGTTCCTCGACCTCCTCGCGGAGCGCGGTGCCCTGCTCCTTCAGTTCGCGCACTTCGAGGTCGATCTGGGCGACCAGGGCCGTCCGGAGCTCCTCCTCCGCGCGCGCGGTGTGGGCCGCGATCTCCTCGGCGGAGTGGCGCCCCTCCTCGCGGAGGCGCTCCGCCCACGCCTCGGAGCTGGCCTGGACGGCGACCCGGACCTTGTCGTCCAGCTGCGCCATCCGGAGCTCGAGGGCGGCCCGGACGCGCTTCATCGCCTCCTCGACCACCGCGTCGTTCGATAGGATCGGGCGGGATTCGACCGCGATCAGTCGCGGCTCGATCGTCGCGCGGACGCGCTTCGCGACCTCGTCGGCGACCGCGTCCTTCGAGAGCGCGGGCCGGGTTTCGAGCGCCACCAGGCGGGGGTCGAGCGCGACCGCAGCGCGCTTCGCCGCTTCCTCGGAAAGTTCGTCCTTCGCGGGCGACGGTCGCGCCTCGAGCGCGAGGAGGCGGGGCTCGAGCGCCGCCTGGGCCCGCTTCGACGACTCGTCGACCACCGTCTCGCGGGCGAGGACGGGACGGGACTCGAGCGCGAGCACCCGGGGTTCGAGCTGGCCGAGCACGCGCTTCGCGCTGTCGGCGGAGACGACGTCCGCGGGAACGTTCGGCCGCGCCTCGACCGCGGCGACCCGCGGCTCGAGGGCGGCGAGCGTGCGCTTGGTCGACTCGGCGGCGACGGCTTCGAACGGGACGTTGGGCCGGGCCTCGACCGCGGCGACCCGCGGTTCCAGCGTGGCGCGGAGGCGGGCGGTGACCTCCTCCGCGACCGCCTCGGGGGCGACCGCGGCGCGCGTTTCGACCTCGGCGAGCCGGGGCTCGAGGACCGACTGGACGCGGTGCGTCACCTCGTCGGCGACGACGTCCGGGGACGCGGTCGGACGCGCCTCGAGGGCGGCGAGCCGCGAAGCGAGGTCGTTGCGGAGCGACAGGAGGGCCCGCGCGGTCGCCTCGTCCGACTCGCGGGCGCGGTTCTCCGTCGTGAGGAGCCAGCGCGCCTCGAAGTCCTTGACGGCGGCGTAGACGCGGGCGTCGAGCGCGGCGGCGTCCGCCGGCCCGACGGACGTCGCGACGCCGAGCGCCGCGAACCGTTCGTCGATCAGCCGCCGCAGCCGGGCCTCGAGGTCCGGGTCCGCCGGCACGCTCGCCGGGGCGACGGCGAGGGGCGCCGCCGCTGCGGTCGGGAGGAGCGAAGGATCGTCACTGGTCGACACCGGTACGCCGAGGGTCGCCGCGCCCGGGACCACGACCTCGGGCGGTCGCTGGAGCCACGCCGGGAGAGCGGTGTTCACCGTGGCGGGCGGGGCCGCCGCGGCCGGGGGGGACCCAGAGGCGACGGGGCCCGGGGGGTCGGCGCCGGGCTGCGCCTTCAGGTACTCGCTCGCGCGCTTCGCGGCCGCGCCCGACAGCGCGACCCCGCGGCCCTTCGGCCGCGTCTGGAGGAGCGCCGCGGTCTCCATCGCGGTCGCGATCCGCCACATCTCCTTGCGCCGGTCGCGGCCGCCCTGGCGGTCGGCGTCCTGGAGCTGCGCGTGGACGCGGTTCCCCTCGACCAGGTCGACGCGGCGGGCGACCTCGCGGAGCTTCTCGTCCTGGTGGTCGCGCGAGTACTGGAGGATGAGCGGCAGGCTCTCCTTCGACTTCGCCGGCGCCTTCGTCAGGTCGCGGAGCGTCACCGGGGCGTGGTCCCAGCTCTGGATCCGCTTCGTGTGGCGCTCGCCCTGCGCCTCCCCCTTCGGGACGCGCAGGACCGCGAGCGCGAGCGGGATCTGCTCGGTGAACTCGCTCAGGTTCACCTTCGCCGCGGGGAGGAAGTACGGGAAGACGAGGAAGGCGCCCAGCGAGACGAGCGAGCTCGGCAGCGCCCCGACCAGGTCGAGGACGACCTGCCCGGCCGTCTCCCACTGGTCGGACGCGACCAGGACGACCGGCTCGGTCGTCCCGCGGTGGAAGAGGAACCCCTCGCCGACCGCCTGGTAGACCGACGGGTCCGGCTCGGCCGCAGGGCGCTCGGCGCCCGACTTCGCGCCCATGGTCGCGTAGGCGCGCAGCACCGCGCCGCCGAAGTCGCCACTCGCGTGGAGGGCCGCGGTCTCGAAGACGAGCGTCTTCATGCCGAGGCGCGGTCGGTCCTCGGTCGACAGGAACATCCGGCCGACGCACGTGTAGCGGCCGTTCGCGGCCGGGTAGAGGAACAGGTTCGGGTAGAAGGAGAGCGGCTGGGCCGGGTCGGGGTCCCAGTAGTCGTGGGTGTCCGCGACGTTGACCGTCAGGTTGCCGACGATCCGGATCGTCTCGAGGGTCTCGCGCCGTCCCGGGAAGTCGTCCGGGATCGTCGTGTACCCCGGGCTCTCCGCCTCGTTGTCGACCTGGCGGCACCAGACCGAGGCGACGGGGGCGAGGTTCGCGCCCGTCCGTGCCTCGGGGGCGGCCATCACGCCTCCTTCGTCCGGCGGCGGATCAGGATCCGTTCGCACGCGCGGGCGAGCGGGAGGGTCGTGTTCACCATCACGGGCACGCCCATGGTCGGCGTCCCGGCGTTCGGGGCCTCCTCGCCGCCGTCCCCGATGAACAGCGGGTGGCCCTCGCCGGTCGACACCGCGCTCGAGATCAGGAAGACGTCCTCCTTGGTCGAGATCCCGCGTCCCTCCTGGGCGACCAGGATCGTGCCCATCCCGGCGCCGTCGCGCCGGAGGAGGAAATCGACGGGGTCGAAGGCGCTCTTGAACGTCCGCTCGCGCACCGACCGCTCGACCTCGCCGTAGAACTCGTTCAGCTTGTCCGCCTTCGAGATCGCGATGACGAGCGGGAGGTTCTTCTTCGCGCAGTAGCGGAAGACGCCCCGCGCGAGGTTCACCTGCTGCGCCTGGTCGCGGAGGGACGGGAGGTTCGGCGACAGGAGGAGGATGATCGCGTCCGCCTCGTAGACGAACCGTCCGAGCAGCGTGAGGCCGCGGCGCCAGAGGTCGCGGCGGTCCGGCCGCCACGAGTCGAAGTGCGGGATGACGCGGCAGTTCTTCTCCGAGACCTCCGCGTCGGCCGTCTCGAGCCACATCCGGTCGTAGGTGAAGTAGTCGGCGATGATCCCGCCGGCCTCGTCGATCGTCTGGAGCTCCATCGGCTTCGAGCCGGCGGAGCCGTCCGGCGCGCCGTACCGGAACCGCATCTTCATCTCGACGAACTGGTTGAACTTCGTCGGGAGCGGGTACTTCGTGAGGATCCCCTGGTCCTCGCGCCCGGCGGAGAGCTCGACCCACAGTTTCTTGCGGTCCTCCATCGGGCGGTTGACGTAGAAGCGGGTCGTCGTCTCGAGGCTCCCCTCGGGGTCGGTCGGGTCGGTCGTCTCGTACGTCGTCTCCTCGAGCGCGACGTCGTTCTCGAGGTCGCCGTAGATCGGCAGCGTCCCGTTCTCGGGGAGCGACGGGATGTAGAGGATCGGCAGGTTGAGGCCGAAATGCCCCGAGAGGAACCGGAAGTACGTCGTCTTCCCCGACGCCGGGATCCCGACCACGGCGATGCGGGCGGTGTCCGGCGACGGCTTCGCGATGCGCTTCGCCCCGGCGGGCCGCCGGGACCGGGTCGTGACCTTCACCTCGGGCATGCGTGTTTTCTTCCTTACCTCATTTCTGCGAGGCATATTTCAATGAACTCCAGCGCGCTCTCGACGGCGGGGCCGGACTGGGAGAGTTCGAGCCGCGCGTCCTGCAGCTCCCCGAACACCGTCTCGACGGCGGCCTCGTGCTGCATCGCGGCGTCCTGGGCCTCGCCGTTCGCGGACGCGCGCGTCAGCGTGTACGTCCCGCGCAGCTCCATCAGCTTCGCGAACAGCGCCATCAGGCGGGCGCGGACCTCGGGCTTCGCGTCCTGGAGCCGGTGCTCGGTGTCGTCGATGAACCGCACGAGCGTCTCGGTCTCCTTGTCGTTCTGCATGCGGGCCTGGAGGAGCGCGAGCCGCCGGAGGATCTGCGCCTGGGGGCCCGGCGGGAGCTTCTCCGCCTCCGCCCACGCCTGGAGGAGCGCGCGCGCGGCCTCGACCACGGCCTTCCGGGCGAACTGGACCCGCGCCTCCCAGTAGAGCCGCGTGACCGGCGGGAGCACGGCCTGCGCCTGCGCGAGGAGTTCGAGCGCCCGGTCGTAGTTGCCGGTGAGGTAGAGCTCGACGATCTCGCCGAGCGGTCCGTACCGCTCGCGCAGGTACGCGGGCGCGCCGCCCGCGGTCCCGAGGACCCCGACCTCGAGGTCGGGGGTCTCCGAGTACGTCTCCTCGGCGGGGTCGCGGGGCGCCATCGAGCCGCTCGTGATCTTCGCGACCGTCGCGTGCTGCTGCGGCTCCTTGAGCGCGCGGGCCGCGCTGGCCGCGTGGCGGGCGAGTTCCTCGGGATGGAGCTCCTCGATCGGACGGTCGTCCTCGTAGCCGACGTCCAGGAACGCCTGGACCATCTGCGCGAACAGCTGCGAGCCGGTTGAGACCATCTGGAAGCCGAACGCGACCGGGAGCCCGAGCTCGGTCGCGCGGGCCGACAGTTGGCCGAGGAGCGCGTTCATCCGGCCCGCGTCGACGCCCTTGTCGCGCTCGTCGCCGCTGCCGATCCCGATGATGCGGAGCGTCAGGTGGGAGTTCGACGGCAGGAGGTACGGCACCAGGTCGACCCGGCCTTCGCCGAGCGCCTGCTTCGGGTCGGCCCGGACGTCGAACCGGTTCGACGCGTTGTCCCAGCCGTCCGTCACGAGGACGAGGTTCCCCTGCACCCCGTGGACCCCCGAGCGCAGGAGGTCGGCCCCGACCGCGAGCGCGTCCCAGATCGCCGAGCGGCCGCTCGGCGTGAGGAGCGAGATGAGGTTCTCGATGTACGGGAGGTTCTCGCGGTGGATCTCGCTCAGCGGGACCGGCACGCGCACGACCTCGGTGAACGTGACGAGCCCGAACGGCGTGGACGACGCGGAGGCGTCCTGGAGGATCCGGAACACCGCGGTCCGGGCGACCTCGATCTTCTGGCGGTCCTTGCCGCCGGTGCCGGGGTCGGGCAGCGGCGCGAGCATGCTCTTCGAGAGGTCGAGGAGCAGGACGTTGCGCTCCGCGAGCTTCGGGGACGGCGGGGATTCCGGAGGGGTGGCCGGCATGGAAGAATCGTGACGTCCGTCGACCGGGAGAACCCGGGCGGCTACAGCCGGGAGCCCTCCCGGACAGCCCCGCCGTTACGCACGGTGAGATTTACCTCG
>JASHPZ010000059.1 GCA_030037815.1 Thermoplasmata archaeon | reverse complement strand
GGCGTCGAGATGCAGTCGGCCGGCGAGGTCGCCTGCTTCGGCCCGACCTTCGCGGACGCGCTCGTGAAGGCGCTCGTCGCGACCGGCGTGCGCCTCGCGCCGCCGAACGGCAACGCGTTCCTCTCCGTCGGGGGAACGAAGCTCAAGGAGGAACTGCTGCCGATCGCGCGTCGCCTCGGCGGCCTCGGGCTCCACCTGCTCGCGACCGAGGACACCGGCGCGTTCCTCACCCTGCACGGCGTGCCCGACGTCAAGATCCTGCACAAGGTGTCGGAGCCGGACCGCCACCCGAACGTGATGGAGGTCCTGGACCGGGGCGGGATCGACCTTCTGCTCGATGTCCCGGCGTCCCTCACCCAGGCGAAGCTCGAGCGAATGCTCGAGGACGAGTACGTGCTGCGCCGCCGCGCGGTCGAGCTCGGGATCCCGCTCTTCACGAACTTGGAGCCGTTCGCGGCGTACATCGACGGGATCGCCTGGCTCGAGGACCACCCGCTGACGGTCGAGGCGCTCTACGGGACGGCGGAGCCCGGCGGGCCATCGAGCCGCGACAGCGGAACGCGGCGGATCGGGGTGGTCCCCGGTCGCGCGAAGCCGCGGCGCCGCCCGCCGCGAGCGCGGCTCAGGGCAGTGGGAACTTCGTGACCGAGTACTCGGGCACGACGGTCGAGGTGTCGAGCACTTCCCCGATACCGCGGATCCGCTCGGTGACGAAGTCGAGCACCCGGCGCTTGTTGGAGGCGCTCGGCGGGAACTGGAGGACGACCAGCATGTCCCAGTCGCCGGTGAGGAAGTGGAGCTCCTTCACCTCGGGGAACGTCTCGAGGAGGCGGCGGATCCGGTCCAGGTCGCCCCCGCGGATCTTGAGGTAGCTGAACGCGCGGACGTGCTTCAGCTCGGTCGGCATCAGCGCCGCGAGGTTCTCCTCCGTGAAGTGGGGGACGCCCTCGAGCCGCGCCCCGCCCGGCGAGATCAGCACCGGGAAGTTCTGGACCCCGCGCAGGTGCTCCGCGACCAGCCGCTCCAGGCGGCCGACCTTCTCGATGTCGACCACGCGGATGTGGTAGCCGCGGCGGGAGGCCGTCTCCTCGGTCATCGCGACCGCCCGCGACTGGTCGTCGGAGAGGAACAGGACGCTCGAGTCGGCGACCGCGTCCGGCTCGTTCGTCCCCGACGGGGCCGCGGCGACCGACGGCGCGATCCCGGTCGCCGGACTGGTCGCCGGGGCGCGGTAGAACGTCGTCACGGCGCGCTTCGACTGGACGTAGAGCGTCAATTCCCGGTGGTCGTCCGGCATGGAGTCGCCGGCCGAACGGGGTACCCTATTTAATGAAAACCGACGGCGGCCCCCCGCCCGCAAGGGCGGGGGAAGAGGTTCGACGCGTCGAAGGCCCGTCGGGGCCTAGTAGCGCTTGTAGGAGTCGGACCGCTCCCGGCCGCCGCTGCCGCTCCCGCCACTCCCGTAACGGTTGCCGCCGCCGCCGCCGTAGCCGCCGCCGCCTCCGCCCCGGTCCCGGTAGCCGCCGCCACCGAACGACCGGCGCTCGCTCTCGAACTCCTGCTGGCTCATGTCGAGGGTCTGGTTGACGTCGCCGACCGACTCGGTCGACTTCGTCAGGTTCCCGTACCGGCCCACGTTCAGTCGCATGTGGCCGCGCACCAGGGAGACGTAGCCGTTGTCGACCAGGATGACCTCGTCCTTCGCGATCGTCCCGATCTGCTCGTTCCAGAGGGACAGGATGATCGTCGCCGTGTCGTCGCCGACCACGGCCTCACAGACCTTCCTCGGGTCCCCGAACTTGCCCATCACTTCCTTCGGCTCGCCCACGTTGATCACCTTCGCGAGCACGTTCACTTGCTTCGAGTTCGGCGTCAGGTCGCGCACTTTCGTCAGGGGCTTGTCTGCCATTCTCTCTCGCCTCGTTCTGCGGTGTCGTTCGCTTTCGGAAGAACCGTGGAGCGGGAATCGTCGTAGCGAACTCTCGTCGCAGAAGAAGGACGGGCAGGACGCTCAGATCGGCTCGGCTCGCGGGTTCCTCGGTCGGCGCATGGACCGCGGGGGGATATAAAACCGCCGAGGTCCCCGGGAGGCCGCCCTCGGGCGCCGCGTCGGGGGAGGCGCGGCTCGAACGGCAGGCTTTTCCCCGCGACGGCGTTCGGGGCCCTCACCGGGTGTGACGCAGCGATTCGATCTCGGCGTCCACTACTTCCTCCGCGGGGAGTACGAGGCCGCCGCCCGCACTTTCCGCGACGTCGTGCGCGACGAGCCCGCGAACGGCGCCGCCTGGTCGTACTACGGGATCTCGCTGTCGCACCTCGGCCAGGCCACCGACGCGGAGGGCGCGCTCGCCCGCGCGATCGCGCTCGGCCCGCGCAACGGGGAGGCGTGGTTCCACCTCGGGGTGGCCCGCTCCCAGCGCGAGGAGTGGTCGGACGCGGTCACCGCCTACCGCCACGCGGTCGCGCTCGAACCGGACGATATGGTCGCCTGGCATCGGCTCGGGGTCGCCCTGTCGGAGAGCGGGGACGAGACGTCCGCCTCCGCCGCCTTCGAGCGGGCGCTCGTCCTCTCGCAGGACATCCCGGCGGAAGACCGCGCGCCGGTCGGTCCCCACCACCGGATGGACGACCACATGGCCGAGGCCGGCGAGCACGAGGGCGCGCGCGAGGCGAAGAGCTGGCTCGAGCTCGCCCTGTCGCTCCTCTCCCTCGGCGACGAGGAGGAGGCGATCGCCGCGTACGAGCGCGCGTACACGCTCGACCCGGAGCGGGCCCGGCTCTCCCTGTTCCGCCCGATGCTCCGCCTCGTCACGACGATCGAGGGCGACGGGCCCGGGGACGTTCCCGAAGGCGCCGGCGGCCCGTCGCCTCCGCGACCCGAAGGGATCTCGCGCCCCGAGCCGGGCCCTCGCCGACCTGAAGTCGGCTAGGCCGGGGACCGGGGCCCCGTTACGGGGCGATCTCCGTCAGCATTCCGGGCGAGCCGTTCACGACCCAGGCGTCGTCGGTGCGCTCGTCGAGCGCGAGCCCCACCGGGTCGGCGGCGACCGAGACCCACCCGGTCACGTTCCCCGTCATGAGTCCCATCGTCGAGACGTACGCGCCCGTCGGGCTGGTCGTGTCGACCGCGAGCAGCGTGTGGAGCGGTCCGTCCACGGCGAGCCCGGTCACGACCGCGCCGAACTCCGCGGCGTCGTGAGGGTAGAACAGCGCGGCGTACCGGGTCGTGGACGCGCTCAGGGCCTCGAGCCCGCCGAACCCGCCGTAGAGCTGGTTGTTCAGCATGTAGAGGCGGTCGAGGTTCGGGGCGACGACCATCTGCCCGGTGAAGCCGTACGAGGAGAAGTGGGTGTGCAGGACGACGTTCCCCTGCGCCGGGTCGATCGCGGAGGTGCACGTGCCGCCCGCCTGCGAACTCGCGGAGTACCAGGAGGAGGCCGCGTCCACCCACCCCGTCGACGGGTCGTAGACCACGCCCGTGTAGTACCCGGGGTACGTCGCAAGGTGCCAGCTCGCGCCCCGACAGAGGACGGGAATCTGCGCGACCACCGAGTCGTTGCCGAGCGCGACGACCGTCAGCGGGTGGGCCCCGCTCGCGGCGAACAGTTCGTTCGCGACCGGGTCGATCGCGAGCGCCACGGCGCCCCACGCGAGCGGCACCCAGGCGACCACCCGGTCGTGCACGTTGACGATCGCGAGCTGGTGGCCGTCGGCGACGTAGACGCTGCCGTTCGTCGGGTCGACCGCGAGGGTCGCCCCGTGCGCGGCCAGCCGCGGCAGCTGATGCAGGACCGTCCCCGTCGCGGCGTCGACCGCGAGCAGGTCCCCGCTCGTGAGGTCCGGAACGTAGAGTTGCCCGTTGGTCGGGTCGTAGACGGGCGCCCCGAGCGACCCCGGGACGGTCACGGTCGTCACGACCGTGGGGGAGGCCAGTGCCGCCGCGACGGGCGCCGCGGCACGGCCGGACAGCCCGGCGGCGGGCGCCCCCGCCCCGGGAAGCAACATCAGAACGAGTACGCCCGCGGCCACGGCGACGACGACGGAGCCGCCCCGGATCGCGCCCATCGGGCCTCGTACGGCGGAGGTCCGGGCCGCGCCTTAACCCTTTGGACGACGCCCGGAACACCCCTGCGGACGGCCGGGGACCGAGGGCCGAACGGCGGTGCAAAACGGGATAGTCGGGGCCGCTTCGCGTCCGGCGGTCCCGATGTCCCGCGCGTTCTACCCCGGCCCGATCGTCGACGCCCACACCCATCCGATGATCGGCCCGACCCCGATCCTCGGGGGCGTCCCCCACACCGCCGACGACTACCTGCGCTCGGTCCGCGGGTGGGACGTCCGGCACGTGGCGGCGCTGACGATCGCGTTCGCGGGCCGGCCGGTCGAGACCCGGCGGGCGAACGATGCGATCCTGGCGCTGCCCAAGTCGACCGGCGGTCGGTTCTTCCCGGTCTGTTCGGTCCACCCGGATGACGGCGCCGCGGCGCTCGAGGAGATCGACCGCGTGGCGGCGCTCGGCGCGAAGGCGCTGAAACTCCACCCCAACACCCAGCGGGTCGACGTCGCGAGCCCGGCCGTCCACGCCGTCGTGGCGCGCGCGACCGAGCGCGGGCTGCCGGTGCTGTTCGACGCCTACTCCCCGTTCGACCCGGGGCAGCCGGGGAAGTTCGTGCTGCTCGCGATCGAGCAGCCGACCGCCCGGCTGATCCTCGCCCACGCCCACGGCCCGCACTTTCCCGACCTCCTGATGTACGACGTCCTCGCCCGGTACGACTTCTGGAAACGGAACGTCTGGGTCGACCTCTCCGCGACGGTCCGGCTGCTCTCGGGCGGTCCGTTCGCCGCGCAGTTCCTCTGGACCGTGCGGAAGGTCGGGGTCGACCGGCTCCTCTTCGGGAGCGACTATCCGCTCGACCCGGCCGCTCCGGCCGCCGAAGCGGTCGCCCGACTCGGATTCACCCGGGCGGAGCTCGCGCGGGTGTTCTACCGGAACGCGGCCGAGCTGTTCGGCCTCGCGACCCCTCTCCCGCGCCGAGCGCGACCGAAGCCGAAGCGGCGCACGTAGCCGGCGGATGTCGACCTCCGAGCCGGTGGCTCCCCCCGCGGCGGAGCGGCCGAGCTTCCGGCGCGTCCTCGCGCACCGCCCGTTCTTCCTCCTCTGGGTCGCGCAGCTCGTCTCGCAGTCGGGCGACTACATCTTCGAGGTCGCGCTCCTGTGGCTCGTCCTCGAGCTCACGGGGTCGGTGTTCGCCATCGGCCTCGTGGTCGCGGTGTTCGCGGCCCCGTCGGTCCTCCTCGCGCCCGCGCTGGGGGTCTACGTCGACCGGTGGGACCGCCGGCGGGTGCTGATCGGGACGAACCTCCTCGAAGGGGTGCTCGTCGCGCTCCTCGCCGCGACCGAGGTCCTCCACGCGGTCGACCTGACGGTGATGCTGGTCGTCGTGGCCTGCCTCGGCTCCGGAGGCACCCTCGTCCGCACGGCCAGCGGGGCGATGGTCCCGCAGCTCGTCGCGACGGCCGACCTCGCGCCGGCGAACAGCCTGCTCACGATCTCGGGGTCGTTCAACCAGGTGCTCGGCTACTCGCTCGGCGGGGTCGCGGTCGCGTTCCTCGGGGTGACGATCCCGATCGAGTACGACGCGGTCACGTTCTTCGTCGCCGCGGCGCTCGTCTTCGGCATCGCGGCCGCCTACGGGCGGCCGGCGGGCGCCGGGACGCCCGCCGCCGGGTTCGTCGCCGAGTTCCGAGAAGGGGTCGCGTTCGTCCGGAAGCACCGGTTCCTGATCGAACTGATCGCGCTGGGGAGCGTCGTCAACTTCTTCGGGAACGCCGCGGCCGCGCTGTTCGCGCCGTACGCGAAGCTCGTCCTCCACGGGGGGGCGAGCGTCTACGGAGCGCTGGTCGCCTCGATCGCGGTCGGCGCGATCGTCGGCGCCGCGGTCGTGGGACAGATCCCGGCCCGCCGGTGGGTGGGGAAGCTCCTCCTCGGCGGGGCGATGGTCGGCGGCCTCCTCATCGCCCTCCTCGGGCTCGTGAGCGCGATCGCGCCCGCGTTCGCGATCGCGGTCGGTCTCGGCGTCGCGCTCTCGGTCTGCAACATCCCGATCTCGGTCCTCGTCCAGGCGAAGGTCCCGGGCCGGCTCCTGGGGCGGGTCGGGGCGGTGCTCGGCGCCCTGGTCGGCGCGGCCGGCCCCTTGGGCGCGTTCTACTCGGGGAGCCTCGCCGGCGCGAGCTCGGTGCCGACCGTGTTCGTCGTCTCGGGGATCGCGGTGGTCGCCGTGATGGCGTTCGGATGGCTCGTCTTCGCCGAGCTCCGGACGGCTTCGTACTGACGCGGCGTCAGTCCGGGCGTGGGGGCGCGGTGACGATCGTCGACTCGGCCCACCCTTTCACCTTCTCGCGCGCCTCGGCGTGGGCCGCGTAGAACGCGTGGACCCGCTCGATCAATTGGCCCTTGCACTCGCCGCAGAGGAGCCTCCCCGAGCGGCACCCCTGGGTGACCTCCGCGAACTTCTGGTCGGACTCCGCGAACCGGGTCCGCCAGAGCGCCCAGATCGAGCAGACCTCGGGGGTGGCGCCCAGCCGCCGCTGCTCCTCGACGGTCGCGCGCCCGCCGGTGAAGGCGTTCTTGAGCTTCCGCTCGACCGTCTTCGTCGGGTCGTTCAGGAACAGCGCGTTGTCCGCCGCGTTCCCGGTCGTCGACATCGCGGCGTCGCCGAGGAGGCCGGGCACCATCTGGCTGTGGAGGAGCGCCGGCTTCGGGTACCCCAGGCCCTCCGCCAAGTCCCGCGTGACGCGGAAGTGGGGGTCCTGGTCGATCCCGCACGGGATCAGGCACGGGACCGACCGGCCCTCGGCCCACGACGGCCAGAAGGCGGGGACGCTCTGGAGGGCCGTGTAGAAGACGAGCCCGATGTTCGTGCTCGGGGTGAACCCGAACACCGCCTTCACGGTCGAATAGGTGACCTTCTGGGCGACCCGGACCGCGAGGGGATACATCGCGGCGATCGACCGCGTGTCGAAGAAGACGCGCGTCCGCTTCGGGTCGAACCCGAGCGCCAGGATGTCGTAGAGGTTCTCGAGCCCCCACTTCCGGGTCTCCTCCGGGGTGAGCCCCGCGCGGGCCCAGAACTTCTCGTCGTCCGTGATCTGGATGTACATCGGGACGCCGAGCCGCGCCTGGAGCCACCGGCAGAGGTCGAACGACACGAGGTGGGAGGTGTGGAGCGGCCCGGACGGGCCGCGGCCGGAGTAGAGAAAGAACGGCTTCCCGTTCGCGTAGCCGTCCAGGAGCGGCGCCAGGTCGCGGTGCGAGTAGTAGATCCCGCGCGCGATCAGGGGGTGGAGGTCGCCGCCCGCGACCAGTTGGAGCTTCGCCCGGAGCTCGGGGGTCAGTTCCTGCGTCCCGAACTGCTCGCGCAGCCGCGCGTAGTCGATCCGCCCCTTCACCTCGTAGGGGGTGACGACGAACGACTCGTTCGGCTCGCCGTCGGGCATCGTCCGTCCGGCCGTCTCACCCTTCGGGGAAGGTGATCTTCGAGAGGATCGACTCGCGCTCGGCGAGCGGGACGCCCGCGGAGGAGAGCGCCTCGGCGACGCAGAGTCGGGAGTGGTCGAAGTAGATCGTGTGCCCGCACGCCGGGCAGCTCGCCCACCCCTGGATCAGCCGCCGCAGCCCCTCGCGCGACGCCGACGAGTCGCGCCGCGCGAACCGGTCGACCAGGATCGCCCCGCCCGCGGAGTTCTCGAGGTTCGTGAGCGGCACCCGGACCGGCGTGTTGCAGATGGGGCAGTGGGCCGGGTTACGGCAGGTGCACCCCATGGACGGGAGAGTATCGGGTGGTCCCCCCTAAAAAGCGGCTCGGTCGAGCGCCCGGGCGGATAGGCATATCCCTCGGGTCCGGCCTCCTCCGGTCGTGGTCGACACGCCCGCCGAAGCGGCCCTCACGCTGAAGCTCGAGATGCTCGAGGTCCTCCGGCAGCTGAACCGGGCGGAGATGGAGCAGACGGACGTGGTCGGTGTCGAACCCGAGACGCTCCGGTTCGAGATTTCGCGCGGCCGGCTCCCGCAGATCACGGTCGACCAGGTCCGGCTCGCGCTCCGCGTACTGGTGGCGAACGGGTACGCGCGCGAGCTCACCGACGCGGAGTACGCCTGGAGCCTCGGCCGGACGGTCGGGGACCGGTTCGCCATCACGACCGAGGGGAAGGAGTTCCTCGTCCGCGAGACCGGGAAGGCCGGTCGGATCGACTGACGACGCGCGTCCCCCCCGATTTATGTAGGGGGACCCCGCGTAGCGAGGGAGGATGCCGGCCGGCGACGCCCCCGACCCGACCCGGGCGACCCTGGTGGCGATCCTCCAGCAGCTCAACCGCGTCGAGTCGATGCACGAGGGCCGGCCGCACGACCAGGCGCTCGAACTGCCCGAGATCGCGAAGCTCCTCGACCGGTTCTGGGCGGTCGACCGCGAGGGCGTGAAGGTGCCGGTCGCGCTCGGGCTGCTCGTCCGCAACCGGCTGGTCGACGTCGAGGCGGCCGCGGGCGGCCGCGGGGCCGCGGCGGGACCCGCCCGATACCGCATCACGGCCGACGGGAAGCGGTACCTGGTCGAAGCGACCACGAAGTCGGACCGGATCGCGTGAATCCGGCGGTCGCGCACCGTCCGGTCGGCGGTCCGCGCGCCAACTCTTATGTAGGGGTCGGATGTCCCCGCGTCCCCCAATGTCGCGCATCCACTCCGGGCGCAAGGGCCGCGCCGGTTCCCACCGGCCGTACCCCCTCACGAAGCCGGAGTGGGTGACCGCTACCTCGGAAGAGGTGGTCGAGCAGGCCGTCCAGCTGTCGAAGAGCGGGCGGTCGATGGCCCAGATCGGCCAGACGCTGCGGGACGGCTACGGGGTCCCGTCGGCCCGGTCGGTGACCGGGAAGCGCCTCTCGGTGCTGCTCGCGGAGCACGGCGTGAAGCCGGAGATCCCGGAGGACCTCCAGGCGCTGCTCAAGCGAGTCGTCCACCTCCAGCGGCACTTGGAGACGCACCCCAACGACCTCTCGAACCGCCGCGGCCTCACGCTCCTCGAGTCCCGGATCCGACGGCTGGCGCGGTACTACCGCCAGCACCGCCGGATCCCGGAGACGTGGCGGTACTCCGCCGCGGGGGCAGCGCTCCAGGTGGAGTGATGCCTTCGGGCCCGGACGGCTTCGTCCCCGACCCCCACTACCAGGACGAGTTCGCCCGCGCCCGCGCGCTCCTGTTGGCCCACCCCGGCCGCTGGCGGGTCATCTACCACTACGACGGTGACGGGATCTCCGCCGCCTCTTCGGCGCTGCGGGCGCTCCAGCGGCTCGGCTACCCCGCGCAGGCGACTCCGCTGGTCGGGGTCGAGCGGGAGAAGGTCGACGCGCTCCTCCGCGCCACCGACGGGCCGGTCCTCGTGACCGACACCGGCGCGAGCTGGCTCGACCGGTTCGCGACCCACCCCCACCCGGTCGTCGTCCTCGACCACCACCGGTACCCGGGCGTTCCGACGCCGCCGAAGCTGCCCGAAACCGTCGCGTTCGTGAACCCGCTCGACTGGGGGGTCGACGGGATGAGCGAATTGTGCGCGGGGACGCTCACCTGGCTCTACACGATCTTCCTCGACCCGGTGAACTGGGACAACGCGCCGTGGGGGCTCTCGGGCGCGATCGCCGACCGCCAGCACGTCGGCGGGTTCAAGGGGCTCAACCGGACCCTCGTGGAGGAGGCGGTCCGCCGCTCGCTGGTCGAGCGGAGGCCCGGGATCGCGCTCTACGGACCGACCCTCGTCGACGCGCTCGCGACCGGGACGGACCCGTTCGTCCGGGGGCTCTCCGGGCGGCCCGAAGCGTGCCGGACGTTCCTCCGCGACCTCGGGCTCGACCCGGCGCGGCCACCGGCCGACCTCGCCGCGGGCGAGGTCGCGGCGCTCGGCGCGGCGCTGAAGGCCCGGCTGGAGGCTGCCCACGTCCTTCCGGAGTTCGTCGGCCTCGTCGACCAGGAGCGGTACCGCCTCCCGTCGCTCGGCCGCGACGCGGAGGAGGTGTCGAACCTCCAGAACGCGTGCGGCCGGGCCGGGATCCCGGGCGTGGGGGTCGCCTACGGCCTCGGGGACCCGGGCGCCGAGGCGCGCGCGGTCGCCGCCGAGGCATCGTGGCGCGACGGCATCCTCCGCGGGCTCGTGCGGGTGGAGGATGAAGGGGTTAATGCGCTCGAGTTCCTCCGCTGGTTCGAGAGCCCCGAGACCACCCTCGCGGGCACCCAGGCCGGCCTCGCGATGAACTTCCTGCTCCCCCCCGACCTTCCCGTGTTCGTCTTCTCCGAGCGGCCGCCCGGGCCGACCAAGCTGAGCGGCCGCGGGACGACGCGCCAGGTGGCGCGCGGGCTCGACCTCGCGACCGTCTGCCGCGTCGCGGCGGAGGCGGTCGGCGGCGAGGGCGGCG
>JASHPZ010000058.1 GCA_030037815.1 Thermoplasmata archaeon | reverse complement strand
GGGTCGTCCTCGGCCGCGGGGTCGGGCGGCGCGGGCGTCGTCCCGCCGGGGCCGCGGGCGGCCCCCACGGGGTAGAGGTTCGCGTTGGGGTAGGTGGGCGGCGGGACGCGCCGGCGTTCGCCGACGAGGACCACGGCGACGACCACCGCGACCAGGACGACGAGGCCGACCAGCACGAGCCCGAACGGGCCCCGCGCGGGGGACCCGGAGGCGATCGGACAGCCCGCGCCCGTGACGAGGCATCCCTGGGTCGACTGGGCGTCACCCACCGTCTCGGGCGCGCCCTGCATCGTGACCGGAGTGTTGCCGGAGAACGCGGCCGGCGCGGCCGCCGGGGCAGGACCGGCGACCGGGAGCGCGGCCTGCGACGTGGCGCTCGCCGAGTCCCAGACCCACGCGGACGCGGCGATCCCCAGATGGCCGTCGTAGCTCGCCCGCGCGTCCAGCGACGCGAGCGCGATCGTCGCCGTGCTCGACTGATCGCCGCTCCAGGACGTCGCGCTCGAACTGAACAGGTCCGCGGCCGAGGGGACCAGGATGAACCCTTCGCGAACGGTGAACGGGCCCGCGATCGCGAGCTGGATGGCTGGGAACGACGCGCCGCCCCACGTGAGCTGGGTTCCGTTGTAGGAGCCCGACACGTCCACCGTGCCGCTGCGCCCGACCGTCCCGTTGACGTGGCTCGAGGCACCCAGGAGGGCGTCCGACGCGAAGTACCACGTCTCCGCGTACGCGCCGGTGGCGGTGAAGTTGCTCGACGCGTTCCAGGAGGCCGGCGCGGTGAGGTTGGCGGGGAACAGGCCGAGTGGCGACGCGAACCCCACCGAGCTGTTCGCGGTCGCGTTGACCTCGAGGTTGTGGAAGTGGAGCACGACCCCGCCCGCGATCGTCTGGGCGGAGTCGCGGAGGAAGGCGCGGTCGAGCGTCGCCGAATTGTTGAGGCCGATCGCGGCCACGGGTCCGCCCGGTTCGAGCACGGTCGCGTCCGTCGTGAAGTTCGCGTAGGTGACGGACGACTCCCAGGCGTGGTAGGTCGCGTTGTAGACCTCCGCCGGCGACTTGCACGTCGGACTGCAGAATCGCACGGTGATCTCGACGCTCATCGTGCGGGTCACTTCGATCGGAATCGTGGCGCCGGAAGGGGTGGACTCGTTGAGGATCACCGAGTAACCGGCGACCGCCGTGATCTGATGGGTCACGTTCCCGCCGAAGGTGACCGCGCGGACGGCGCCGTACGCCCAGCTCGAACCCCCCCCAACGGCGGAGGCCGTCGGGGCCGGAGCGGCGGCCGCCAGGCCGCCGACGAATACCATCAAGAAGCCGGTCGCCAGTGCGAGAGCCGTCGTGAATCCTCGGGTGCGGGGCGCCATTGATATCTCCTCGTGCCGGGGGCCGGCGTAGGGCAAACGATGCGGACTGCGCGAGATAAACCCGGGTCCAGACCGGCGTCGCCGGTTTGGACCCCGTGCTAAGGTGTAGCACCCGGTGGGCATCGTGCGGGCGCTGACCGACGCGGAGTCCCGGGTGATGGCGGTGATGCTCGCGGCCCGCCCCGACCGCGAGCGGGAGCGTCTGCACCAGGTCGACATCCCACGCTCCACCTATCACGCGGTCCGCCGGCGCGCCTACGAGGAGGGCTGGCTCCGGGATCGGTACATCCCGCACCCCGTCCCGCTCGGCCGGCCGGTCGTCGGGTTCTACCTGCTCCGCCCGTTCGCGGACCGGTTCGAGGACCTCGTCCGGGCGTTCGGCGCGGACCCGGGGACGGTGGTGCTGTGGACGGGGCCGCAGCTCACCGTCGCAGTCGTCTTCCACTCAAAGCCGCCGGAGCCGACGAAACTCGCCGAGCGGATCGTGGCGGCGCACCTCGCGCCGGCCCCGACCGTCGTCGCCGCCCGCGCCGACGGCCCGTCAATCCCGGTCTACTTCGACTTCGAGGGGCTCTGGTGTCACCTGGCGGGCATCGAGGGCACGCTCGCGTACCCCCACGGCCTCGGGGGCGGCGAACCGGGCGAGGACGAGCCGCCGAACGGGGGGCTGTTGACCCCGCACCAACGGTGGGCCGCTCGCGAACTGCTGAATCGGCCGTTCGTCGCGACCGAGCAGGGCCGGGGGGGCCACCTGGCCGGCCCGTTCGGTCTCCCGTTCTCCCAGCGCAAGATGCTCGCCCGCGGATGGGTCACCCACCGCACGATCCTCGACCCGGCCAAGCTGCCCCCGTACAAGGGACGCAGCGCCGAGCAGGTAGTGTTCGTCACCGGCTCTCCCGTACCGGGGGCGCGGCCGGAGGTCCTGTTCGACCTGTTGACCCGCGAGTCCCGCGTCTTCCCGTTCCTGTTCGTAGTCGCTCCCGACCGCTGGCTCCTCGGCGCGCTGGGCGGGCCCTCCGGCAGCAACCCGCCGGCCGGCGGTCCGCGCCGGCCCGTGCTGCCGACGCTCCGGGGCTTTCTCGAAGGGATCGAGATCCTTCAGGAATCCGCGGCCGGCTTCTCCGCGCCGGTCGACCACCGGTACGACCGGCTCCTGCCCGAAGGGCCGCCGACCGCAAAATCCTGATAATCCAGCCGGTTCCCCACCCCTCGGGGCGCGTAGCCTAGTCTGGATAGGGCACCGGGTTCCTAACCCGGCGGTCGAGGGTTCAAATCCCTCCGCGCCCGGTTTGCTGCGGGTGTGAACAGGTCCGACGTGGTTGATACCGGCCGGCCCTGCAGGGCAATGGTCACCCCATAGCTACATATTCTCTCACAGGTTTTCCCATAGCGGACGTCATGGCGATCACGACCGTACAGATCACACCCGAGACTCGGGACCTGTTGAAAGCCGCGGGACGAAAGGGCGAGACTTACGACACGATCATTCGAAAGTTGCTCGAGACCGCTCAGTACGTGGACTTCATGGACGAGCAGTACCAGATCCTCCGAACCGAGCGTCACTGGGTCGACCTAAAGGACCTCCGGTGACACGGGCGGTCCTGCTCTCCTCGAAGGCTCGAAGGGAGTACGAGGCGCTGAGCGCAGACGAACGCTCTCGAGTTCGTTCGGCGCTGCTCGAGTTCGCGCGATCGGGTCGGGGCGACGTTAAGAAACTGAAGGGGGTCGGAAAAGGTCCGGACCTCTACCGACTACGCGTGGGCGATTTCCGGATCGTCTTCGCGACGACCGACCGGGAGGTTCGAGTTACCCGGGTGATCCCGAGAAGCGAAGCCTACGAATGGCTCTGATGTCCCACGGCGCCCGAGCACGCTCTTGGGGTAGTTGGCGTTGGGGTGCTGGAGGGGCGAGCGCCGTGGAATCCCACTACTTGGGCAGTCGACCGAGCGGATGTTCTGTTGTTCAAGTCCCCTACTCTGACGAGCGGATGGTACAAGCCACTCGATTCCCAGGGCGGGTTCCTCCACGCCCGCTCGCGGCTTGGAAGATCGGAACCAATCGGCTGGGGGCCCGAGCATCGACCGCTCTCGAAGGCGATCGTATTGACCGAGTGAGGGTCGGACTCACGCGCGGAGGGACGTTCCCGTCGAGGCCCTCTGGTGGTCGGAGACCGGCGAGCGCTCAGTGCGGGGAAGTCTGACCGGTTTTGCTCTTGTGCCAGAGCGCTAACGTGCCCAGTGGGGGGTCCACGTCCATTTGCCACAGCAGTGCATTCAGCTCGCCCCGGTGCTGCAGCTCCTCCTCGACCATATGCCAGAGAAGGTCCGCGACCAGAACCTGCTTCTCGTGACGGGGCGCTCCTTCCGGAGCCCACGGGCGGAAGGTGATCTCGTGGCCGAGGTCCGACTCTTGGAGCGGCCGGAGAAAGTTGTTCACCAGAAGGTCCACCGCGTCGGTCGCTGCGCGCAGCTGCGGCTCGGTCAGTTCCCGGGCGGGCAATTCCAGGGACAGCGCCTCTTGCGCTCGATCCTGCGGCACCAATTCGAACCAGTACCGGTGGGAATCCAGGACGTGGGCGTAGATTTCCTGGAGCGACGGGTAGGAGGCCCCGCGGTCCCGGAGCCGCTCGGCGGGCGGCAACCGAAGGATGGCGTCCAGGTACTGGCGGCGGACTGTCGCGTTGAAGCGATAGAACGTTCGGAGCGCGTCGAGTTCGCTCATGGTCCCGCACTCATTGGCACGGGGTAGAAAGGCGACCGGGTCCGTTCCGAGAGGCGCGGACCGGGAATCCCCCGGGTGCCCCGCGGGCCGATATCGATAGTAAGCCGGGGTCCCTGCGGAGACCCATGTGCCACACGGATGAATCGCGCGCGCCGGCGCCGCCGAACCCGGGCCCTGTGGGTCGACACGAACGCATCGAGTTGGTGGCCGCGGACGGGAATCGGTTCTCCGCGTATACCGCGGCACCGAAGGGTGCTGCGCGCGCCGGAATGGTCATCCTGCCGGACGTCCGCGGCCTGCATCCCTACTACGAGGACCTCGCGCAACGTTTCGCCGAGGCCGGTTTCCATGCGATCGCGATCGACTACTTCGGACGAAGCGCCGGAATCGGGGCCCGCGACGACTCGTTCGACTGGAAGACGCACTTTCAGAAGACCACCCCCGAGGGCGTGGCCCTGGACGTGGGCGCCGCCGCCGCCCGGATTCGTGAGGATGCGTCGGGGGCCGCGATGCCGGTGTTCACCGTCGGGTTCTGCTTTGGAGGAGCCAATTCCTGGCGTCAATCGGGGGAAGGTCATCGACTCGCCGGGTGCATCGGGTTCTACGGGGGCCACCCGATGGACCGCGCGGGCTCCGCGATACCGCGAATGACCGCGCCCCTGCTGATGCTCCTCGGCGGGGCCGACCAGGGCACGCCCCCGGAGGAGTTCGAGACGTTCGCGGACCAGGTCCGCGCGCGCGGGATTGAGGTCGAGTCGCACACCTACCCGGGTGCCCCGCACAGCTACTTCGACCGATCGTTCGCCGAGCACACCGAGGCGTGCCGGGACTCGTGGGTGCGGATCCTCGCCTTCACCGAACGGAACCGCCGCACCGCCTGATCGCGGCGACGACCGCTCCCGAGAGCCGACCTCCCGGCCGATGCGCGCATTTCGCGGCCGGCCGCGTCCGCAAACCGTCTCCGATCGACGCCCCAGCGAGACCACCGGCTGGGACATGGCCGTCGGCTTCCGGCCGCTCCGAGTTCCCGATCCGGCAGACCACCGGCGACCTCCGTCCGGTTACTCGACTCGAGCGCCGGACGCCTACATTCCGAGCGGCGCGACCGCGATCGGGGCGGCACACCGCGGGCATCGCGGGTCATTCGGATTCAGCGTCGAGATCGGAATGTAGGCGCGGCAGTACTCGCACACGACCTTGTCCTCGAGGGAGGCCGTCACGATGTCCTGTCGGAGGACCTTCTGTCGCTGCCGGAGGCTGTAGAATCGGGTGGCGCTCATGGCGAACGCCGCGACGGCCGGCGCACCCCGCACCGCCCGCCAAACGAGCGGTCTCGATTGGCCGCGCGAGTAGCCGGTCGGGGCGGCGGGGTCCGGCGCCAACGTGAACACGACGGACGCGGAACGGGGCTTGGCCTCCACCTGGGCGATGTCGGTGTACGGGGCGCTCGTGAAGTCGTCGCCCCGCCGCAGGATCGCGCGCTGGTCCGTCAGGGCATAGGTCGTCCGACGGGCGTCGCTGACGACCCACGCGAGGACGATGACCTCGGGAAAAAAGACGAACGCCCCGATCGACGCGGCCATGCCGAGATTGTACCCGTTCCCGAGGCTGCCCCCGACGACGACGAGCGCGAAGAATGCCAGGACGACTACGGCGCCCCAGAAGGCGACCGGATGCAACGCGCGGTAACTCGGTCGCGCCTCGTAGAGGATCTTCTCCCCGGCCAGGACGGCCTCCGGGGGCAGCGACCCGGGTTGGTGTGATCCGGGCCGGGCGGACGCGAGCTCGGACTCGGACTGGGGCAGGTAGCCCGACACGCTCCGCGACGAACCGTCGGGACGCTTAAGCGACCCGGGGTCGCGTGCGGGCCGGCCCGACCCGGGTCACTGGAGTGCCTGTCCGCAGTTGGGGCAGAAGCGAGTCCGGACCGAGGCGAGCGTGCCGCACCGGGGGCATCGACGTAGGAGCGCCGGGCTGGTCGACGGCATGGGACTACGGGGCGGGGGTGGCGGGACAGGCGGCGGAGGAGGAACGTACGCGGCGGGCGCCGCGGAGGCGGCGTTCGCGGCCGCGCCGCTCGGACCCGAGGCGGTGTATCCGACCGACGGGCCGTCCGGCGGCGGCGGGGCGGTCGATAGCGAAGGAGCGATCCCCAGCGCCGCCCGGACCGGCGGGGCGAGATTCCATCCTGCGGCGCGGGGATGGGCGAGGATCGCCCGGGCCTGGTCGTGGGTCACCAAGAACCCGCCGCCGACCGTCGTGGCGGACTGCTTCCCCGGAAATGAGTACCGGAACAACACCCACGGGCCCTTCAACACCTGGGTCGGCGGTTGGAGGTACTCCCACGGGACCCGCAGCGTCCGCGCCTGGCTCTGCACGATCACTCCGCCCTCGAACGTACCGACCGCGCGGGTGCTCACGCGGCGGTTCCCCCGCCATCCGACGAGCGGAACTCCGAGGAAGACGAGCCACACAAAGGCGACCAACAGCACCGTGGCCGGATCCCAACCTCCGCCGAGAGCGAAGACGAGCGTGAGCACGACGCCGAACGGGATGAAGACCGCGAGCAACGTCAGAACGTTCTTTCGGGCGGCCCGGCCGATCAGGCTCGGGGGCGTGGTCGGGTACCACGAGACGAGGTTCGACGCCGGCGCAGGGATCAGGGCCTCGAGGTCCCGCTCCCGCCGGCGCTGGCGCCGACGGAGCACCGCAAATTCGACCGGCACGACGACCGCGATGAAGAGGAACGGAAGGACCACGAGCCAGGGGAACGCCTGGGGGGGCGCGGGGTTCACCAGCGACCACGTGCCCCCGTTGAACGTCCAGAAGGCGTTCGTGACCCCGGTCTGACCCCCTTGGTTGATCGACCCGCCGTAGAGGATGAATTCGTTCGACGACGCGTCCCATGCGAACCCCGCGCCGTACGTGCCGGGGGGTCCGCTTGCGGAGAGGCGGCTCCAGGTACCCCCGACAAACGACCAGGTATCGGAGAGGTACGACCCGAGCGCGTAGCCGCCGAAGAGGTAATCGAGCCCGGTCGCGGGATCGCCGGCGAACGCCGCCGCGTGACGGGGCCCCGGGCCGGTCGATGAGCTCCGATTCGTCCAAACCCCGCCGGAGTACGACCAGGTGTCGGCGAGCACGCCCGTCGGACCGAGGCCCCCGAACAGGACCGGGTCGGACGTCGGCGTCGACGCGAGGCCGGCGTCGGCGCGCGCCGGAGGCGCGGCTCCGCTCGTGAGGTTCGTCCACCGGCCGTGCACGAACGCCCACGAATCGTTGTGGTAGACGAACGACGACGACGAGGTGCCGGACTCCCCGCCGAACAGCAGCAGGTAGCCGTCCGCGGCGTCCCACGCTTCCGCGGCGAACCCGCGGGCCGACGGTCCGGCCCCGCCGACCTGGGTCCACGAGTCGTTCGCGAAGACCCACGTGTCGTTGAGGGCCGGGTAGCAGCTCGGGGTCAGGCACCCCCCGAAGAGGACCACCTCACCGTCGACGGCGTCGTACGCCATCGATGCGCCGAACCGCGGCGCGGGCAGCCGACTCAGGCTCGAAGTCAGGTTGTACCAGGAGTTGTTCGAGAATGCGAGGGTCCAGTCCGTCACGCCGACGGCGGGGGCGAGGCCCCCGAAGACGAGGTCCCCGCCCACGGCGGGGTCTT
Source organism: Thermoplasmata archaeon (assembly GCA_030037815.1). GTDB lineage: Archaea > Thermoplasmatota > Thermoplasmata > Lutacidiplasmatales > UBA184 > Lutacidiplasma. The sequence goes on along the minus strand of JASHPZ010000058.1, from coordinate 10,575 downwards.
CCGACATCGCCAGTTGTTGGAGGTAGGGCGGCTTGGAGCCGAGGCTGTTCCCGAGCTCGAACGCGGTTAGCGCGCTCGAGTCGCCCGACGGGCGGATGCCGAGATACGACCCGTATGCGGTGGCAACGAGAATCCCCGCCGCCAGCCCGACGAGGAGAACGACGCGACCGCGACGCGGGGGTCGGTGGGCGAAGTCCAGCCGGCGTCGCATCAGATCGCGGCCCGCGCACGGGCCGGCACGCCATAACCGCTTCGTCGAGCCCGGACGGCGGACTCGCTCCCCGCCCCGCCACCGTACGGGGGGCGGTCGCTGCGCCTACCGGACTTTCGCCACCAACTCGACGAGGTTCCCGTCGGGGTCCCGGACGATCGCCGTGCGGTTGCCGTTCCCGGCGTCGTGCGGGGGTTGTACCGCGGGCGACCCCGCGTGCGTCAGATGCTGGAACGCACGGTCGACGTCGTGCGTCCACAGTACGAGGATCATTGCCGGCTGGCCCGGCGTCGCGTCCACCCCGTGCACTCGCTTCGCCGCTTCGACCGACCCGAGTCCGAGCGTGAAGCCGGCGAGCCGGAACTCCACGTGCGTCGGGACCCCTTCCTTCGGAGTCCGGTAGGTCTCGCGCAGACCGACGAGGTCGCGGTAGAAACGGAGCGACGTCTCCATGTCCGCGGTGTACAGGTTGACGAGGGCGTCCTCGAACATCGACCTCGGCAGTCGCATCGCGGCCTTAGAGTTGCGGCCGTCGGCCGAACGCTCAAGAGACGACTCGGGATGCCCGACGAAATGGCGCCCGCGCCCGAGCCCCCCGGACCGCCGTCGTTGTTCGGAGTCACGGTCCGGCGCGCGTTCGTCACCGGGCGCATCTACCTCGGGATCGCGACCGCGGTGTCGGTGGCGATCGCCGTCGTGATCGGCGTCGCGTCGGCCGCGGTGTTTGCGTCGTTCGTCCCGTTGCTGCTCCCCGTCTACATGGTGCTCGCGGGCATGGGCGGGCTGATGGTCTTCACCAGCGACCGGATGAAGGGCGTCTACGAGTACTTGCTTGCGTACGGCCTGACCCCCCGTCGGTTGTTCCTGAACGCGATCCTCGCGAGCCTGGTCCTGGTCGCGACGGTGCTGGGCCTCGCGCTCGGGGTCGGGCTCGCGGTGTTCGTCGGACGGGGCAACACGGTGACGGGACCGCTCGCCGTCGCGCTGGCCCTCTACACGGTGCCGATGAGCTTCACGGCGGTCGCCTTCGCCGCGACGGTCGGCATGTACTGGAGTTCGGTCTCCTCCCCCCGCGAGGGGCTCGTCAGTCCGGTCGGGCTCGCGCCCCTCGTCGGAGTGCTGCCGCCCCTGGTCACGCTGTTCGTCGGGAACGCGGTCGGGGGTGCGTACGCGGACCTGGCGGTGGTGCTCGCGCTGCTCGTGTTCGTGCTGGTCGTCCTCGCTCTGATCGCGGCGGTCGACCGGCTCTTGCCGCGCGAGCGGTTCCTATCCTCGGCCTGAATCGGTCCGGCGGGGTGGCATGCACGCGGTTGCGGGGGGAGACCGTCCGTCCCGAATCGAGTGCCGGGGGCTGCGCGCCGGGTACGGACACCTCGAAGTCCTGCGGGACGTCTCGTTCACGATCGACCGGCCGGCCGTCTACGTCGTGCTCGGGCCGAACGGCGCGGGGAAGACGACCCTCTTCCGCGCGCTCGCCGGGATCTTGCCGGCGCGGGCCGGAACCGTGACCATCGGCAACGACGCCGTCGACCGGCCGACCGCGCGCGACCGGATGCACTACCTGTCCCACCTCGACGGGGTGCCCGAGGGGCTGCGGGTCCGCGAGGCGCTCGAGTTCTACGCCCGGGTCGAGCGGGCCGCGCCGTCGGACGTCGACCGCGTGCTCGACCGGCTGGAGTTGCGAGAGCTCGCGGGGCGGTTCCTCGCGCAACTCAGTGCAGGGCAGAAGAAGCGGGTCTCGATCGCGCGGATCTTCCTGCGCGAGCGGGCGATCTACCTGCTCGACGAGCCGACCAGCAACCTCGACCCGAAACTGGCGCGCGAGATCCGGGGCTTGATCCTCGAACTCGGTCGGGAGCGCGTGGTGCTCTACTCGTCGCACAATCTCTACGAGGCGCGCGAGATCGGCGAATTCGTCCTGGTCATCCGAGACGGGCGCCTGGCCCTGTTCGACCGGATCGAGAACTTGCGGGGGAGCCGATTTGTGGTGGGGCTGCGCCTGCTCCGCCCTCATCCGGCCGTCGCCGACTACCCGCGGCAGGGCGAGTACTTCGTGCGCGAGCTGAAGGGACCGGAAGAGGTCCCGGGGCTCGTGCGCGACCTCGAAACCCAGGGGGTGCTCCTGCGCGAAGTTCGCGAGATGGAGAATCCGCTCGAGGAGCTGTTCGGCTGACCTCGTCCGGTCGTCGCTAGCCGTGGGCCCGGATGGCCGTCTCGACCAGTTCGACCGCGGGCGCGACGTCCGAAGAGGCTTCGACGCGGACGGAGACCCACTGGGCCGTGGGTCCGCGCGTACGCACCCTCGGGTCCAGCGCACCCGCGGCCCGGAGCTCCCGGACGACTCCGGAGGTCAACCGCACGTCCATGCGTTCGTCCCCGTGGAAGTGAGCGATCTCGCGGTCCCCGACGTAGTACGCCGATCCGTTTCCCCATCGGGATTCGCGACGGTCGAGTCCCGGGAGCCCGCGGAGCTGTCGTTCGAGTTCGGCTCGGACGGTCACGGCCCGCCGACCCTCCTCGCGCCGAGGGCCGTCGCGTGCTCGAGGGCTCGGGGCCCTCCCGCATGACCCGCTCGCTGCGAAGTCCCTCCGGCGCCCCGACTCGGGTCGGGCGCGAAACGCGGACCCACGTTGGGTCGGTGCGCTCGACCGTCGGGCGTTCGCCAGGCCATGTTCGGACCGGAACTTATGCGAACAAGTCGGCGAGCGCGGAATCGAACGCGGCCGGCCGGGAGAGGTTCACGAGATGGTCCGCTCCCTCCACGTCGACGCGCCGGGCGTGCGGAACGCCGGCGAGCAAGCGCCGCGCGAACACATTCACGTCCGGGAGGTCGCGGTCCCCGATCAGTACGGTGACGGGCACCGTGAGCTGGGCCAGTCGTTTCGCCGCGGGCGGCGCGATCGCCGTGTCGAACCGGGCGCTCCGGTCTTCGAACACTTCTTTCGGGTTGTCCGCGACCATCCGTCGGAACAATTCGAGCGCCTCCCCCTCGAGTGCGCTGCACCACATCTGGCGAACGCCTTCGGTGGCGCCGGGGACGTCTCCTCGGCTCCAGGCATCGGCGGACGCCTTCGAGCGGCGTTCGTCGTCCTCGAACCAGGCCAGCTCTTCGGGCGTGAACGGTCCCTCCACGCCGGAGAGACCCGGGGCGACCAGGAGGAGCCCCGAAATCGAGTTCGGGTGCGAGACGGCGTAGTCCACGGCGATGCGGCCCCCCATGCTGCAGGCGACGACCCAAGGTCGGTCCAAGCGGTAGTGCTCGATGAGTCGGTGGAGATCGTCCACGAACGAGAACGCCCCCGTCGCCGGGGTCGACCCGCCGTACCCGCGGAGGTCGTACCGCACGGTCCGGTGTGCTCCGGCGAGCGCGTGGGCCTCCCGGGTCCACATCCGATGGTCCGCGATGGCGGCGTGGACGAAGACGACGGGCGAACCGGCTCCCTCGGTCCAAACGGCCAACGAGCCACCGGGCACGGAGAGCCGTTCCGGCATCGATCCGTCCGCCATCGGTGGTGCCAGGCTCGCGGTGGCCATAGCGATTCAGCCGAGGGCGTGAAACACCCCCGACACCGTCTTCCCTGCCGCTCGGTGGGGGCCGGCCGTCCGAATGGCGGCCGATCTGGCGAACTGGGTCGGCTCCGTCGCCGCCGTGTGCACGACGGGTGCCTTCGTCCCTCAGGTCGTTCGGGTCTGGCGGCTCAAGAACGCCGGTCCGATCAGTCTCCCGACGTTCGTCCTCTTCTCGGTTGGGGTCGCGGTCTGGCTGGTGTACGGACTCCTGATCGCGTCGATCCCGGTCATCTTGGCCAACGCGGCCACCCTCGGCCTCTCGCTGTCGATCGTCGCCCTCAAAGTCGGGTACGACCTCGAGAGTCGACGTCGGACCTCCGCGGAACCACCGACCGAAGGACCCTCGGGATCCGGGCCGATTTAGTTAGGAACCGTAATAAACCGGGGACGCTCGGGGTGGCCACCGTGCGCGACCCCCCCTCGGAGCCGGGCGACGACCATGACGAGATCTGGGACCACCTGGCCGGCTGCCACCGGCGCATCCGGGCCGAGCTGCGCGGGGTCGTGCTCCGGCACGGCATCTACCTGACGGAGTACCGGGCCCTCGCCCGCCTGCACCGCGCGCCCCGCACCCTCGGGGACCTGGGCGACAGCCTCGGGCTGACGCCGGCCGCGATGACCGACCTGGCCCGTCAACTCACGCGGCGCCGATGGGTGCGACGCGAGCGGAAACCCGGCGATCGGAGGTCCACGCTCCTCCGGATCAACCCGACGGGCGCCCGCGTGCACTCGGCCGCACGCCGCGAGTACCGCGCCCGACTGGCCCAGGTCCGCGCGACGATCCCGGCCGCGACCGCCGAGCGCCTCGGGCGGGACCTGTTCACCCTCGAGGAAGCCCTCCGCGCCGCGGCCCGGCCCGGTCCCGCCGAGGACGGGGCGGCGCGACCGTCCCGCGGCCACCGGGGCCACGCATGATCGACTCGGTGCTGGAGACGAACGAGCTGACCCGGGAGTTCGGGCGGCTGACGGCGGTCGACCGGGTCTCCTTCGCGGTGCGGCCGGGCGAGGTGTTCGGATTGCTCGGCCCGAACGGGGCGGGGAAGACGACGACGATCAAGATGCTCACGACGCTCCTCCCGCCCACCTCCGGCGAAGCGCGGGTCGCCCAGTTCGACGTGCGGCGTCAGCCCAACCAGGCGCGGCGCGTCATCGGCTACGTGCCGCAACTGATCTCCGTGGACGGCCAGGTCACCGGCTACGAGAATCTCTGGGTGTTCGCGCGGCTCTACCGCATCCCGCACGAGGAGCGGGAAGCCCGGATCCGGGAGGCGCTCGAGTTCATGGGGTTGACCGCGTTCCGCGACGTCCTCGTCAAGAACTACTCGGGCGGGATGATCCGGCGTCTCGAGATCGCCCAGGCGATGATGCACCGTCCGCACGTCCTGTTCATGGACGAGCCGACGGTCGGCCTCGACCCACTGGCCCGGGACGCCGTGTGGGCGCAGATCGAGCTGCTTCGACGGACGTACGGAACGTCGGTCGTCCTCACGACCCACTACATGGAGGAGGCCGACCACCTGTGCGACCGCGTCGGGATCCTCCATCGCGGGAGACTGGTCGCGCTCGACACGCCGGCGGCGCTCAAGGCGAGCCTCGGCCGAGTCGACGGGTCGCTCGAGGACGTGTTCGTGCACTACGCCGGCGAAGAGGTCGAGCTCGGGGGGGCCTACCGCGAGGCCGGGAGGACTCGGCGTGCCGCCGTCCGCCGTCAGTGAGCCGGTCGTCCGGTTCCCGGCCGACCCGGGAGTCGGTTCGGCGATTCGGGGGGCCTTCGGGCAGCTCACTACCGTGGTCGCGTACGAGGCGCGCAAGCTCGCGCACGACCCGACCGAGCTCCTCCTGCGCGCGGTCCAGCCGGCGCTCTGGCTCGTCGTCTTCGGCAGCGTGTTCACGAAAGTGCACGCGATCCCGACCGGCTCGCTCACCTACCTCCAATTCCTCACGCCCGGGATCCTGGCCCAAAGCGTCCTGTTCGTCGCGATCTTCTACGGCATCGCGACGATCCGCGAGCGGGAGCTCGGGATCGTCACCAAATTCCTGGTGAGCCCGACCCCGCGCGTCGTCCTGGTGGGCGGACGCACGCTCTCCGCGAGCCTGCGCGGATTCTCGCAGGCGGTCATCGTGTTCCTGCTCGCGCTCGCCCTCGGCGTCACGCTGGACTGGTCGGTGGTGACGGTGGTCGGGGTGTTCCTCGCGATCATCCTCGGCTCGGCCTTGTTCGCGGCGCTGTCAATGATCATCGCGAGCCTGGTGAAGACCCAGGAGCGGTTCCTCGGCATCGGGCAGCTGATGACGATGCCGTTGTTCTTCGCGAGCAACGCGATCTATCCGATCTCGATCATGCCCGCGTGGCTGCGGGCGGTGACCTACGTCAACCCGTTGACCTACCTGGTCGATGCGCTCCGCCAGCTGATGATTCCCGGCGCGGGCGGCATGTTCCCCGCCGGCGTCGACCTCGGCGTCCTCGCCGCGGTCGCGTTGATGCTCATCTGGGTCGAGTCGCGCCTGTACCCGCGGATGGCCCAGTAGCCGGTGGCGGTTCGGGCCCGGGCACGCGGGGCCGGCGCGGGGCGGCGACGGCACCGATTTACGCACCCGAACGGTCCCGGGCGGCGTGGCGGCGCGGTTCCGAGCCGAGCGCTCCTCCCGGTTGGAACCGACGTTCCTGTCCGCGTGGGCGGCGATCTTCTACCTCGCCCAAGGCGCGGCGTACGCGGTGGTCGGCGCCCGCGCCTCCTCGCTCGGCGGCGTCACGTTCGGGTCGGAGGCGACCGCGCTCGCGTTCTGGCTCGTCCTGCTCGGGGTCGTCCAGGCGATCGTCACCGTCGCGGGCGGCCTCGACCCGACCGGCAACACGATCGCCGGGACGGGGTCGATTTTCTTGGCGGGCCTCGCCGTCTTGGCGGGCGGCGGTTTCTGGGCCGGTACGCTGTTCGGCGTGACGGCCGGGCTGCTCTGGGTCCTGCTCCCGCCGCGGCCGATCGAGGAACGGATCGACGCGCGACTCGAAGCGTTCTTCGGCTCGGCCCCCGCCCCGTCCGCGGCGTCCGGTTCCGAGGAGACCCCCCGACCGCCGCCGTCCCCGAACGCGTTCCGGATCTGCTTGCGGTGCGGCGCGAGCAACCCGCTCGCGGCCACCGCGTGCGCGGCGTGCGGCAGCGCTCTACCCCCCGTTCCGCGCTAGCGCCCCCGGGCCGAGGTCGGGGGCGGACGGATCGAAGGTCAGTGACCGGAGGCCGCCGGTCGCGGCGGAGCCGGCGCGCCGCCCCGGCTCCGTTCCATCGTCTCGGTGAGGCGGGTGTTCACCTCGGCGAGGACCGGGTCGCGGTCCTCGGGCCGCCGGACCATCACGGTGAGGACGAGGTCGCTCGCCTGCGGGGTGCGGCTCTTGGTCGTGAACACCGGGGGGAACCGCCGGTCGAGGCGGAGCCGCATCTTGGAGAGGCTCTTCAGCATCTCGCTCTCGAACCAGGCGAGGTCGATCGACGACGGGAGCGTGACCGGCACGGTGAGCTCCTTCCACGCGAGCGGCGTCAGGTTGATCACCGCCTCGCGCAGGAACACCGAGTTCGGCAGCGCGATCAGCCGGTCGTCGTCGGAGAGGAGGATCGTGCTCATCGCGTTGATCTCGATCACCTTGCCGGTCTGCTCGCCGACCCGGATCGTGTCGCCGGACTTGAACGGGCTGTAGACGTCCGCGAAGTACTTCGCGCCGAAGTTCTCGAGCGGTTGGCGGAGCGCGAGGATCGCGGCGACCCCGAGCAGCGCGATCACGAGGAGCAGGACGTCGACGCTGACGCCGACTTCTTGGACGGCGAGGACGATCCCGACCAGGCTCACGATGATGACGCCGGTCCGCTGGGCCGCGGACGTGACCTGGGGATTGCTGCGCCGCATCAGGCCCCAGATGACGAGGTTGGCGATCCACGCGAACAGGCCCGTGACGGCGAGGATGATCGCGGCGTAGATCAGCGGCAGGAGGTAGTCGGGGACGTCCAGCATCTACGCCTCCACGGCCTGGGCGAGCAGTTCCCGTTCGGCCCGCGCGGCGGCGTCGATCGAGCAGAGCGGGGCGGTGGTCCGGCCGGCGGCGCCGATCTGTTCGGAGATCGCTCCCCGGTCGTGGAGGAGCCGGTCCATCAGGCCGGTCAACGCCTCCGGATCGTCCGGGTCGAACAGGAGTCCGTTCTCCCCGTCCGTCACGAGTTCCGCGACACCGGCCCGGTTCGTGACGAGCGCCGGTTTTCCGTGCAGCCAGCTCTCGACCACGACCAGCCCGAACCCCTCGTTCGTGGACGGCAGGACGGTGAACGCCGACCGCTCGTAGAGCGCGTCCAGCTCCTCCTGGGAGACGTGGCCCGTGCAGACGACGCGGTCGGCGACCCCCAGCTCGCGGGCGGTCGACTCGAGGTGGCTCCGCCACCGCTCCGACTTCGACAGGCCGAGGCCTCCGGCCGCGCTCGAGAAGCTCCCGTTCCCCGCGAGAACGAGCCGGAGGTCCGGGTACTTGTCGGCGAGTCGTGCGACCGCCCGGATTGCCCGGTCCTGCCCTTTGGCGGGGTCCATGCGGGCGACCACGAGCGCGACGCGGGCGTCGGGGTCGACCCCGAACCGCTCGGCGACCGCCCCGACCTCCGAGTCGGTCGGCTTGCGGTACTCCTTCGGGTCGACGTACGGGTAGATCCGAACGACCCGGCCGCGGTGGCCGAACCGCTGGAGCGCGGTCTGCCAGCGGGCCGTCGAGACGACCGCGACGTCGTAGGAGTTGAGGTAGGTGGCGAACGCCGCCCGCCACTCCTCGGGAATGCTCGCGACCTCGAACGGGATGTGCCAGCGGAACACCTTCGGCTTCAGGGTGTCCAGCATGTGGCCGACGGCGAGCTGCTGGAAGTCGTGGATGTAGAAGACGTCGAAGTCGGCCGAGCGGTCGAGGGTCCGGATCAGTTCGGCCGTCGTCCGGTTGTAGAAGGCGTACTCGCCGTACTCCTCGGTCCAGAACAGGTCGGGCGCGTTCGCCGGCGAGTCGATCCCGTGGATCGTCGACCAGATCGTCTCCTTGACCTTGCCGTACGCCCCGAGCCGCTCCTTGTCGAGCGCCACGTTGTGTAGCGTCAGCTCGCCGAGCCGGACGGTGCTCGGAGCGTTCGGGTTCAGGGAGACCCAATCCGCCCCTTCGCACGACCGCTCGGTGACGAGCCGGCGGACGAGCGGGTAGACCATCCGGGTGACCCCGCCCGGTGAGAAGCGGTAGTCGACGTCCACCTCGAGCTCCCCGAGGTCGACGTCCGGCTCCCACTCCGTCTCGCCGGGGGCGTCGGGGGCCCGGAACTGGATGAGGGGGGTTTGCGTGTTGATGAGGATGCGGAGCGGATCCATGCGCCTCTCCCGTCCGGCAGTGTGCGGCCGGTCGTCGCGAACGCTCGGGGGGAAGGCCCTAGCGCCCGAGGAACGGCGCGCCCACGGCGCGGTCCTGTGGGGGCATTAGCGTTCGGATGCCCTCACAGTATAGAAACCCATGTTTCGACGTGGGGCGGTCGCGGCGAGCTTATCTGCCCCGGGGTGGGCTCTCCGGCACGACCGAACCCGAGAGCAAGCCGGTGGCCCGCCCCGGGTCGACCGACCCCGTGCGATTCGAGGACCTGCCGCTCCACCCAACGCTGCGCCAGGGCGTCCGCGAGATGGGGTACGACGCCGCGACCCCGATCCAAAGTCGGGCGATCCCGGAGGCCGTCCAGGGCCGGGACCTGGTCGCGACGGCGCAGACGGGCACGGGGAAGACGGCCGCGTTCCTGCTTCCGATCCTCGAACGGACGCTCGACCTCCCGCCCGGCAAGATCTACGCGCTGGTCCTGACGCCCACGCGCGAGCTCGCGGTCCAGGCGGAGGGCTTCCTCCGGAAGCTCGGGCACTTCACCCGTCGGCGGGGCGCGGCGGTGTACGGGGGCGTCGGGATGGAGGACCAGACGCGCGCGCTTCGCGGGGGCGCGGAGATCATCGTCGCGACGCCGGGCCGGCTCCTCGACCATATGGAACGCGGGTACGTCCACTTCGACGCGCTGCGCATCCTCGTGCTCGACGAGGCGGACGGGATGCTCGACATGGGCTTCCTGCCCGACGTGAAGCGGATCCTGCGCTCGCTGCCGACCCAGCGCCAGACGATGCTGTTCTCGGCGACGATGCCCCCCGAGGTCGTGCAGCTCTCGCGGGAGTTCCTCCGCGACCCTCGGATGGTCCACGTCGACCCCGCGACGGTCGCCGCGGTCGGGGTCTCCCACCTCGTCCTGCCCGTGCCGGGCCACCTCAAGGCGTCCTTGCTGCGCGAGGTCCTCCGGGACGAAACGATGTCGAGCGTGCTCGTGTTCACCCGGACGAAGCACCGCGCGGACCGACTGGCGCGCCAACTCTCCCACTGGGGGATCTCCACCGGGGTCATCCACGGGAATCGAAGCCAGAACCAGCGCCAGCACGCGCTGGAGGGATTCCGGGGCGGGGCGCACCGCGTGCTGGTCGCGACCGACATCGCTGCGCGCGGGATCGACGTCGAAGGGGTCAGCCACGTCGTGAATTTCGACGTGCCGCACGAACCCGAGGTGTACGTCCACCGGGTCGGGCGGACCGCGCGCGCGCAGCGTCGCGGGGACGCGTTCACGCTGGCTTCGCCCGAGGAGCTTCCGGACCTCGCGCGCATCGAGCGGCTCCTCGGCTACGCGCTGCGGCGGGCGCAGGTGCCCGGGTTCGACTACCGGGCCGCTCCGCCGCCGCACGTGCCGGGGTCCGGCGGCCGCGGGGGCGGG